>JAJYTJ010000193.1:3092-6680 GCA_021793115.1 Actinomycetes bacterium | reverse complement strand
CCTGGGTCCACCGGGAGGCCGCCGACAGCGCGGCCAGCAGCGCCCCGACGACCGCCGCCAGGACGAACCCGAGCGTGATCCGCCCGAACGTCCGGCCCACCGCGGACCAGAAGCCTGGCGTCGGCACCAGCTGGGTCAGCCGGACCGCGACCTCCCACGGCCCGACGAGCAGCACGTGCGAGCCCACGGCGAGCGACGCGCCCTGCCACACGGCCAGCCAGAAGGCGATGGCCAGCAGCGGGCGCGCCACCCGCCAGGGATCCTGACGAGGCTGGTGAGCGGTCCCGGAGTCAGGAACCGAAGTAGAAGTCATCGCCGGGCATGCTGCCACCGACCGACTTCGGATCCGCGGCGAACAGCACCTGCAGATAGCTGGACAGCGCGGTCTTCATCTCCGCACCCGTGATGTCGGTGACGTGGCTGCCCGGGATGGCCGCCTGCGCGATCGGCGCCGCCGGCACGATGCCCGCCTTGGCGATGAGCGCCGCAGCCGCGGCGGGGTCGTCGTTGGTGAACGCCGTCGAGGACCGGTAGTCCGCGAGGAAGTCCGCGAACGCCGCCGGGTGGGCCTTGACGAAGGCGGTGCGCACGACGAGGACGCCGGTGATGAGCTGCGAGCCCGCCGGGCTCACCTTGGTCCACTCCGTGGTGAAGTCGAAGACGGAGCGCACCGCGGCGTTCTGCTTCTCGACGACCGTGACGTACGGCTGCGGCAGCACCGCGAGCGTGCCGGGGGTCGCGGCGAGGCGCGAGCCGAGCGCGGTCGCCTCGGACTCGAACTGCACGTTGACGTCCTTGGCCGGGTTGAGGCCGTTCTTCTCCAGCAGGTAGTCGAGCGTGTACTCCGGCGTGGTGCCCTTGCCGGTGGTCCAGATCGTCTTGCCCTTGAGGTCGGCCCAGCTGTGCACCGAGTCGCCGTTCTCCACGAGCTGGAGCACGCCCAGCGTGTTGATGGCCGCGACTTGCAGCGCGGGGCCGGCAGCCGTCTTCGTCTGCTGGTAGAGCACGGCCGCCAGGTTGGACGGGATGAGCGCTACGTCGACCTTGCCCTGCACGACGAGCGGTACCACCTCGTCGGGCGAGCCGTACATCGTCACCTTGTAGTCCTGCTTGCCGACGCCCTTGCTCGCGTCGTCCATGAGCTTGACCAGGCCCATCGTCGTCGGTCCCTTGAGCGACGCGATGTTCATGGTGACGTGCTCGGCCGGAGTCGTGGCCGCGGTGGCAGGGGATGTGGTGGCCGGGGCTGTCGTGGCGGGTGTCGCCGCTTGGCTGGAGCAGCCGAGCAGCAGCGCCGCGACCGCGACGGAGCCGACGAGGGCGCGAACGAGCCGCTTCATGGGCGTGTGAGCCTTCCGGATGGGCTTGATGATCGGCACCGGAGGCGCCGACCGGGGTGCGGAGGTCAGCGCCGGAACGGCGTGTACTCCGTGTGGAGCAGGTGGTGAGCCAGCTCCGAGTTCGGCTCGCCGAAGAACTCGTCATAGAGCCGAAGGATGTCGGGGTTCGCCTGCGACGTGCGCAGCGGTGAGGTCTTGTCGATGTTGACCAGGACCTTCTGCCGGGCGACGGCCTCGCCGGTGCTCGTGGCCACGGGGTTGCCCGCGCCGTTGATGCACCCGCCGGGGCAGGCCATGATCTCGATGAGGTCGAAGCCGACGTCCTCGCCGGCGACGACCTTTTGCACCAGCGGTGCGGCGTTGTTGAGGCCCGAGACCACGGCGACGCGGACGGTGGTGCCACCGGCCACGTAGGTCGCGGTCTTCACGCCCTCGAACCCGCGCAGCTCCTCGAAGTCGAGCTTGTCCGGCACCTCGCCGGTCAGCGTCTCGACGGCCATGCGCATCGCGGCCTCGGCGACGCCGCCGGAGGCGCCGAAGAGCATGCCGGCGCCGGACACCTGGTGGTAGGGCTCGTCGAACTCGCCCGGCTCGATCTCCTCCTTCTGCAGCCGGAGGAACTGGACCATCTCGAGGAACTCGAGCGTGGTGAGCACGGCGTCGACGTCCCGGACGCCGTCCGGCGCGAACTCGTCGCGCGCGGCCTCCGTCTTCTTCGCCATGCACGGGACGATCGAGACCACGTAGAGGTCGTCGAGGTCGATGCCCGCGGTCTTGGCGAAGTGGTTCTTCACCGTGGCGCCCATCATCTGCTGCGGGCTCTTGCAGCTGGACAGGTGGGGGATGAGCTCGGGGTAGCGGCGCTCGACGAGGTTGACCCAGCCCGGGCAGCAGCTGGTGAACTGCGGCATGACGCCGCCGCGCTCGACGCGGCCGAGGAACTCGGTCGCCTCCTCCATGATCGTGAGGTCGGCGGCGAAGGTGAAGTCGAACACCTTGTCGAAGCCCACCTTGCGCATGAGGCCCGCGATGAAGGGCCCGACCTCCTGCGGTGTCAGGCCGTACTCGGCGGCGATGACGGTGCGGATGGCCGGGGCGACGAAGCCGACGACCTTCTTCGTCGGGTCGTTGATGGCGCGGAACACCTTGCCGCGCTCGCGGCGGTAGTCCAGCGCCCCGCACGGGCACGCGCGCACGCACTGGCCGCAGCTGATGCAGTCGGTCTGCGACAGCGGCAGGCCGTTGTGCGTGCCGACGCGCAGCTGGCCGTTGGAGTACTGGAACGCCAGCACCCCGACGCCCTCGACCTCGGCGCACGCCGTGACGCAGCGGCCGCACGAGATGCACTTGTTGTTGTCCCGCATGATGAACGGGTGGTCGTACGCCATGGGGGAGTACGGCCGCACGTGCAGCGGCGTCTCGAAGACGACGTCGTGACCGGAGGCCTCGTTGCGCAGGGCGCAGTGGTCGCGCTTGGTGCAGCCGCAGCGCAGGCACCGGCGCGCCTCGGCGCGGGCCTGCTCCTCGGTGAGGCCGGTCTCGACCTCGACGAAGCTCTTGATGCGCTTCTCGACGGGAAGGCCGTTCATCGTCGCGCGCTTGACCTTGGGGATGGCCGCGAACTCGTCGCGCGGCATGTCCTCCAGGGTGCCGCGCGAGCACGTGTAGTCCTCGTGGCCGGGGCGCACGTAACCGCGGGTGACGAACTCGCCCATGGCGATGGCAGCGCGCCGGCCGGCGGCGACGGCCTGGATGACGGTGGCCGGGCCGGTGACGCAGTCGCCGCCGGCGAAGATCTTGCTCTCCGACGACTTCATGGTGCGGCCGTCGATGTCGATGTCGCCCCACTTGTTGAGGCGCACCGGCAGGTCGTTGTACAGGAAGCCGGTGTCGGTGCTCTGACCGATGGCGCCGATGATGGTGTCGGCCTCGATGACGAAGTCGCTGCCCTCCACCGGGACCGGGCGACGACGGCCGGAACGGTCCGGCTCGCCGAGTTCCATGCGCAGGCAGTGCAGCTGCTTGACCCCGTTCGGGCCGAGCGTGATCTTGGTCGGCGCGGTGAGGTACATCATCTCGACGCCCTCGTGCTCCGCCTCCTCGATCTCGTACGGCTCGGCCGGCATCTCCTCGCGGCTGCGCCGGTAGACGAGCGTCACGTGGTCGGCGCCGCTACGGAGCGCGGTGCGCGTGCAGTCGATGGCCGTGTTGCCGCCGCCGATGACGACGGTGCGGCCGAGCGGGATGG
>JAJYTJ010000193.1:0-3082 GCA_021793115.1 Actinomycetes bacterium | reverse complement strand
GTCTCCGTCGATCCGCAGCGGGGTCGCCCGCCAGGAGCCGATCGCCAGGTAGACGGCGTCGAAGTCGCGCTGCAGGTCCTCGAGGTTGAGGTTGGTGCCCAGGGCCTTGCCGGTGACGATCTGCACGCCCATCTTCTGGATGACGCCGATCTCGTTGTCGAGCGTCACCTTCGGCAGGCGGTACTCGGGGATGCCGTAGCGCATCATGCCGCCGGCGTGGGGCTGCTTCTCGAACACCGTCACGGCATGGCCGGCCAGTGCCGCGTAGTAGGCCGCCGCGAGCCCGGAGGGGCCGGCGCCGACGACGGCGATCGTCTTGCCGGTGGAGGCAGCGACGCGCGGGACCCACGGCGTCTCGCGGGCCATGTCCCAGTCGGCGGCGAAGCGCTTGACGTAGTTGATGGCGACCGGCTCGTCGACGAGGTTGCGGCGGCACGCCGCCTCGCAGGGGTGCGGGCACACGCGACCGCACACCGACGGGAAGGGGTTGCGGTCCTTGATGACGCGGACGGCGGCCTCGAAGTTGCCGTCGCCGACGCGGCGCAGGTAGGTCTGGATGTCGACGTTCGCCGGGCAGGCCTCCACGCACGGGGCGACGCAGTCGGCGTTGTGGTCGCAGAGCAGCTGCTCGAGGCGGACCTTGCGGTACGCCTCGAGGCGCTCGTTGTGGGTGGTGATGGTCATGCCGGCGCGGATCGGCGTCAGGCACGCCTTGACGTCGCGCGGCGCGTCCTCGCCCACCTCGACCACGCACAGGCCGCAGCTGGCGTTCGAGCGCTCGAGGCGGGGGTCGTGGCAGAGCGAGGGGATCTCGACCCCCTCCTGCGTCAGCGACTGCAGGATGGTCAGGCCCTCGACCACCTGCATCTCACGGTTGTTCACCGTGACGGTGACGACGCCCTGCGGCGAGTCGCCGGCGACGGTGTCCTGCTCGGCCGTTGTGGTCACGTCCCGACCTCCGTGGGCGGGCGGGATCGCCGTCTGGGCGACCCAGCCCTCGTCTGAGGGGCTCTGCGGTGCGCCCCGTGTCAACCACCAGGCTAGAGAAATGCTTCACAAGTCGAACCGGACTTCCGACCCAGAAACATCCCCTCACTCTTGGGACGGCTTCGGTCACTCCCTGGACGCGCCCGGCCTCGGCGGCCGGGTCAGACCGGCCGCCGGGCCGTGTACCGGGTGTGCAGCAGCTCGTGCGAGAGGTGCCCGTCGGGCGAGCCGAGGAACTCCGCGTACACCTGCTGGATCGCGGGGCTCGTGTGCGACCTCCGCAACGGCTTGCCGGCGTCCTCGCGGTACAGCGCCGCCATGCGCTTGTGCCGGATCTCGTCGGTGGTGGGGCGGGGCTGGCCGCCGCCGCTGATGCACCCGCCCGGGCACCCCATCACCTCGATGAACAGGTACGGGCTGGCGCCGGCGACGATCTGGTCCATGAGCACCGCGGCACCCTTGAGGCCGCTGGTCACCGCGATGGGCACGTCCACGCCCTCGAGGAAGGACCACTGCGGCAGCACGTCCTCCAGCCGGATGGTCGCGGACTTCATCTGCGCCAGGCCGCGGATGGCCGTGAGCTGGATCGCGTCGTAGGGCAGCTGCCGGCCCGTGACCACCTCGTAGACCGTGCGCAGCGCGGCCTCGGTGACGCCGCCGGTGGTCCCGAAGATGTCGGCCGCGCCCGTGGACACGCCCATCGGGTTGTCGAACTCGGTGTCGGGCAGGTGCGTGAAGTCGATGCCCGCCTGGTGGAGCATGCGGCCGAGCTCGCGCGTGGTGAGGACGGCGTCGACGTCCGGGATGCCGTCGCGCGCCATCTCGGGGCGTCCCACCTCGAACTTCTTGGCGGTGCACGGCATGACGGAGACCGTGACGACCTCGTGC
The DNA here is from genome assembly GCA_021793115.1 of Actinomycetes bacterium. The sequence goes on along the minus strand of JAJYTJ010000193.1, from coordinate 1,207 downwards.
GGGTCCAGCCCTTGCCGCTGCGCGAGCCAGGTCTTGGTGAGCGCGCCGAGCATCATGTGCGGGGACTTGCACGACGACAGGTGCGCGAGGTGCTCCGGGTAGAAGTGCTCGACGTACTTGATCCAGCCGGGGCTGCAGCTGGTGATCATCGGCAGCGTCGGCTCGGGCAGGTCGGCCAGCCCGAGGGCCGCCACCTGCTCGTCGTCGACGGCGCCGAGCCCGCGGAAGTGCGCCACGAGGCGCCCGAGGAGCTCGTAGCCCTCCTCCATGATGGTGAGGTCGGCGGCGAAGTTGGTGTCGAAGACGTGGTCGAAGCCCAGCTCGCGCAGCGCGCTCACCATCTTGCCGGTCACCAGCGTGCCCGCCGGGAGCCCGAACTCCTCGCCCAGCGCGGCACGGACCGCGGGTGCCGCCTGGACCACCACGGTCTTGGACGGGTCGGCCAGCGCCTGCCAGACGCTCCGCGTGCCGTCGGCCTCGTGGATCGCGTCGACCGGGCACACCACCGTGCACTGCCCGCACAGGGCGCACGCGGCCTGGTCCAGCAGGAGGTCGCCGGGCCCGACCTGGCTGTGGAAGCCGCGGTTCTGCACGCTGAGGGCGCCGACGCCCTGCACCTCGTTGCACACGGAGACGCAGCGACGGCACAGGATGCACTTGGAGGCGTCCAGCACGATGGCACGCGAGCTGTCGTCGACCTGGCTCCGCGCCCGCGTGCCGGTGAACCGTGACGTCGAGACCCCCAGCGTCCGCCCCAGGTCCTGCAGCTCGCAGTCCCCGTCCCGCGCGCAGTGCAGGCAGTCGGCCGGGTGGTCCGACATCAGCAGCTCGAACAGCACCTCGCGCGCGTGGCGGGCGCGGGCGCTGTTGGTCCGCACCACCATGCCCTCGGTCGCCTCGGTCTCGCACGCGGTCATGAGGCGCGGACGGCCCTCGACCTCGACGGCGCACATGCGGCACGCCCCGACCTGGTTGACCCCCTCCAGGAAGCACATGGTGGGGATGTCGATGTGCTGCTGCTGCGCGGCCTGCAGGATCGTCGTCCCGGGCTCGACCTCGGTGACGTGGCCGTTGATCTCCAGATGAACCATGACGGCCCTCTCCTATCGCCGGTCGCAGTGCAGGCAGCGCATCGACTCGGCCACCGCGTCGACCCGGTGGTAGCCCTGCGCCACCTCGGCGTAGCTGCGGCTGCGGCGTTCCGGTG
>JAJYTJ010000192.1 GCA_021793115.1 Actinomycetes bacterium | reverse complement strand
GGGTCAGGCCCGGCCACGCGGCGGCCGGGGCCAGACGACGGTGGCCCGCCCCCGGAGGGACGGGCCACCACCTGGCACCGGGCGGACGGACCGGCTCAGCCCTTCGACTTGCAGTACGGGGTGGCCAGCGCGGCCTTCGACGCGCTCGGGCTCGTGGCCGGGTCGTAGGCCGTGCAGACGTTGGCCTGGGTCACCAGCACGGGCGGGAGCAGGAAGGCCGGGACGACCTTGACACCGTTGTTGTAGGACTTGGTGTCGTTGAACTGGATCGTCTGGCCCTGCTGGATCTGCTTGATGATGTCGACGACCTGGGTCACGAACTTGCCCGTGTCCTTGTTGATCGTCGAGTACTGCGTCCCGTCGGCGATGAGCGGGATCGACTCGAGCTCGGAGTCCTGACCGGTGATGACCGGGTTCGGCAGGCCGGCGTTCTTCACGGACGTCAGCGCGGCGCGAGCCAGCGTGTCGTTCGGGGACAGGATGCCGTCGAGCTTGGTGCCGCTCGCGTAGTTCGCGGCCAGGATCGCGTCCATGCGGTTCTGGGCGTTCTTCGCCAGCCAGCCCTGCGTGGAAGCCTGCTGCTGCGTCTTCTGGCCCGACGGGATCTTCAGCGTGCCGTCGTCGATCTTCGGCTGCAGCACGGACATGGCGCCCTCGAAGAACGGCTTCGAGTTCGCGTCGTCGGGCGAGCCGGCGATGAGCTCGATGTTCCACGGCGGGCCGTCGGTCTTCTTCGCCTTGAGGCCGTCGAGCAGGGCCTGGCCCTGCAGCTGACCGACCTTGTAGTTGTCGTACGCGACGTACATGTCGACGTCAGGCGTGTTCGTCAGCAGCCGGTCGTACGCGATGATCGTGATGCCGGCCTGCTTGGCCGCCTGCAGCTGGCTGCCCAGCTGCGAGCCGTCGATGGCGCCCACGACGATGACCTTCGCCCCGGCCGTGATCATGGCCTGGATCTGGTTCTGCTGGTCGCTCACGCCGTTGTTCGCGAAGTTGACCATCGGCTTGAAGCCCGCGGCGGTCAGCTGGGTGTTGAACAGGCCCTCGGCGAGGACCCAGTTCTCCGACGTCTTCTGCGGCAGGGACACACCGATGGTTGAGCCGGCCGGGAAGGTCGGGAACTGGCTCGCCGCGGCCGTGCCGGTGCCGGCACCGCTGGGCGTCGAGCCGGAGCCGCTGGTGTTGCCGCGGCTGCCGCTGCTGCACCCCGCCAGCGCGAACGCGGCGACGGCACCGAGGGCCACGACGGCCGTCGTGATTCTCTTCATGTCACTTCTTTCCTTGGATTCCAGAGAGTGATCGGGCACCTGCATTGGCGTCCTCGTCTAGCTCTGCGTCACACCGGCGCGAGGCCGCTCCATCCCCTTTGCCTCACCCCTTTCCCACATGCGCAGGCCGCGCAGCAGCGTTCCTGTGATGGACGGCTTGCCCTGCGACTTGTTGTACAGGTCGAATGCGACGGCAACGAGCAGCACCAGGCCCCTGATCATCTGCGACAGGTCGGCGCCGACGCCGACCAGGTACATGCCGTTGTTGAGGATGGCCATGACCAGGCCGCCGATGAGCGACCCGACGACCGTGCCCACGCCACCGGAGACGGCCGCGCCACCGATGAAGACGGCGGCGATGGCGTCGAGCTCCCACCCGACGCCGTCGGAGGGGCCCGTCGCGGTGGACCGGCCGACGTACATGATCGCGGCGACCGCGGCGAGGAACGACATGTTCGCCATCGCCAGGAAGTAGATCTTCTTGGTGTTGATGCCGGTCAGGGCGGCGGCCGCACGGTTGCCACCTACCGCGTACACGCCGCGCCCGATCGTCGTCCGCGTCGCGATGAAGTTGTAGATGAGGACGAGGACCACCAGGATCACGCCGGTCACCGGGAACGACGTGCCGTACCGGCCGGACCCGAACAGGTACGTGAGGTAGCCGAGCGCGATCGCCATCCCGACGAGGCGAGCCACCATCGCCCACAGCGGCACCGGCGTGCCCTTGGCCCGGATGACCCGCCGGCGGCGGCGCAGCTCCATCGCGACGACGGCTAGCAGCGCGACGACGCCCAGCAGCAGCGTCGAGTTGTTGAGCCCCGTGTTCGGGCCCCACTCGGGCAGGTACCCGTTGCCGATGTAGCGGATCTCCTTGGGCACGGGCACGGACGCGGCCTTGCCGATGAACTGGTCGAGCCCACGGAAGAGCATCTGACCGGCCAGCGTGGTGATGAAGCCGGGGACGCCGACGAAAGCCAGCCAGGCACCCTGCCAGGCGCCGATCGCGATGCCGACCAGCAGGCCGAACAGCACGCCGGCCCACCACGGGAATCCCCAGTTCTTGATGGACAGCGCCACACAGATGCCCACCACCGCGGCGACCGATCCGGGCGCCAGGTCGATCTGGCCGGTGATGATGACGAACAGCATGCCGATCGCGAGGATGAGCACGTAGGAATACCCGTTGAGGATGTTCTGGGCATTCGTCGCCGTCAGCATGATCCCATGCGTCCGCCACTGGAAGAATACGAGCAGCAGGATCAGGGCAAACGACATTCCGTATTGCCGCAGGTTCCCGCCGAAGATCTGTCGGATCGCCTTCATCGTGTCCGGTCCTTGCTCATCTCGTGACGGTGGTGGAGGGGTTCGTGGTGGCCGTGTCGGTCATCTGACGCATCAACGACTCCTGCGTCGCGGTCCGAGCGTCGGCCTCGCCGGTGATGCGGCCCTCGAAGACGGTGTAGATGCGATCGCAGACACCCAGCAGCTCGGGCAGCTCGGACGAGATCATGACGACGCCCTTGCCCTGGTCGGCGAGCTCGTTGATGAGCCCGTAGATCTCGTACTTCGCGCCGACGTCGATGCCGCGCGTCGGCTCGTCGAGGATCGCCAGCCGGGGCTCGGTGAACATCCACTTGGACAGCACGACCTTCTGCTGGTTGCCGCCCGAGAGGGTCGCGACGCCCACGTCGATCGAGGACGCCTTGATGCGCATCGCGCGGCTGTACTGCTCGGCGGCCGCCTCCGCGGCTTCCAGGTCGATCACCGTGTGGCGCGAGATGCGCGCGATACCGGCCGAGACGATGGTGTCCTTGATGGTGTCGAGGAGGTTGAGCCCGAGGGTCTTGCGGTCCTCCGGCACGTACGCGATGCCGTGCGCGATGGCCGCCTGGACGGTGGGGATGGTCACCTCGACGCCGTCGATGAGGATCTGGCCGCCGCGCCAGGTGCCGTAGGAGCGCCCGAAGATCGACCGGGCCAGCTCGGTGCGGCCGGCGCCCATGAGGCCCGCGAAGCCGACGATCTCGCCGCGGCGCACGTAGAAGCTCGAGCTCTTGGCCACCAGCCGCCCGGGGATCTGGGGGTGCTCCACCACCCAGTCCCGCACCTCGAAGAACGGCTCGCCAATGTGCGGCGTATGGTGCGGGAACCGCGACTCCAGGGTGCGGCCGACCATGCCGCGGATCATGCGGTCCTCGGTGACGGTGCCCTCGTCCACGCTGAGCGTCTCGACCGTCTTGCCGTCGCGGATGATCGTGATCGAGTCCGCGATGGCCGCGATCTCGTTGAGCTTGTGCGAGATGAGGATGCTCGTCAGGCCCTTGCTCCGCAGCGATCGCAGGATGTCGAGCAGGTTCTCGGCGTCGTCCTCGTTGAGCGCGGAGGTCGGCTCGTCGAGGATGAGGATCTTGACGTCCTTCGCGAGCGCCTTGGCGATCTCCACCAGCTGCTGCTGACCGACGCCGAGGTTCTTGATCGCGGTGTCCGGGTCGATCTCGAGGCCGACGCGCGCGAGCAGGTCGAGCGCGCGCCGGCGGGCCTCCACCCAGTCGATGACGCCGCGCGTGGCGACCTCGTTGCCCCCGATGAACAGGTTCTCCGTGACGGACAGCTCGGGGATGAGCGCGAGCTCCTGGTGGATGATCGCGATGCCCGCGTGCTCGGAGGCGCGGATGTTGGCGAAGTGCACGTCCTCGCCGTCGAGGACGATCGTCCCCTCGTACGTCCCGTGCGGGTAGACGCCCGACAGCACCTTCATGAGCGTCGACTTGCCGGCGCCGTTCTCGCCGCAGATCGCGTGGATCTCGCCCCGGCGCACGGTCATGGTGACGTTGTCGAGGGCCCGGACGCCGGGGAACACCTTGGTGATCGACTTCATCTCGAGGATGACGGGACCGACAATCATCTACCCAGCTCCCTGTGCCGCTCTGCACGCTCATGGCGCCCTTGCCCGAAGTGGACCCTAGGCAGGCGAGGTCATCTCGTCAACTTCTGAACACATGGTCGTTCCCAGACCATCATTAGTTTGAGACCAAAACGTCATCTGAGCGCAGCGCGTCGTGGAGCGCGAGCAGGCAGGCTCCCTGGACCTCGGCGGTGTCGCCGAGGTCCGTCAGCGCGAACGTCGTCGGCGCCGTGGCCGACGGGAGCGCCCGCTGCCGCACGGTGGCGACCATCCCCTCGAGCAGCGGCTGCCCGCCGCCGACGAGCGGGCCGCCCAGCACGACGACGTCAGGGCTGAGGAGGTTGCAGATGGGGGCGATCGCCAGGCCGAGGCCGACCCCGGCGTCATACAGCAGCCGGTGCACCATGACGTCGCCCGCCTGCGAGGCCTTGACCACCTCGGCGACGTCCCACGAGCGACCGGGACGGGTCCGCTTGAGGTCCGCGACGAGCCGCCGCGTCGACACGAGCGTCTCCAGGCACCCGCGGTTGCCGCAGTAGCACAGCTCACCGTTGTCGACGACCGGGATGTGTCCGATCTCGCCGGTGATGCCCGAGCTCGAGCGGTAGACCACCCCGTCGAACGAGAGCCCGACGCCCACGCCCGTCGCCACCTTGACGTAGACGAGGCAGTGGGCGCCTGCCTGCGCGCCCACGCCGTAGTGGGCCAGGGCGCCCAGGTTGGCATCGTTCTCGAGCACGACGGGCAGCCCGAGGGCGTCCCGCACCGCGGGCAGCAGGTCCACGCCGGCCCAGTTCGGCAGCACGCTGGCCTGCACCACGCGGCCCGTCACGGGGTCCAGCGAGGCCGGCAGCGCGACCCCGCAGCGCAGCACGCGCGACCGGTCTACGTGGTGCTCGTCGAGCATCCGCTCGAGCATCTCCGCCGCGAGCGGCAGGGTGTCGAACGGCTCGTGACCGGACTCGAGCGTCGCGTGGGCCTCGGCGAAGCGGCGCCGGCCGACGTCCCACCCGAGCATGCGCATGTGCGTGCGGCCGATGTCCACGCCCACGACGACCCGCGGGTCGGGCGCCAGCCGCACCTCGACCGACCGGCGGCCGGAGCTGATCGCGAAGGCGGTCGCGACGAGGCCGGCCGCCTCCAGCTCGCGCACGATCGAGGACACGGTCCCGGTGGACAGGCCCGTGGCGCGCGCCAGGGCCGCCTGGGTGCGCGGTCCCTGCGCGCGCAGAGTCGCGACGACCAGGGCGATGTTGCGCTCACGCAACGCCTTCTGCGACCCGGTGTCCCGCGGCGGAGCGGGGGCGCGCGTCCTGGAGGCCATGGGTGACAGGTGTACCGCGACGCGCGCCTTGCCGTCAACCCTTGAACGCAATTACCGCGATTGTCGTCAACCGACGGCCGTGAGCGGGGCCCCGCTCGGGTGACGCGGCGCCTCCGTGCGCGGCGCCCCGGTGATCGCGGCGATGATCTCCTCGTAGCTGGCGCGCTGCGTGACGAACGAGCCGTTGTTGCGCCCGAGCCGCAGCACCTCGATGCGGTCCGCGACGGCGCGGACGTCCGTCATGTTGTGGCTGATGAGGATGACCCCCAGCCCCATCTCCCGCAGCCGCTCGATGTGCGTGAGCACCTCGGCCGTCTGCGCGACCGAGAGCGAGGCCGTGGGCTCGTCCAGCACGACGATGCGGGGGCTGCCGATGAGCGTGCGGGCGATCGCCACGGACTGGCGCTGGCCGGCCGACAGCGACGCCAGGGGCGTGCGGGCCGACGGGATGCGGCTCGCGAGGCGGTCCAGCACCTCGCGCGTGATGCGCTCCATCTCCTCGTCGGACCGCCGCAGCGTCCCGTGCATCTCTCGCCCGAGGAAGAGGTTCGCGGTGACGTCGAGGTTCTCGCAGAGCGCGAAGTCCTGGAACACCGTCGCGATGCCGAGGTTGTAGGCCGCGGCGGGCGTGGGGATCGTCACGGCCTCGCCGTTGAGCTCGATGAGCCCGGAGTCCGGCGTGAGCGCTCCGGCGACCATCTTGGCCAGCGTCGACTTCCCGGCACCGTTGTCGCCGATGAGCGCGACGACCTCGTGCGCGTGCACCTCGAGGGTGACGTCGGTCAGCGCCTCGACCGCGCCGAACCGCTTGCTGATCCCGTGCATCGCGAGCAGCGGGCCTTGCGCGACACCCATCACCCTCGCACCTGCTCCCCGTCGAACTGCGGCACATCATTGGATTCTGTTGAGGAGACCGTCGTCAACTGGCCGACTCCTCACCTTCCACCTCGCTCATCACCGGCACCTCCGCCGCCTGCAGCGCGAGCAGCAGGGCGCCCAGCACCTCGGCTCGCGTGCCGAGGACCGCGGGCACCACCTCGACCGGGGCGATCTGGTTGACCACCATGCGCCGCATGATCGCGGTCCGCATCGGCCCTAGCAGCACCTCTCCGCTCTCCGCGAGCTCTCCGCCCACGACGACCATCTGCGGGTTCATCACCATCCCCAGGCTCGCCACGACCGATCCGATCTGCGCCCCCGCGTCGGCGACGACGCGTGAGCACCCCT
>JAJYTJ010000191.1 GCA_021793115.1 Actinomycetes bacterium | reverse complement strand
GCCCGGTGCCAGGTGGTGGCCCGTCCCTCCGGGGGCGGGCCACCGCCGTCTGGGCCCGGCCGCCGCGTGGCCGGGCCTGACCCTCAGCGGAAGACGATCGTCTTGGGCCCGTCGAGGAGCACGCGGTGCTCGGCGTGCCAGCGCACGGCGCGCGCCAGCGCGCGGCGCTCGACGTCCTGGCCGAGGCGCACGAGGTCGGCCACGGTCCGCGTGTGGTCCACGCGCTCGACGTCCTGCTCGATGATCGGCCCCTCGTCCAGCGCCGCCGTCACGTAGTGCGCGGTGGCGCCGATGAGCTTGACGCCGCGGGCGTGCGCCTGCTGGTAGGGGCGGGCGCCCTTGAACGACGGCAGGAACGAGTGGTGGATGTTGATGATCCGCCCCGGCATCCGCGAGCAGAAGTCGTCGGACAGCACCTGCATGTAGCGGGCGAGCACGACGAGCTCGACGTCGAGCTCGGCGACGAGCGCCGCGAGGGTGGCCTCGGCGGCCGCCTTGGTGTCCGCCGTGACCGGCAGGTGGTGGAAGCCGATGCCGTAGAAGTCGGCGAGCGGGCGCAGCGTCTCGTGGTTCGAGACGACGGCGACGAGGTCGATCGGCAGGCCCTCGGACCGCTGCCGGAAGGCCAGGTCGTTGAGGCAGTGCGCGGCGGTCGACACCATGACGAGCGTGCGCAGCGGGCGGCCCGCGACGTCGAGCGACCAGTCCATGGCGAACCGCGGCGCGAGCGCCGCGAACGCGCTCGCCAGCTCGTCGTACGTCGCCGACGCGGTCACCTGGACCCGCATGAAGAACTGGCCCGTCTCCGGGTCGCCGAACTGCTGCGACTCGGTGATGTTGCCGCCGTGCTCGGCGATCAGCCCGGCGACGGCCGCGACGATGCCGGGCCGGTCGGGGCAGGACAGGGTGAGAACCCAGTCGGTCGGGTCGGACACGAGGCCCGACAGTAGTGCCCCGCCCGCTCACCTGAAACGATGGGGCGCATGACGGACGACGAGCTCGACATCCGCCCCGTGAGCGACGACGACGCCGGGGAGCTGCTGACCCTGCGGCGCGCCGCCTTCGTCACCGAGGCGCAGCTCGTGGGGGACGTCACCATCCCACCGCTGACACAGACCCTGGACGAGCTGCGTGCCGACCTGGCGCGCGAGGACGTCGTCACGCTCGGCGCGTGGGCCGGGCACCGGCTCGTCGCCTCGATCCGCGTGCTCGTCGAGGGCACCAAGGCGACGCTGGGCCGGTTCGCCGTCGCGCCGGACCTGCAGGGTCGTGGCATCGGCACCCGGCTGCTCAACGAGATCGTCACCCACCTGCCGGAGGGCACGCAGGAGGTGTGGATCTTCACGTCGCGCGACTCCGTGCACAACATCGCGATGTACCAGAGGCGCGGCTACGAGTACCAGAACGACCAGACCGCCGGCGACCTCACCTACGCGTACCTCCGCAAGCTGCTGGGCGACGACGCGGCCGAGGACGACGCCACGACGCCGTGACGGCACGGTTCGTCGCCGGGCCGCCGCCGGGGCCGGTCGCCGTGCCCGCGGCCGTGCGGGCGGTCGCCGCCGGCGAGCCCGTCGTGCCGGTGTGGCGCAACGAGCGGGGAGGGCTGACGTTCGCCCTGCCGGCGACGCGGCGGTACGTCAAGTGGCAACCCGCGGGCTCCGGGATCGACCTGGCGCAGGAGGCCGCGCGGCTGGCGTGGGCGGCGCCGCACACGCCCGTGCCCGACGTGCTCGAGGCGGCCGCGGACGGCGACGGGGCGTGGCTCGTCACGGCCGCGGTGCCGGGGCGCTCGGCGGTGTCGCCGCGGTGGGTCGCCGCGCCGGACGTGGCGGCGGCGGCCATCGGGGCCGGGCTGCGTGCGATGCACGACGCGCTGCCCGTGGCCGCGTGCCCCTTCGACTGGGGCGTGGCCGCGCGGCTGGCGCGGGCCGACGAGCGCGGCACGTGCTCGCCGGCGGCCCGGGCGGCGCTGCGGGAGCCGCCGCCGGTCGACCGCCTCGTCGTCTGCCACGGCGACGCGTGCGCGCCGAACACGCTGCTCGACGACGCCGGGCGCTGGACGGGCCACGTGGACCTCGGCGCGCTCGGGGTCGCCGACCGCTGGGCGGACCTGGCGGTGGCGACCTACAGCCTGGCGTGGAACTACGGCCCGGGATGGGACGGGGTGCTCCTCGAGGCGTACGGCGTGGCGCCCGACGACGAGCGGACGGCCTACTACCGGCGGCTGTGGGACGCGACCTAGCCGACCCTGCCGCGCGTGGCCCGGCGGCCCGCGGGCAGATGCCGCGGGCCCGGGCGGCGGCGGGGCTTGGTAGGCTGACGCCGTCGCGACTGGCGCAAGGTGGGTGCCCACCGGGGAGCGACGCAGCAGCAGGACTGCGGGTCGGACGCCTGGGCCCGGCGGTCGCCACACACCCCGGTGTGCGGGCCGACCCCGCTCGCACACCCCGACCGTCACGGGAGCGCGCCATGACCAACCTCCTCGACCAGGGCCTGTCGCAGGTCGATCCCGAGATCGCCGCCGTGCTGGACGGCGAGCTCGCCCGCCAGCAGGGCACGCTCGAGATGATCGCCTCGGAGAACTTCGTCCCCCGGGCGGTGCTCCAGGCCACCGGCTCGGTGCTGACCAACAAGTACGCCGAGGGCTACCCCGGGCACCGCTACTACGGCGGCTGCGAGCAGGTCGACGTCGCCGAGACCATCGCGATCGACCGCGCCAAGGCGCTGTTCGGCGCCGAGCACGCCAACGTCCAGCCCCACTCGGGCGCCACCGCCAACGCCGCGGTGCTGCACGCGCTGGCCAGCGCGGGTGACCGGATCCTGGGGCTCGAGCTGTCCCACGGCGGCCACCTCACGCACGGCATGAAGATCAACTTCTCCGGGCGTCTCTACGACGTCGCGGCCTACGGCGTGGACCCGCAGACGTACCGCATCGAGCCCGAGGCCGTGCGCGAGGCCGCGCTGCGGCACCGGCCTGAGGTCATCATCGGCGGCTGGTCCGCCTACCCCCGGCACCTGGACTTCGCCGCGTTCCGTGAGATCGCCGACGAGGTGGGCGCCAAGCTCTGGGTCGACATGGCGCACTTCGCGGGGCTCGTCGCCGCCGGCCTGCACCCGTCGCCGGTGCCGTACTCGGACGTCGTCTCCTCGACGGTGCACAAGACGATCGGCGGTCCGCGCTCGGGCTTCCTGCTGTCCAAGGAGCAGTGGGCCAAGAAGATCGACTCCGCGGTGTTCCCCGGCCAGCAGGGCGGCCCGCTCATGCACGTCGTGGCGGCCAAGGCGGTCGCGTTCAAGATCGCGGCGACCGACGAGTTCAAGGACCGCCAGCAGCGGACGCTCTCGGGCGCGCAGATCATCGCCGAGCGGCTCACCGCGCCCGACGTCACGGCGGCCGGCGTCGACGTCCTGACCGGCGGCACCGATGTCCACCTCGTCCTCGTCGACCTGCGCAACTCGCCGCTCGACGGCCAGCAGGCCGAGGACCTGCTCCATGACGCCGGCATCACGGTCAACCGCAACGCGGTGCCGTTCGACCCGCGCCCGCCGCGAGTCACCTCGGGCCTGCGGATCGGCACGCCCGCGCTCGCGACGCGTGGCTTCGGCGACGCCGAGTTCACCGAGGTGGCCGACATCATCGCCACCGCGCTCGTCGGTGGTGCCTCGACGGATGTCCCTGCCCTGCGCGCCCGGGTGGCGAAGCTCGCCGACGCGTTCCCGCTCTACGCCGACCTGAAGCAGTACTGATGACGGCCGCCCTCCTCGACGGGAAGGCGACCGCCGCCGCCATCAAGGGCGAGCTGCGCGCGCGCGTCGCGGCGCTCGCCGTGCGCGGCGTGCGGCCGGGCCTGGGCACGCTGCTCGTCGGCGACGACCCGGGGTCGCAGATCTACGTCGCCGGCAAGCACCGCGACTGCGCGGAGGTGGGGATCGCCTCGATCCGCGAAGACCTGCCCGCCACGGCGTCGCAGGACGAGGTCGAGGCGGCGATCGCGCGGCTCAACGCCGACCCGGCGTGCACCGGGTTCATCGTGCAGCTGCCGCTGCCGCGCGGGCTCGACGCCCAGCGGGCACTCGAGCTCGTCGACCCGGCCAAGGACGCTGACGGACTGCACCCGACGAACCTGGGTCGCCTGGTGCTGCGCGTCAACGAGCCGGTGACGTCGCCGCTGCCGTGCACGCCGCGCGGCATCCTCGAGCTGCTGGAGCGGCACGGGGTGCCGCTGCACGGCGCGCACGTGGTCGTCGTCGGGCGGGGCGTGACGGTGGGCCGGTCGATCGGCCTGCTGCTCACGCGGCGCGCGGTCAACGCGACGGTCACGCTGACGCACACCGGCACGGCGGACCTCGCGGCGCACACCCGCTCGGCCGACGTCGTCATCGCCGCCGCGGGCGTGCCGTCGATCATCACGGCCGACATGGTCCGGCCCGGTGCGGTCGTCGTGGACGTCGGCGTCTCGCGCGTGGTCGACCCGGCCACCGGGGCGTCGCGCGTGGCGGGCGACGTCGACCCGGCGGTGCGCGAGGTGGCGGCCTGGGTGTCCCCGAACCCCGGTGGGGTGGGGCCGATGACCCGGGCCATGCTCCTGGCCAACGTGGTGGAGGCGGCCGAGCGCGCGCTCGTCTGACGTCCGCGCGCTCGTCTGAGCTGCACGCGCTCGTCCGACCTCCAGTGGAGCCGGATGGCACGTCCACGCGGCGTGTCGTTGCGTGTCGGCTCCACTTGTCGCCGGTGGGACCGGGGGCGAGCCGGATGCGGCGAGGCGCGTGGGTGGGGTCCGGCAAGATGTCCGGGTGCTGCGAGTCGCGTCGGTCAACGTCAACGGGATCAGGGCGGCGTTCCGCCGGGGCATGGGGGCCTGGCTGGCCGCCTGCGCGCCGGACGTGCTGCTGCTGCAGGAGGTCCGGGCGGACGACGAGATCCTCGCCGACCACCTCTCGCGCGACGAGTGGCACCTCGCCCATGAGGCGGCCGTGGCCAAGGGGCGGGCCGGGGTGGCGATCGCCTCGCGCCTGCCGATGCGGGCGATCCGGATCGGCCTCGGCACGGGGGAGGCCACGGACCGCGGACGGTGGGTGGAGGCCGACCTCGAGCTGCCGGGCGGTGGCTCGGTCACGGCGGCCTCCGCGTACGTCCACTCCGGCACGGCGGGCACGCCGTCGATGGACGAGAAGTACGCCTTCCTCGACGCCGTGACGGCCCGGATGGCGGCGATCGCGGCGACCGGTGCCACGGCGGTCGTCGCCGGCGACCTCAACATCGCCCACCGTCCGGTGGACCTGAAGAACTGGAAGGGCAACGTCGACCACGCGGGATTCCTCCCCCGGGAGCGGGCCTACCTCGACCGCTGGTTCGACGAGCTCGGGTGGCAGGACGTCGGCCGGCGGCTGGGGGGCGACGGCCCCGGCCCGTACACGTGGTGGTCGTGGCGCGGCAAGGCGTTCGACAACGACGCCGGCTGGCGCATCGACTACCAGATCGCCACGCCGGCGCTCGGGGACCGGGCGCTCGCGGTGCGGGTCGACCGCGCGCCGACCTACGCCGAACGGTTCAGCGACCACGCGCCGCTGGTGGCCGAGTACGACGTGTCGTAACCCGACGCCGGTGGGGACCGCAGCCGGTAGGCCCGACGCCGACGGTGGCCGGCAGGCGGCCTACTCGGCCGGTGGCGACGGCAGGGCCAGCAGGAACTCGGGTGAGCGGAGCCCGGCGGCGGCGAAGGCCGTCGCCACCGCCGCAGCCACGTCCGCCTCGGTCCCCGCCCGCACCAGCGCGATCGCGGAGCCGCCGAAGCCGCCGCCCGTCATCCGGGCACCCAGCGCGCCGGCGGCGCGGGCGGTCGACACGACGAGGTCCAGCTCGCGGCAGGACACCTCGTAGTCGTCGCGCAGGGACGCGTGCGACGCGTCCATCGCCGGCCCCACCTGGTCGACGTGCCCCGACCGCAGCAGGGCGACGAACTCGCGCACGCGCCCGATCTCGGTGAGGACGTGGCGCACGCGCCGGGAGCGCAGGGCGCCCTCGCTCGTGCCGTCGTCCAGCGTGGCCAGCGCGACCGCGCCGCCGTCCGGCGAGTCGGCCAGCGAGCGCAGCAGCGGCACGCCGAGCATCGCGGCCGCCTGCTCGCAGGTCGCGCGCCGGGCGCCGTAGCCGCCGGTCGCGTGCGAGTGCTCGGCCTTGGTGTCGACGACGAGGAGCGCGAGCCCAGCCCCGGCCAGGTCGAACGGCACCTGCTCCACCGAACCGTCGAGGCAGTCGAGCAGGAGGGCGTTGCCGGCGTGGCAGCGCAGCGACGCGGCCTGGTCGAGCCCGCCGGTCGGGGCGCCGGCGATCTCGTTCTCCGCCCGCACGCACGCGGTCGCCAGGCGTGCTCGGCCGGAGTCGTCGGCCGCCAGCCCTAGCCCGAAGACCGCGTCGAGCGCGACGCCGAACGCGGACTCCAGGGCCGCGGACGACGACAGGCCGGCGCCGTAGGGCACGCACGAGTCCACCGCGGCGTCGAAGCCTCGCACCGCGAGGCCGTCCTGCCGCAGCGCCCAGGCCACGCCGGCCGCGTAGGAGGCCCAGCCCGGTACGGCGCCGGGGGCGACCTCGTCGAGCGACAGCGCGACGACCGCCGAGGCCTCCTGCGCCGAGACCAGGCGCACCTGGTCGTCGTCGCGCGCGCGCAGCGCCACGAAGGTGCGGTGCGGCAGGGCGATCGGCAGGCACAGGCCGCCGT
>JAJYTJ010000190.1 GCA_021793115.1 Actinomycetes bacterium | reverse complement strand
GTGTTGGAGAGTGTTCTCAATGGCATCGCAGCCCTCTGACGCCCCGACCAACGCCCAGGCTGGCACGGGCAGCGTCGCTCCCACCGTCGTCAAGATCGTCGTCGCCGGCGGCTTCGCCGTGGGCAAGACGACGTTCATCGGGTCGATCTCCGACATCGAGCCCCTCAACACCGAGGCGGCCATGACCGAGAAGTCGCTCGGTGTCGACGACGCCGGCCTGGTCACCGACCGCAAGACGACGACCACGGTCGCCATGGACTTCGGCCGCATCGCGCTGCCGGGTCACCTGTGGCTGTACCTGTTCGGCACGCCCGGCCAGGACCGGTTCCTCTTCATGTGGGACGACCTGGTGCGCGGCGCCATCGGTGCCGTGGTGCTCGTCGACACCGACCGGCTGGACCAGTGCTTCCCCGCGGTCGACTACATGGAGAGCCGGGGCATCCCGTTCGTCGTCGGCGTGAACTGCTTCGACGGCATCGCGAAGCACTCGCTCGAGGACGTGCGCGCGGCGCTGGCGATCCCGGACCACGTGCCGGTGCTCTACACCGACGCCCGCTCGCGGGCCGCGACCAAGCAGGCACTCATCGCGCTGGTGCAGCTGGCCAT
Organism: Actinomycetes bacterium; assembly: GCA_021793115.1. The sequence continues at coordinate 6,194 of JAJYTJ010000190.1, read as the reverse complement.
GGCTCGGTTGCGGGCCGCCACCACGCCCGCGCGCTGACGCCGCGCCGACCCGACAGCCGTGTGAGCGGCGGTGCGGATCGGCGAGGATGAGGTGATGCCTGGCTTCCCGCCGCCGCTCGGGGGGAGCGGGGTGCCTGCGACGTATGTCGACGGTTCGGCGCTGGCGCAGTTCCTGCCCGGGGCCGCTCACCGCGACGCGTGGCTCGTGTGGACCTATGGCCGGCGGCTGGTGACGAGTCCGGTCGGCATCACCGAGCTGCACGGCCGGGCCTTCCCGCTGGGCGTGGCGGCGCGAGCGGCAGCGGACGCGGCGGAGGCGAACGTCGAGGTGCTGCGCTTCAGCGACCAGGCGCTGCAGACGGCGTCCCACGTGTCGACGGCGCTCTCGTCGTTCGTCGCGCTGCACCTCGGCACAGCGGTGGCCCACCCGGACGTCGACACCCTGGCGACGTACGACATGGACCTGGCGCGGGTCGCCACGCTGTACCGGCTGGCCGTGGTGTCGCCCGGCTGGCCGGACCGGTGGTGGGAAGGCGCGCGGTGACCCCGGACCGGCTGGCCCGGAGCGGCCGTCCAGGCTGATACCGTCCGGACACCGGGAGGGCTGGCTGAGCGGCCGAAGGCGACGGTCTTGAAAACCGTTGTGGCGGTGTCCCCGTCACCAAGGGTTCGAATCCCTTGCCCTCCGCCCGTGCCGTGGGACATAGGCGCAGGTCAGGCGCAAAGGCGGCTGCCAAATGACGGCCACGGTGCCGCCGATCTGGACGGCCTGGATCTCGCGAAGTGGTCCGTCCATCCTGCAGAGGCGTCATGCGCGCAGGCGAGTCCGGATCCCGCGCGGCAGACACCCTCGCGCTCCACAGCGGCATTCTCGGCGCATCGAACCACCGTCAAGCCGCGACGCTGGATCTCGACCGGATCAACGCGTGCAGCAGCGCGTCGTCAGGGACAACGACGCGCAGGTGCTCAGCGAAACCGTCGCGACCTGATGCCGGGGCGAGGGCTCGCCCAGCCCGGTTACGCATCCAGGTCGGCTACGTCGACGGCGACGTGGATCTCCGCCGTTCGCGACACACATCGAGTTCGCAGGTTCACGGGGCACCATGGGCTGCGTCGTCGGGAAGCGTCGTCGGTAGCGGAGGTCCCGGCATGGTCGACCACACGTCTGTCATTGCCATCGGTGGTGCCGGTGTGACGCGCCCGCACGCGGCAGACGCACGGAAGCGCGCCGGTCACGTGTCGTTGGGGCGCTGGCTCGTCTCCCGGGAACGGGACCGGCGCCGCGAGCGCATCGTCGGGACCGCCCTCGTGGCGGTGGCGGCCGTGCTCGCCGGCTGGACGGTGTACCTCGGCACCTCCGACGCCCCGCGGCAGCTGCACCGGTGGTCCGTCTGGGCGTACCTCGGGATGAACCCGCACACGCTGGCCTGGGTCGGGATCGACGCCGCAGAGACGGTCGCCCTCGCGCTCATCGGCGTGCTCCTGCGCCGGGGCCGCCCGGCGACGCGCACGGTGGCGCTGCTGACGCTGCCCCTGTTCCTGCTCGACGCCTGGTTCGACATCCTCAGCTCGGCCAGCCCGCACCGCCTGGCCATCGCCATCACCATGGCGGCCGTCTCCGAGGTGCCGGCCGCGGTGGTGTGCGGCTGGGTGGCCTGGAAGACCTCCCGCTTCGGGGTCGCGCCCGCGAGCGGCGGGGTCCAGGAACCCGCGCGCTGAGGTCGCGGCTCGCGGGCGTCTCGTCGGCGCGTCGCGGGCCGGCTCCGCGCGGCGCCCTGCCGGCCGGCCCGCACCGCTGACCCGCCGGCGCCCTTCCAGTCGCGGTTCGGCCGGGTGTCACGGACCATGGGCGGACGGACCCGCCGGCACGGTCGGTTCCCGGCACTGTCTCGAGGGGCGTCATGGTGACTGAGGCCCGAGCCCGCGCCGGCGCCCATGGCGGCCCGTCGCTCGTCGGGCGGTACTTCAAGGTTCTGGGGCCCGGTCTCGTCACCGGCGCGGCGGACGACGACCCGTCCGGCATCGCCACGTACGCGCAGGCCGGGGCAACCTTCCGGTACGGCCTGCTGTGGACGGTCGTGGTGGCCTTCCCCCTGATGGCCGGGACGCAGGAGATCTGCGACCGGATGGCCCAGGCGACCGGGGACAGCTTCGGCCGGCTGATCCGCCGCAGGTTCCCCCACTCGCTGCGGCTCGTCGTCGGCGTGCTCGTGGCGGCGCTCATCGTGGCCAACCTCGTCAACGTGGCCGCCGACCTGGTGGCGATCGGTCAGGGGATGCAGCTGCTGCACGCGGGACCGGCCGTGGTGTGGAGCGCGGCGTTCGGCGTCGGCATCCTCGCGGCGGTCGTCCTGGGCTCGTTCGAGGCGATCGCACGCGCCGTCAAGTGGCTCTGCTCGGTGCTGCTCGTCTACGTCGGGGTCGTCGTGGTGGTGGGCATCGACTGGGCCGACGTGCTGCGTGGGCTGCTCGGCCTCGGAATCCGGCTCACGCCCGCCTACCTGGGCCTGGCGGTCGCCGTCCTGGGGACGTCCATCTCGCCCTACATGTTCTTCTGGCAGACGGCCCAGCGTGTCGAGGAGCTGCGCGCCGAGGATCTCGGCGGCCCGCGGGCGCCCACGCTGGCCGACCGGTCGCCCCGGGCGCGCCGGCGCGCCATGCGCAACGGCCGCATCGACGTCGTGACGGGGATGGCGTTCTCCACGGTCATCATGTTCGCGATCATCATCGCGACCGCTGCCACCCTGGGCTCCACCGGTCGGGTGGTGGGGTCCGCCGCCGACGCGGCGCAGGCGCTCGCCCCGATCGCCGGGCACTGGTCCACCGCGCTCTTCGCGATCGGCTTCATCGGCTCCGGCGTGCTGGCCGTGCCGGTACTGGCGGCCTCGGGCGCCGCGGGCATGGCCGGGCTGACCAACCGGGAGTGGGGTCTGGACCGCAGCCCGGCGCGGGCGCCGTTGTTCTACGTGCTGCTCGGGGTCGGCGTCATCGGCGGTACCGCCCTCAGCCTCGTCGGCCTCAACCCGATCAACCTGCTGGTGCTCAGCGCGATCGTCAACGGGATCGCCGCCGGACCGTTCCTGCTGGTGATGATGCTCATCGCGCGCGACCGGCAGATCATGGGTACCTACACCAACGGCCGGGTGGCCGCGGTGCTCGGCTGGACCTCGACGGTCGTCATGTCCGTCGCCGGCGCCTACGGGGTCTGGTACACCGTGGCAGGCGGCTGAGCGCCGGCGCCGGCCCGGACGCTCGGTGGCGGGCCGGCGGGCCGGCCAGATCGCGCCCCGCGCCGCCGGAGTCTTCACAGGATGTTCAGGTGGTGCTCAGGTTCGTGCGGTCGGATCTGGTCAACCTCTCGGAAGGACCAGCCTGGTGAGCACGCCGCCGACCGCCCGCGTCCGGGCCGTCATCACCCCCGCCCGGACCGCTGTCGTGGCCGCCGTGGCCGTCGCCATCGCGAGCATCGTGGCGGTCGCCGGCATCCTCGACGGCATCGGCGAGAACGCGGACGTGGCGGTGCTGGACCGCCCCACCATGGCCTGGTTCGTGGCTCACCGGGACGCGGTGCTCACGACGGTGGCCCAGGTGGTCAGCACGGTGGGCGGGGAGACGGTGCTGCCCATCATCGCCGCGCTCACCGTGGTGGCGCTGGTGTGGCGCCGGCGCTTCGACGAGGCCTTGCTGCTGAGCTTCGCGCTCGGGGGCTCGGAGGCGATCGCGCTCGTCATCAAGCACGTGGTGGACCGTGCTCGGCCACCGGCGGTCGACGTCGTCGGCCCGGTGGAGACCACCCTGTCCTTCCCGTCGGGGCACGCCGTGGGCACGGCGGCGTTCACGCTCGGGCTCGCCTACCTGTGGTGGCGGCGCAGCCCCGGCGTGCGTCGTGCGTTCGCCGGGTTCGCCGTGGCGCTGCTGGCCACGGCGGTGATGTCCGCGGCGCGCCTGTACCTCGGGGACCACTGGCTGACCGACGTGCTCGCCGGCGCCGCGCTCGCGGTGGGGGTCATGGGGCTTGTCGTGCTCGCCGACATGTGGCTGCGCCGGCACGGTCCGGCGTGGACGCGGGGGCCGGTCCGGGTCCGCGCCGCGGCGACGGTGCCACCCGACGACGGGCACGACGGCCCTCGGTAGGCCGTTGGCCTCGTCGAGCCGTCCGGCGAACCGTCATCATGGTCGTCGTGCCGCTGCATCCGGACGACGAGGAGCTCGACCTCATCCATCGCTCCGGCGTCGTGCTGCGGGTGGGGCGGCTGTCGCTCTCGTCGGGCACCGGCTCCTACCGCGTCAAGGCGTCGATGGCCCGGGTCGCCACGGCGCTCGGCATCGATCGGCACGAGGCGCACGTCACGCTCACCGAGATCACGACGACCTCGCACCGTGGCCGCTCGTTCCGCACCGAGGTGCTCGAGGTCCGCAATATCGGCGTCAACACCGACCGGCTCGCCGAGCTCGAGTGGCTGGCGCAGCGTGTCGAGGCGCGCGACGGGTGGACCGTCGAGGAGGTGGCCGCCGAGGTCGACGCGATCGAGCACAAGGGGCCGCTGTACCCGGCGGTGCTCAACGCGCTGTGGGCGGCCATCGCGTGCGCCGCGTTCGCGTTCCTCAACAGCGGCGGCCCGGTGGAGATCCTCGGCGCCTTCGTCGGCGCGTTCCTGGGGCAGGGGCTGCGGCGCCTCGCGCTGCGCCGCGGGTTCAACCAGTTCGGCATCGCGCTCGTGGCGGCGGCACTCGCCAGCGGGGCCTACCTCGGGTTCGTCGAGCTGGTCCACCTGGCCGGCCTGACCACCGGGGTGCACGAGGCCGGCTACGCCTCGGCGGCACTGTTCCTCGTCCCCGGCTTCCCCCTGGTCACCGGTGCGCTGGACCTGGCGAAGCTGGACTTCTCCGCGGGCCTGGCCCGCCTGACGCACGCCATGATGATCCTGGTCTCGGCCGCGTTCGCCGTGTGGGCTGTGTCGATCATCGCCGGCCTGTCACCCGATCCGCCGCAGCCGGTGGTGCTGGGGACCGTGGCGCTCGTGCTGCTGCGGGCCGTGGCGTCCTTCGTCGGGGTCCTGGGCTTCGCGCTGATGTTCAACAGCCCGTGGCGCATGGCCGTGGTCGCCGCCTTGGTCGCGACCGTGCCCAACGTGCTGCGGATCGCCACGGTGGAGCACGTGCACTGGCCGCCGCAGGCCGCCGCCGCAGCGGCCGCATGCCTCGTCGGGCTGCTCGCCGCCTGGGTCGCGCCGCGGCTGAACATCCCGCGGATCACGGTCTACGTCCCGGCGGTGACGATCATGGTCCCCGGCGTGCCCGCCTACCGGGCGGTGTTCTACCTGTCCAACGGCGACATCACCAACGCGATGTCGTACGGGGTCACGGCCGCCCTTGTCGTCGCGGCGCTGGCGATCGGCCTGGGCACCGCGCGGATGCTCACCGACCGGGAGTGGGGGCTCGAGCACTGAGGCTTTTGTTCGCCGCCGGGTGGCACCTGTAGCCTGTCCCCCGTCTTGGAGACGTCGCATAGTGGCCTAGTGCGCGGCCCTGCTAAGGCCGTGTAGGGGGTTACCCCTACCGTGGGTTCAAATCCCACCGTCTCCGCTCTTCGGCCCCACTGTGCCTCCGGCCTGCGTTAACGCAGGTCCAGGAGGCGCGAGTGATCGAGAAATGACCAGAGACTCGGCGTGGCGCCGCGTCAGAATGGCGTCACCGCACCCGCTCTGGAGCCGGCTCGCAGCCCCAGTACGGCCCCAGCGGCAGGATGCGCAGGTGCTCGGCGCCTCTTCGATGGCTCCGCTCAGTGGGCCGTGGCACCACCCTCCGGACACGCCGGGGCGGTTCAGGATGTGAACCAGGGTCGGCTTGGCGGCGACTGACTCGACGTACCTGGTCGAAGAAACGCGGGTCGATGAAGAAGGGCGAGTGAGTCGCGTAGACCACCTGGAACACGTCATCGGACCCGGTCGAGAGCTCGCGGAGGACCCGCGCGAACACCCGCGCCTGAGACGGGTGCTGGAACAGCTCAGGCTCTTCGATCGCCAGGCAGATCGCGGCACTCTTGCCTCGGGTCGACCCTTGGGCGGTGTCGATGCCGCGTGAACACTGACCCCCTGGCGCCGGGCGAAAGTTGACCCCCCTTCGCTGAAGAGTGAGGGAGTGATCACCGTGGAGGACTGGGCTGAGATCCGTCGGCTGTATCGGGCTGAGGG
>JAJYTJ010000189.1 GCA_021793115.1 Actinomycetes bacterium | reverse complement strand
CTGCTGTTCGACGAGCCGACCTCCGCACTGGACCCCGAGCTCGTCGGCGACGTCCTGAGGCTGATGCGGGACCTGGCCGAGGAGGGCTGGACGATGGTGGTCGTCACCCACGAGCTGCAGTTCGCCCGGGACGTGGCCCACCAGGTCGCGTTCGTCGACGCCGGCCGCGTAGCCGAGCTCGGACCACCGAGCCAGGTGCTCGGCGACCCACGCCAGGAACGCACCCGACAGTTCGTGCGCCGACTGCTGCACCCTCTGTGAGCGGGGACTAAACACCCGCCCCTACGCGGGAGGCAGGCCGAGAGAGGCGCGCGGGTTGACGGTCGCACCGTTGACGTACACCTCGAAGTGCAGGTGGCACCCGGTCGAGACGCCGCCGGTCTGCCCGGCGTACCCCACGACCTGGCCGGCCTTGACCTGCTGGCCTGGCGCCACCACGGACTTGTTGAGGTGGCTGTAGCTGGACATCAACGACGACGAGTCGACCCAGCCGTGGTCGACCATCACCTGGTTGCCGTATCCGGACAGGTACTTGGCCCACACGACGGTGCCGTCCCGGCCGGCGTAGACGGGTTGGTTGCAGTAGTCCCGCAGGTCGATGCCGGCATGCAGTCGCCAGATCTTCAGGATCGGCTGCAGCCGCATCCCGTACTCGCTGGTGACGTACATCGGGCTGGTGGCGGTCGGGTTGGCGAACAGCGCGCCGGCGATCGCCGCCCCGGGGGTGGTGCTGGACTTCTTGGCCGTGGCCTGCTGACGTTGGGCGTCGATGACCTGCTGCAGCTGGGCCTGCATCGCGGCGGTGGAGGCGTCGGCCGCGTCGACCTGGCGCTGCGCCTCGGCCATCTGGCTGCGCACGGTAGCCTGCTTGGCCTGTTGTTCTCGTTCCAGGTCGTCGAGCCGAGCCTTGGCGTCGGCGGCCTCCTGCCGCGCCTTGTTGGCTTCGGCAACCTTCTGGTCGGCCTGCTGCTTGAGCGAGCTGATCGTCTGCTGCACCGCGTCCAGACGGGCACCCTGGTTGCGGGCGTCGGCCTGGGCTTGGCGCAGCTGGTCGAAGACCTGCCCCTGCACGCGTTGGGCGGCGGCCGCCATGGTGTAGCTGTCGACGAAGTCCTGACTGCTGCTGGCGTCCAGCAGCACGGACAACGTAGACAGGCCACCGCCGTCGCGGTACGCCGCCCGGGCCATCGCGGCCACCTCCTGGCGCAGCCGCTGCTGGTCGGCGGCGGCCTGGGCGCCCTGCGCGGTGATCTGGGCCTGCTGCTGGCGGGCGTCGGCCAACTGGGCGGCGATCTGCTGCTGGTCGCGCATCGCCGCGTCCAGCACCGTGGTGGCCTGCGTGAGCGCGGCCTGTGCGGCAGGGATCTGCGCCTGGACGGCTTGCAGGTCGACTTGTGTCTGGACCAGCTCGCCGGACAGGTCCTCCAGCGCGGACTCCAGGTCGTCGCGCTGCTTGGCGGTGGCCTGCAGCTGGTTCTCCAAGCTCGAGCGCTTGTGCGACAGGTCGTCGTCGGCGAACGCCGAGCCGGCGGTGCCGGCGATCAGGAGGGAGACGGTGGCGACAGCGGCGGCCAGCTGCTGCAGGATCTTCATGTCACGTCCTTGGTGCGCCGGTCGGCGCGGGCGCTGGGGCGGTCGGCGGCAGGCCGTGATGGCCGGCGGGCGGGGTGTGGTCGGGTCGTTGGGCGATCCACAGGGCTGCCAGCACGCCGCCCAGTCCGAGCAGGGTCCAGCCGGTTGGGCGTTCGCCCAGGACGAGGGCGGCCAGCAGCACGCCAATGACCGGCACGAGCAGGGTCCAGCCGGTCAGCTGGTCCAGGCGGGCGTGCTGGGCTTCGGTGAACCAGATGACAGTCGTGGCGGCGGTGCCGACCAGCGCGAGGAACGCCAGGGAGGCCATGAACCGGCCGGTCCACGCGATGTCGGGCTGCCCTTCGCTGAGGCTCGCCCAGACGGCCAGCGCCAGGCCGCCGAACAGCAGGTGCCAGCCGGCCACGACGATCACGTCGACACCGGCCAGCCAGCGGGCCAGCAGGGTGCCGGCGGTGGTGGCGGCCGCGGCGGCCAGCGACAGTCCAGCCCCGGCCCCGGCGCCGGACGCCGAGGCCACCACGGTCAGCCCGGCCAGTCCGAGCAACAGGGCGATGGTGGTGGACCGGGTGGGCCGCTGCCCGTACAGCCACCACGCCGGCAGCAGGATCAGCAGCGGCTGGGCGTTCGCCAGGACCGCAGCCACGCCCTTGGCGGCGCCGGCTCCGGCGGCGAACATCGCAGCCAGGGCAAGGGTGGCGTTGACCAGCCCGAGCAGCCCGATCAGCGCCCAGGTCCGTGGCCCGCGTGGCAGCCGGCGGTGCTGGGCGCTAGCCACGGCGACCAGCGCGGCGCCGGCCAGCAGGGCCCGCAGGGCGGCGAACCACAGCACGGGGGCGTCGCGCAGGCCCCAGCTGATCGCGACGAAGCACGCCCCCCACGCCAGGGCGACCCCGATCATCCGGCCGGTATGCGGTCGTCGCGCCGTCACCACCGGGGTGATGGCAGAGGTCGACGCCAGCTGGCTAGTGGCCACGGGGCATGGCCAGCATCATCACGGTCATGATGCCGACGCAGGCCACCGCGAAGATCACGGCCCCGATGCCGGCCGTGCCGGTGGCCAGCAGCACGGCGACGATCACGAGCATCGGCACGCAGCAGGCCAGCATCATCCACCGGTGCCCATGATGCGAACCGCCCGTGGACGGCTGGTCGACCGGCGCGTGGTGGTGGTCGGGCATCCGCGGGGTGGTCGATGTCCGGCTCTGCGGCCGGTCCGCTCGCCCGCCCGACGGGTTCTGCTGCTGCTTCATCGCGCAGTCCGTCCGGCTCGGGGGTGGGCCAGGGAGGCCGGTACGTAGCCGAGCTTGGCATACAGCGGGCAGTGCCCTCGAGCGCCGGTGACCAGCAGGTCCACCCCGGCCAGGACCAACAGCACCTCGAGCACGACGGCGAGGGTGGTGTGGGCGCCGGCCAGCAGCAGCACACCGCCGACGATGCCGGCGACGCCGACGACGACCCGGGAGACGCGTTCGGTCGGGGTGATGTTGATCTTCGGTGCCGGAGCGTGTGGCGTTGTCATGGTGAGTCCTTTCGACGGCGATGTCAGTGGTGCTGGTCATGCCCGACAGGCATCTGGACCTGGCTCGGGGAGGGTGCCGGGACGTTGTCGGCTCCGCGGATCAGCGGGCCGATGACCGTCGTCGACACGACAAAGGCCGCCGCGAACACGGCCAGAGCCGCGGCCGGGGCCCACCACGAGCCGAACCGGCGGCGCAGCTTCAGGAGCATCGGCACCGAGGCCGCCAGCCCCAGGACACCGAACAAGACTGTGCCGCCCGCGCCGGCCACCAGGGCGGTGCCGACCAGCGGGCCGATGTGGTGCAGCACATGGGGTGCCAGGCCAACCACCACCCCGGTCGCCCCGCTGATCGCGGTCCACACCGTGCGCAGCGGCCCACGCCGCACACGCGGCGCGCTCGGCGCAGTAACGGCCTGCAGCTGGTCGGTCATGCCTCCATCGTCCGGACCGTTGGCTGCGACCTGGTCGAGGTTGGATGAAGGTCCCGCGAAGCCTCCAGCCCGCCTTCCCAACGGGCTGCTGGCGACGGTGGGACCCGCTCACCTCAGGACGTCGACCAGCAGCTGCTGACGGGCCGTCAGCACCACGACGACCACGGCCAGGGCCACAACCGCGACGCGCCTGACCCGGCGGGACAGCCGCACCCGCAAGGTGAGCCAGTGTCGCGTCAGGAGGCCGACCCCCGCGCGGAGCATCAGGACGGCCGCGGCGACCACGGCCAGCGGCCCCAGCGGGTTGTAGTACCACGCCAGCGTCCACCGACCGGTCATGGTGAGGTAGGCGGCCCGCGTTCCTCCACACAGCAGATCCATGATCCCTAGACGATGCAGCGGGCCGTGCAGGTCGATCGCCGGCAGCCCCCAAAAGGCCAGCGCCACGGCCGCCAGACCTCCGCCCAGGGCCGCCCACGTCAGCTGGCTGTGTCGGTCAGTCAACTGCCAGGACAGCCTCACCGAGGAGCGCACAACCGGTCCGTGCGTCACCTGGTGCCCCTTCGATCGGCCGGGACGCTCGGCTGGTGGCCGGCTCGTCGCCCAGATCGCGAGCCGGTTCGCACCCGATCCGGCCGAGCGGCGTCCGACCAGGCGTCGGTCGACTCCGCCTCACGACTGGCAGCACCGGCCAGCGCTGCTGCCAGGGCAAGGGCGACCGCGGCGGTTACGGGTGCGGCACCGAAGCGGTCGGCCGGAGTCAGGCTGGTGCGCAGCGGGAGCTCGGCTCGGAAGGTGGCCGGCGTGAACAGCCCAGTGCGCTGCTGCACGGTTCCATCCGGGGCGATGACCGCGCTGACGCCGACGGTCGAGATCTGAACCGCGGCCCGGCCGTGCTCGACAGCCCGCAGCCGGGTCATCGCCAGCTGCTGGGTCGACTCGCCGGTCCACCCGAACGACGCGTTGTTAGTCGCCACGACGATCAGCTGCGCGCCGTCGCGCACCGCAGTGCGCACCACGTCGTCGAACGCCACCTCGAAGCAGATGACGGTCGCCAACGGCACGACCCGGCCTAACCGCGGCACATCAAGGGGCACGAGCGCCGGTCGGTCGCCGGGCTTGGCGTCGGTGCCGACCCGGTCGACCTGGGAAGAGAACAGGCGGAACAGGGGGCGGGCGGGGATGTACTCCCCGAACGGCACCACCTTCTGCTTGGAGTAGGCGAACACCGTGCCACGACCGGGCTGCCATAGCAGCATCTGCACGTAGCGGCCGTCCGGCAGCCGCTGGTCGGCTCCCAGCAGGATCGGCGCCCGCACCGCCTGCGCCGCGCCCTCGACTGTCGCTCCAGCGGCGGCGTCGGTGCGAGGGTCGATGTCGGTCGCGTTCTCCGGCCACAGGACGACGTCCAGGCTGCCGGGCGCGGCGTCGTGCAGCAGGGTGCGGGTGGCGGCCGCATGGTTGTCGAGCACCACCCGGGATCGGTCGGCGACGACGGCGCGCCTGTCGGGCACGTTGCCTTGCACGCCGGCCAGCCGCAACGTGTCGGCCTGGGCCGCGGTCGACAGCGGGATCGAGAGGGCCAGCGCGATGATCGCGCTGGTGGTCGCGGCGGCCGCCAGCGCCGGCCACAGCCGCCGGTGCACCGGTGCCAGCCAGGCGCGGGCGAGGACGAATCCGACCAGGGCGACCGCGGCGGTCACCAGGGGCGCGCCACCAAGCCACGCCAGCGCGAGCAGTGGCCCGTCGGTCTGGGAGAACGCCAACCGGGCCCAGGGGAACCCGCCGAACGGCCAGGTTGAGCGCAGCTGCTCGTCGGCCACCCAGGTGACGGTGAAGGTCAGCGCCGCCGCCCACGAGGTGCGCTGGACCCAGGGCGTCCGGGCCGCAATGGCCCACGTGGCGGTGCCGACCCCGACCAGGGCGGCCTGGACCACCGCCAGCGCCAGCCAGGCCAGCGCTCCGGCGGCCTGGTCGGCCCACCACAGGTGCGGAATGAAGAGCCCCAGGCCCCAGATCAGACCGACCAGCCCAGCCCAGCGCACCGTCGCCCGGTGCAGCGCCACCACCAAGACGGCGAGGCCCAGGCCGGCCGTTGGCCACCAGGACAGGTCGGGGAACGCGGTCTGGGTCGCCAGGCCGCCGACGGCCGCCTGCAGCAGGCTCACCGGCCGCGACAACCTGCCGGTCGGTGCCGCGTCCGATGCTCGGGTCGCAGCCACGCGGCCGGCCGCCAGCAGGGTGCTCATCTGGGGTGCTGTCCGGTGGTCGTTGTCGCCGCCCTACTGCGGGTTGGGCTGGGGCTGGTCGTCGAGCGTGGTCTGGGGTAGGTGCAGGCGGCGTAGCAGCAGGGCGTTGGCGGTGACGATGAGCGTGGAGCCCGACATCGTCAGGGCGGCGATCTCCGGTCGCAGCCACAGCCCGAAGGCGGTGAAGAACACTCCGGCGGCGATCGGCAGCGCGATGGCGTTGTAGCCGATCGCCCAGGCCAGGTTCTGGTGCTCCTTGCGCACGGTGCCACGTCCGATCCGTAGCGCGGTCGGCACGCCCAGCGGGTCGGAGCGCATCAGCACCAGGTCGGCGGTCTCGATCGCCACATCGGTGCCGGCTCCGATCGCGATCCCCAGGTCCGCAGTGGCCAGCGCGGGGGCGTCGTTGACGCCGTCGCCGACCATCGCTACGTGGCGCCCCTGCTTCTGCAGCGCGGCGACCTGGGCGGCCTTGTCCTGCGGCAGGACCTCGGCGATGACGGTGTCGATGCCCAGCTGGGCGGCGATCCGGTCGGCGGTGGCCTGGTTGTCCCCGGTGAGCATGACCACCTGGGCGCCAGTCTGGTGCAAAGCAGCCACCGCCGCAGCAGCGGTCGGGCGGGGCGCGTCGGCCAAGGCGATGACGCCCGCCACGTGGCCGTCGACGGCGACCAGGACCGCGGTGCGGCCGGCGGCCGCCAGCTCGTCGCGGCGGGCCGCCAGGGCTCCGAGCTCGACGCCTTCGGACTCCAGCAGGCGACGGTTGCCGACCAGCACGTGGTGGCCGTCGACGCTGGCCATGGCGCCGTGCCCAGGCACGTTGCGGAACCCGGTCGCCTGCAGGGTGGGGACCCCGCGGCCGGTGGCATGAGCGGCAACCGCCTGGGCCAGCGGGTGCTCGGACTCGCGTTCGACGGCGGCGGCCAGCGCGAGCATCTCGTTCTTGTCCCGCCCGTCACTCAGCACGTCGGTGACCTCCGGCTCGCCCTTGGTCAGGGTGCCGGTCTTGTCCATCACGACGGTGTCGATGCGGGCGGCGGTCTCCAGGGCGGTCGCGTTCTTGAACAGCACACAGATC
>JAJYTJ010000188.1 GCA_021793115.1 Actinomycetes bacterium | reverse complement strand
GCGTACAGCGGGCAGTGCCCCCGGGCGCCAGTGACCAGCAGGTCGAGGCCGGCCAGCACGAGCAGCACCTCGAACACCACCGCCACTGCGGCGTGGGCGCCGGCCAGCAGCAGCACGCCGCCGACGATGCCGGCGGCCCCGACGACGACCCGGGCGACGCGTTCGGTCGGGGTGATGTTGATCTTGGGTGAGGGAGCGGGCGGGGTTGCCATGGGGGTTCCTCTCGACTGCGCGGTCAGTGGTGCTGGTCGTGCCCGGCGGGCAGCTGGACCTGGCTGGGTGTGGGTGTCGGGGCGTTGTCCTCGCCGCGGATCAGCGGGCCGAGGACGGTGGTGGACACGACGAACGCCGCGACGAACACGACCAGCGCGGCGGCGGGTGCCCACCAGGAGCCGAACCGGCGGTGCAGCTTGAGGAGCATCGGCACCGAGGCGGCCAGCCCGAGGACGCCGAACAGGGCGGTGCCGCCGGCGCCTGCCACCAGGGCGGTGCCGACCAGAGGTCCGATGTGGTGCAGGACGTGGGGTGCCAGGCCGAGGACGACCCCGGTCGCGCCGCTGATCGCGGTCCACACCGTGCGCAGCGGTCCGCGCCGCACGCTCGGTGCGTTCGGCGTGGTGGCGGCCTGCAGCTGGTCGGTCATGCCTCCATCGTCCGGACCGTTGGCTGCGACCTGGTCGAGGTTGGATGAAGGTCCGCCGAAGCCTTGCCCACGACGGGTGGGCCAGCCGCCCAGTTTCCCGGTCCCAGCCGGACGCCCGGTCGAGGCAAGGGCGACCGTGACGACGACGGACGCGGCACCCGGCCGGTCCGCGCATGGCCGGCGTGCGCACGTCGACACCGAGCAACGCCAGCGCGCCGGGATCGGTATGGGGTGACTGCTCGTCGGTGAGTGGTTGCTGGGCCGGGGCCTGGCTCACGAGATTCGTGGGTTGCCGGGCAGAGTCCCCTGCCTGGCCTATCCGACAATCGTGGGAGGCCCCGGTGTGGTCCGAGCGTACGAGTGTGGGTCTTGACGTGCATGCACGGTCGGTCGCTGCGGCGGCGATCGACACGGTGACGGGCGAGGTCGTGCAGGCGCGGCTGTCGCCGTCGAGCGAGCAGGTCCGCGGGTGGCTGGCGAGGTTGCCGGGCCCGGTGGCGGTGGTCTACGAGGCCGGTCCGACGGGGTTCGATCTGTATCGGGAGCTGACCGCGGCGGGCGTCGGCTGTGTGGTCGCGGCTCCGTCGAAGCTGCAGCGTGTTGCCGGGGACCGGGTCAAGACCGACGCCCGTGACGCGCTGCACCTGGCTCGGCTGCTGCTGTTGGGCCAGGTCACGCCGGTGGCGATCCCGAGCGTGGAGCAGGAGTCGGCGCGGGACCTGGTGCGGGCGCGTGAGGACGCCCGCGGGGACCTGATGGCCGCCCGGCACCGGCTGAGCAAGCTGCTGGTGCGCCACTCGATCGTCTACGACGGGGGGACGACCTGGAACGGGACGCACGACCTGTGGCTGCGTCGCCAGGCCGGTCCTGGGCTGGTTGGGCGTGCCACGCGGGCGGCGTTCGAGTCGGACTACGAGGCGGTGCTGGCCGTCAAGGCTCGCCGAGACCGGCTCGACGCGGCGATCGAACAGCTGGCCGCCGACAGCGAGTTCACCCCGCTCATGCGCCGGCTGGGGTGCCTGCGCGGGATCAGCACCCTGACCGGGTTCGCGTTGGCTGTCGAGATCGGTGACTGGCACCGGTTCACCGGCAACAGCATCGGCACGTTCGTCGGGCTGACGCCCAGCGAGCACTCTTCGGGCACCTCGCGGGTGCTGGGGCCGATCACGAAGACCGGCAACAACCACGCCCGCCGGCTGCTGGTCGAGGCCGCCTGGCACCACCGCGCCCGTTACGTCGTCGGAGAGCCGCTGCGGCGGACGGCTTCCCGATACCCTGCGGGGGTATCTTCAGCGTGGGGCGGCGCATCCGGCACGCGCTTGCGTCGCGATTGAGATTCGATGAAGAATCCCCGGCGCTCCAGGCGGCGCGGTGCTTCCGGGCACCTGCCGGTGCGGGGTGCAGCCGGCACCGGTTAGCGGCTGGACGGCGGGGTTCGGGTCGCGGCGGCCGTAGGTCTGTCCGGGACCGGAGCGGCCTGTGGTGCCAAGGTGAAGCCGACCAAGGTCACCGCGGCGACGATCTGTTCGGTGGGCACCGGGCCCAGCGCGGTCACCGTGAGCGCCGACGGTGCGCCGTGGACCACGGTCACGCCGACGCCGATCACGCCCGGCACCGCGCGGACAGCTTCCATCAGCTCTGCCAGCCAGGTTCCGCGGGCCAGTCCGGCGACCGCGAACGCGCTGCCGCTCATGGCTTCCCCCTCCCCATGTGCCTGATCGTCGGGTACCTCGCCGGCTGTTGGGCTGAGGGCCGATCAGCGAACGACGAAGCTCTCGTCAACTCGCACCTGGCCTTTCGGGATGCCCGGGCCGCCACCCGACCGGGGGTGCTGCTGGTCCGTCGCCCCCGATGAACGCCTCGGGCATGCGGGAAGCGGGCGCGGTGGTGAGGGTCACTACCGGTCCGCGCACCGACTTCGGCCAGGCTGACTGGTGGGCGCCCGGTTCGTGGCGGAACTGATCCGGCACGGGCACGGGCCGGGCGGTGCGACGCTGCCCCGCTCGGCCCATACGCGCTTGCTCTACGTGGTGTGCCAGAACCTGGCCTGGGAACGGGTCGGTAGCATTACGGCGCCAGGCAGCAGGCCGCAGTCTGGGGCGCTGGGCTGCCTGGCGGGCAGTCGCAGCCGGCCGCGCAGGCGGCCAAGCCCGCCGCGTCTGGGCGCCGGTCGGCGGCGGGCCCGGTGGCGCATGGCACGCGGGGCAGCATGCTCGTGGCCCGGGTGTCGGGGGCCGCGAGCAGGGTGTCGGGGTCGGCGATCTGCCAGTACGCGGCCTGCAGAAGGGGCGAAAGCCCAGGGCTGGCCGAGGCGCGGACTGCATGGCCGACGACGGTCGGGGGCAGGTGCAGCGCCCAGGACTGGACGCGTTCCAGCGTCCGGTAGGCCAGACGAGTCTTGGTTACGGCCTGCCGGTAGCGGGCCAGTGCTGTGGGCAGGTCCTGGTGGCCGAGCAGCACGGCGCGGGCCTGCCGGCCGGCTTCCTGCCCGAACACCAGGGCGGGGCGAATGCCCTCCCCGGTCAGCGGCAGGCACTGGCCGGCCGCGTCACCCACGAGGAAGACCTGGCCGATGACCGGTTCGGCCAGGCGGGATGGGAACGCGCCGCCGTGAACCGCCTTGGCGGGCAGTTCGTCCACGTGGGTGAAACGCATCAGGTCGCGTTTGAGCCCGTTGGGGTGGGCGAGGTAGGAGGCTGTTCCGTCCCGGACGTGATCACCTGCGGGAAAAGCCCAGTGCACGCCGTCGGGCCGGCCCGGGGGACGGAACCAGAACTCCAGTGCGCAACCGACATGACGAGCGGGGGTCTCCACGCCGGTGGAGGCGTGCGCTCGGTCCAGGGGTGGCGCACCCAGGGCGCGGGCCAAGACCCGCCGCCACCCCGAGGCGTCGATCAGCACCGCTGAGCGGACCCGGCGGGCACCGAGTCGCAGCGTGCCGTCGGGGTCGACGCCGCCGAACGGTGCCACGGCGACCTGCACGTCCCCGAGCCGGCTGGCCAGGATCTGGCACAGCGTCATGTAGTCGAATGTGGCGAACGGGTGGTGCGTGGTGTCGAACCCGATGCGCCGGCCGGCTACGTTGAGCATGACCCGCGGGTGCACCTGCTCAAGGGCGTCGCCCGCCTCGAGGCGTTCGAGCACGGTCAGCAGCGTGCCGCACGCCGAGGTCTGCCCCGTCCCGATCGGCTCCCGGTCCACCAGCAGCACCCGCCCGGCACCGACCAACTGCCCGGCGGCGGCCAGCCCGGCGAAGCTGGCGCCGACCACCACCGCGTCATAGTCGTCGATCTGGTTCATGCTCGCCTGCGAGGACGTGCGGCATCGGCAGGTCGTCCGGTGCGGCCGGCAGGCCGGCCGTGGTGGGTGGTCACCGTAGTGCCGGCCCGGCTGGCGGGCTGCCCTCGGCGGACGCGCCGTGGCTCGTGGCGTGGGTGGAGTCCTGCGGGTGGGCGCCCTGGTGGGTCGTGCCTCCGCAGTGCCCACCGGCGGCGCCGCCGTGTCCGTTCGCGCCACCCTGCCCGCCGTGGCCGCCATGTCCGCCGTGCCCGCCGTGGCCGGCGTGCATGAAGACCATGGCCCCGATGAACAGGAGCCAGTACCAGTTGTTGGCCAGGAAGGTGATCACGAGGACCTCCGGAATCGCCGAAGAGGGACGGAATGGTGACGGACTTGGGCTACGCGGGCTTGCGTCGCGGTGGGTTCGCCATGACGCTCGCCCGAGCCGGGACACGCTCTTCGGGCAAGGTGTGGGCGTCAGGTCGGTGGTGCCCGACTTCGGCGACCCAGTGCCACCAGCCGATGCGCCGTTCCAGCCGGGCGTCCACGCTGAAGGGGGCGGCGCCCTGGTAGTAGCTGAAGATCAGCAACGCGGCGAACACCAGCGCGTACACGATGGCGGTGCCGATGTCCGCGGCGCCGGAGGTGTACGGCCCACCGAAGCCCTCGGCGGTCGACCCGATCAGCAGGCTGAACACGATCGCAGCGCTGTAGCTGAACTTGCGGGTGAAGCCGACGATCAACGCGGCCGCGATCAGCGTCTCGACGGTGGCGACCAGGTAGGCGAAGAACGCCGGATCTGGATGCTGCAGGTTGATCCAGAATCGGAACCACGGCTGCAGCCAACCGGGCTGTCCGTCGGCCTGCCCCATGATGGTGTCCATGTAGCTGGCCCGGAACCCAGGCAGCCACTTCAAGGCCGCGTCGATCAGCCAGATCAGGCCGAACGCCACCCGCAGCACAGTCTTCGGCCAATGGCTCACCGCCGCTGGGGTGATCACCGGGCTGGTGTTCGATGTCGCCATCACGCACCTCCTTTGAGCGTGCCCCGCCGACCGTGGGCCGTGCTGACCGGGACCGACCCGGCCGTGGCGACCGCCGTGCGACCGGCGAGCTCCTGCCGCAGCTGGACGTAGGCGGTGAGGTCCAGGTCGCCCGCGGCGAGGCGAGCATCGAGGGCCGAACCCGGGTCGGGGATCCGTTGTGCCCGTGTCGGGAACAGCCGGCACACCGCCCAGACGGCCAGACCGATCACGAGCGTCAGAGCGACGACCATGAACACCCAGCCACCGACGGTTATCCGGCTGCACCACAGGCCCATCGAGCCCTCCTCGCCGCGGGCGAGCGGCGTAGGTGGCCGCTCACCAACCAGCCTCAGGCCGGCGGATCAAGTTCCGGGTCGCACACGATGAACCCTTGCTGAAGATCTGCGCCCGGACGCGGGCAGGTCGATGACGAACTGGGCGCCCGCCCCGGGCCGGGGCTGTGCGCGCTGATCGTGCCGCCGTGAGAACCGCTCGAACACATGAGGCAGGCGCTGGCCGGCGATGCCCTCACCGGTGTCGGCCACGATCACGCGCACGCCATCGCGGCGGCGGCACGAGACATGCCACCCAGCGAGGCACCGATTCGGCGGGCGAGAACCGAGTTGCCGCCCAGGGCGGTCAACGCAGCGGCCCTCAGGGCAACGGCTGGCGTCAGGGCACTGACGGAGGCGAACGCGGTCTCAGCGTGCTCGACGACGGAGCCGGCCAAGGTGCGTACGTTGGCGAGCACGTGCCGGCAGAACAGGCCGGGGCCGATCGGCCCGGCGACCAGCCAGGCGGCCACGGTGGCCGCCACCAGGACAAGTGCCATCGCGACCATGAGACGGGCGACGATGTCCACTCGGGTGGGGAGTATCAGGTGACGGGGTACATCTACGTGACCGGAGCGCTCTACGACTGCGTCAGTTCACCGGCGCTTTGGCAGGACATCTACCTCGGGTAAGGAGAGCCGGGAGGTGACGGCATCTGGGTTCCTGTGGTCCGAACCCGCGGTGCGGCTCGATCCGCCTGAGGCCGCGAAGCAGGCGCCAGAACTCGCCCGCGCCTGCTTCGCGGTGCCGGAAGGCCGTGCCCGGGGTGAGTTCCTGTGGAGCGACGTCGCCCCGCGAGTGGCGTGGAGCCCGGATGGCTCGCGGGGCGCGCGAGGGGACCTCACCGTCGGCGAGATGCTGGCCGCTGCCCAGCAGCTCCCGAGCGTGATCGCCAACGCCCCTGACCGCGGCGGGCTCGGCATGTCCGAGGACGTGCTCGCGACGGTGCTGGAGTTCCTCTTGACGACCGTCCGGGCCAGCCCCGTGCTGGCCGGGCTCGACGCCGTGAACGCGGCCAACGAGCCGATGAGAACTGCCGCGCGACCAAGGATTGGCGCACGGCGCCGCTTCGCCCGCGCCGTTGACTCCACCGCACCAGCAGTCCGTGCAGCAAGCGCCCGACTCCGCCAGGTCATTGCGGACGACCCTGTGCTGGGTCGGGAGCGGTAGCCGGGTCGATCCGGCGACCGCGATCAGCCGCCACCGCCTGCGCGGTGACGAAAGACCGAGACGCCCAGGACCGCGACCTCTGAGCCGGATCCACACTCACCGACGGAGCCAGGGCCCTGGCCTGACAGCCCGGGCCGGGGCCCGAAAGCCGTGGACAACGGCCCACACCCCGCCCACGATGGATCCAGGCGGGCGGACCGACCCACGTGTCGCACCCTTGAGTGCTGACTTCACAACGCCGCACAGACGGCCAACCCTGTGGCGATCCGCCGGTCAAGTCCCTGGGAGTGGTGTAGCGCGTTGGCGTGATCTTCGGGTTGGTCAGGCTGTCAGGGCGAGGGGCTGGTTGGTCACCTCCTGGCCTTCGGCGACGAGCGTCAGTCGGGACTTGGCCAGCACGTCGAGGGCGAAGTAGCGGCGTCCTTCGGCCCATTCGTCGTGTTGTTCGGCCAGGACGGCGCCGACCAGGCGGGTCACGGAGTCCCGGTCGGGGAAGATCCCGACGACGTCGGTGCGCCGGCGGATCTCCTTGTTGAGGCGTTCGTTGGGGTTGTTGCTCCAGATCTGCCGCCAGATCGCCTTGGGGAAGCTGGTGAAGGCGAGCAG
>JAJYTJ010000187.1 GCA_021793115.1 Actinomycetes bacterium | reverse complement strand
CGTTCGTGGACCTGGGGCCGGCCTTCCGCACCTGCACGCGCGAGGACGGCGACGTCATGGCCCGGTTCCTCGTCCGCGCGGACGAGGTGCAGGTGTCCGCCGCGCTCGTCGCGGACCTGGTGGCGCGCCTGGACGGCCGGCTCGGCACCGGTCGGTCGGCGGTGGCCGACGAGGACGGTGCCGCGGCCCGGCGGCCTGCGGCCCGTCGCCCCGGGGGGACGCCGGCCGCCGCGGGCCTGGCCCTCGTCGAGGCCTGGCGCGGCACCGCCTGCCACCGGGTGGAGCTGGACGACGCCGGCCGCCTGAGCAGGGTCGCGATCGTCGACCCCTCGTTCTTCACCTGGCCGGCCCTGCCGGTCGCGCTCGCGGACACGATCGTCCCGGACTTCCCGCTGGCCAACAAGAGCTTCGACCAGTCCTACGCGGGGAACGACCTGTGACCCGCGCGGCGCCGCGCTAGGGCCGTGCCCGCAGCGCCTGGTCGAGGTCGCGCCAGAGGTCCTCGACGTCCTCGATGCCGACGGACAGGCGGACGAGGTCGTCGGGCACGGTCGGGGACTCGGTGGCGAACCGGCGGCGCCGCTCGAGGGACGACTCGACGCCGCCCAGGCTGGTCGCGGGCAGCCAGAGGCGCACGCGCTCGACGAGGGCGTCCGCGCCCGCGGCCCCGCCCGCCGGCCGCAGCCCGACGATCGAGCCGAACCCGTCCATGAGCCGAGCGGCGCGCTCGTGGCCCGGGTCGGAGGGCAGCGACGGGTGACGTACCTCGACCACGCCGGGGTGCCGCGCGAGGCGCCGGGCCAGCTCGGCGGCGGTTGCTTGCGAGCGCTCGACGCGCAGCGCGACGGTCCGCACGCCGCGCAGCGCCAGCCAGGCCTCGAACGGGCCGGGGATGGCGCCGTGGACGGTGCGGTGCGACGCGAGCCGGGCGTGCAGGCCCTCGTCGGACGTCAGCGCGGCACCGAGCACCACATCGCTGTGGCCCGCGAGGTACTTGGTCACCGAGTGCACGACGACGTCCGCGCCCTGCGTCAGCGGGCGCACGACGAGCGGCGTGGCGAACGTGTTGTCGGCCACCACGAGCGCGCCGACGGCGTGCGCCGCGGCCGCCAGGGCAGGGGTGTCGGCGACCTCGAGCATGGGGTTCGTCGGCGTCTCGACCCACAGGAGCGCGGCGGCCTCGTCGTGCGCGGCGGCGGTCGACGAGCCCTCGTCGTGCCCGAGCGCGGCGACGACGGCGGCGGTGTCCGCGATGTCGACGAGCGTGAGCCGGATGTCGCCGGCGGCCGCGAGCTCGTGCGCCAGCCCGAGCGCCACGCCGTACGAGTGCTCCGGCATGACGACGCGCCCGCCGCGCGGCACGAGCGCGAACGCGGCGGCGATGGCCGCCATCCCCGAGGCGAAGGCCAGCGCGGGCCGGGCCGCGCCCTCGAGCGCCGCGAGCGCCGACTCCAGCGCGCGCCAGGTCTCGGTGTCGTTGCGCGTGTAGAAGAGCTCGCCCGGCGCCGGCGTCCCGGTGGAGACGTACGTGGAGGACAGGACGAGCGGCGGGTTCACCGGGGCGCCCTGCCGGCGGGCCGGGCGCCCGGCGGTGACGGCGAGCGTCGCGGGGGACAGGGCGGGCTGGTCAGGGTGGCCGGGCTGGTCGGGGTGGCTCACCGGGCGAGGGTATCGGCGGTAGGGTCGGCCGCGATGTCTGCGACCACTGCTCGTCGTCCCCGTGTCCTCGTGCTCTTCGGCGGGCGTTCCGGCGAGCATCCCATCAGCGCGGTCACCGCCGGGGGAGTGCTGCGGGCGATCGACCGCTCCCGCTACGACGTGCTGGCGGTGGGGATCACGCGCGAGGGCCGCTGGGTGCTCGCGGACGACGACCCGGACCGCTGGGCCATCCGGGACGGCCGGCTGCCCGAGGTGTCCGACGGCTCGGTGCGCGTGCTGCTGCCGCAGGCCGCGGGGGACCGCGCGGTGCAGGCCCTGCGCGGCCCGGTGGCCGAGGCGCTGGGCGACGTGGACGTCGTCTTCCCGCTGCTGCACGGGCCCTTCGGCGAGGACGGCACGGTGCAGGGCATGCTCGAGCTCGCGGACGTGCGCTACGTCGGCGCGGGCGTGCTGGCCTCGGCCGTCGGCATGGACAAGCAGATGATGAAGCTCGTCTTCGCCGGCCAGGGACTGCCCGTCGGCCCGTACGTCGTGGTGCGGCCGGGCGAGCTCGACCGCGACCCCGAGGCCGTGCTCGAGCGGGCGCGGCCGCTGGGGCTGCCGGTGTTCGTCAAGCCGGCCCGCGCGGGCTCGAGCCTGGGCATCAGCCGGGTGACCGACTGGGCTGACCTGTCCGCGGCCGTGCGCGCGGCCGCCGAGCACGACCCCAAGGTGCTCGTCGAGGCCGCGATCGTGGGGCGCGAGATCGAGTGCGGCGTGCTCGGCGGGCGCGACGGCGAGCCGGCGCGGGCGTCGCTGCCCGGCGAGATCGTGGTGCACGGCGAGCACGCCTTCTACGACTTCGAGGCGAAGTACCTCGACGAGGAGTCGGTGGCCCTCACGTGCCCCGCCGACCTGCCCGACGACGTGACGGCGCGCGTGCGCGACGTCGCGGTGCGCGCGTTCGACGCGGTGGGGTGCGAGGGGCTGGCGCGCGTGGACGTGTTCGTCACCCCGGCGGGCGACGTGGTGGTCAACGAGATCAACACGATGCCGGGGTTCACGCCGTTCTCCATGTATCCGCGGATGTGGGCGGCCACCGGCCTGGAGTACCCGGCGCTGGTGGACGAGCTGCTCCAGCTCGCGCTGCACCGGCCCACCGGGCTGCGCTGACCTCTCCCTCGCGCTCGCGTGCCGTGCGGGGGGAGCCCGTCACAGGCAGCTGCGCTGGTGGTCCGTGTGGGCCGCGATGGCCGCGGACAGCCCGTCGAGGAACGACGTCGAGCGGTCCTGCGCCACCGCGGCCGGCACGTCCACCTCGACGGCCGGCACGCGGCCGTAGGTGGTGAACGTCCACCCGGTGGCTCCGGGCGTCGCGTCGTTCGGGGTCGCGCCCGGCGTCGGGCCCGCAGTGACTCCTGCCGTCGGCGCCGGTCCGGCGGTGGCACCCGCCGTGCCGTCGTCCTGCACCACGAGCCAGTCGATCGCCAGGCCGTCGGCCGTCGTCACCGTCTCGCAGCGCACGGTCGTCGGGCCCGGCGGCTCGACGCCGCAGCGCAGCACGATCGCCGGGTCGCCCCACGCCGTGGTGGCCTGCGCCGTGGTCTGCCGCCGGCCGAGGCCGTCGCCGAGGGAGTCCGGCGTGGCGAGGATGAGCGCCGCGCAGGCCGGGTCCGTCGCGTCGGTCGCGGGCGTCACCGGGACGGCGGACGCGCAGCCGCCGACGAGCAGCGCGGGCAGCGCGACGAGGGCGGCGAGCGAGGCCTTGCGGCGGGTCACCGCCCCATCCTCGCCCACGCCACGGCGGGCTCGGGACGATACGGTGGCGGCCGTGAGCGAGCCGCTGGTGCGCGAGGTGTCCGAGGACGCGCTGCTGGCACGCATCGTGCCCCTGCTGCCCCGCGGGCGGGCGACGCTGCTGCCCTCGGGGGACGACGCCGCCGTGGTGGCCGCGCCGGACGGGCGTTTCGTGGTGACCACGGACGTGCTGGTCGAGGGGCGGCACTTCCGCCGGGCCTGGTCCACCGGGCGTGACGTCGGGCGCCGCGCGGCGGTGCAGAACCTCGCGGACGTCGCCGCGATGGGTGCGGTGCCGACCGCGCTCGTGGTGGCGCTCGGGGTGCCCGGCGAGCTTCCGGTGGCGTGGCTGGAGGACCTCGCGCGCGGGCTGGCGGACGAGTGCGGGCCGCTGGGCGTCGGGGTCGTCGGCGGCGACCTGTCCGGCGGCTCGGAGGTCACGGTCGCGGTGACGGCCCTCGGCGACCTCGAGGGTCGGGCACCGGTGACGCGCTCCGGGGCACGGCCGGGCGACGTGCTGGCGCACGCCGGCGTGCGCGGGCGCTCCGCCGCCGGCCTGGCGCTGCTGGCGGCCGACCTCGAGCCGCTCGACGACGAGCTCGTCGCCGCCTACCGCCACCCGACGAGCCCGGTCGCGGCCGGTCCGGTCGCGGCCGCCGCCGGCGCAACGGCGATGATCGACGTCTCCGACGGCCTGCTGCGCGACGCCGGACGGCTCGCGACCGCGTCCCACGTCGTCCTCGACCTCGCCGCCGATGCCTTCGCCGCCGACCTGCGGCGGCTCGCGACGGCGGCGGAGGCGCTCGAGGTGGACCCGGCGACCTGGGTGCTGGGCGGGGGCGAGGACCACGGGCTGCTCGCGACGTTCCCGTCGACGGGCGCGGTGCCGCCGCCGTTCGTCGTCGTGGGCCGCGTGCGCGCGGCCGACGGCGCGCCGCGCGTGCTCGTCGCCGGCGCGGTGCCGGGCGTGCGGCCCGGCTGGGACCACTTCGCGGGCTGACGCCCGCGCCCGGGTCAGCGGAAGGTGAGCGCGAGCAGCCCGGTCCACAGGGGTGCGATGCCGCACGCGATGCCGAACCAGGCGCGCTCCATGCCGCCCAGCAGCACGTCGCGGCGCAGCCGCCGGAAGGCCAGGCCGGCGAACGCGCAGGTCACCAGCCAGGCGCCGGCGCCGACGAGGGGCCAGACCGCCAGCGCGACCGTGAGCAGGCCGAGCAGCGCGGCGGCCGAGGCCTGCCAGGCGCCGTCTGCGGGGAACACGACGCGTCGCGCGAGGCCGGCAACGCCCTCGCGCGGGCGGTCCGCGGCGGCGGCGGCGCGCGCCAGCCGGCGGGACAGCGGCCCCGACACGGGTGTCGGCAGCCACCCTGGAAGCCGGGCCGCGAGCCGGCCGGCCACCGGGCGCAGGCCCGAGCCGGTGGATGGGGGCAGAGCAGCCGGGCGGGTCGGCGCCGTGGGCGGGAGGGACGCCGGAAGGGCTGGCGCCGCGGGTGCCGGGGATGCGGCGTGGGCGAGGCCCGCCGGCGTGGGCGCCGCGGGTGCGGGGCGGCCGGCCGCGGCCGGCGGTTCGGTCGTCGGTGCCGCGGGCCAGGTGGGCGCCGGGTCCCGGTGCGGCGTCGGCACGGCCGCGGGCGCCCGGTCGGCGGCGGGTGCCCACTCGGCGGCGGGGCCCGTCCGGTCGAGGCCGGGGCGGGCGGCGAGGGCGGTGGTGGTGGACGGCCGCGTCGGTGCCGGCGCGGGGGTGACCCCCGGCGCCTCGGCCGTACGGGCGCGGGGCAGGGTCGGGGCCGGCCTGTCGGCCATGTCCGCCGCCCTGGTGAACGGGGACCACGCCTCGCCGTCGTGCCAGCGCAGGGTCCCGGGCGTCTGCGGGTCGTCGTACCAGCCCGGCTGGACGGACGCGGGCGAGGAGGACATGCCGGACAATCGGCACGGCGCGCGCGGGCCTTGACGTCGGCCCGCGGGCGCTGCTGCGAACGGGTGACCCTCAGCCGCGGCGGTAGCGGACCTCGAGCAGCTCCGCGCCACCCACAGGGGCGAGCTTCTCGACGCCGTCGGCCTCGAAGCCGTTGCGCCGGTAGAAGTGCTGCGCGCGCTCGTTCTCGGCGAGCACCCACAGCAGGATGCGGGTGCCGGGGCCGGCCGCGGCGACGAGCGTCCGCATGAGCTCGCGTGCCACGCCGCGGCCCCACTGCTCCGGGTCGAGGTAGATCGAGTAGATCTCGCGGTCGCCGCGCTGGACGTCCTCGTCGCGTCCGGGCCCGAGCGTGGCGAAGCCGACGATCCGGTGGCCCGCCTCCGCGACCCACGTGAGCACGTGGTCGTCGGGGCCGCGGCGCAGGTTCTCCTCCCACACCGGGGCACGCCGCGCGGGGTCGAGGCCGGCGAGGAAGTCGTCCGGCACGATGCCGGTGTAGGCGTGCTGCCACGAGCGGACGTGGACGTCGGCGATGGCGGCCGCGTCGGCGACCGTGGCAGGGCGGATGGTCACCTCGTCGTGCTGCTCCATATGGTCACGATGCCATAGAAGGAGCGTCAAAGACATGCCAAGGGCCTGTGAGGATCTGCCCTCACAGGCCCCGGGGACGAGCGGTGCCGGTGCTCAGAGGGCGCGGCGGACCTTGCCGGCCTTGAGGCACGACGTGCAGACGTTCAGCCGCTTGGGCGTGCCGTTCTCCACCACGCGCACGCGCTGGATGTTCGGGTTCCAACGGCGGTTGGTCTTGAGGTTCGAGTGCGAGACGTTGTGCCCGAAGCTCGGGCCCTTCGCGCAGACGTCGCAGGTCGCTGCCACGGTGTACTCCTGGTCGCTGGTCGGCGGAGTGCTCGTCGTCCTCGGGCGCCGGGACCGGCGCGGGCCGCTGCGGGCACCACGAATGTCCGGGGCTGCCGGACAACCGGACCAGACTAGCCCAGGGTTCGCAGGGGCCAAAATGCGCACCGGGGCCCGCCGAGGAGGCGCGGCCGCCGCGCGCCCGTGGCGGCGGCTGTGGGCGGGACGCGGCACAGTGGGGGCCGGGCGGAAGGAGAGCGGGGCGTGGAGCGGCTGGACGGTGCGGCGGTGCGCGCGTGGGCGCGTGCCGCGGCGGAGCTCCTGGCGCAGGCCGCGCCACGGATCGACGCGGTGAACGTCTTCCCGGTGCCGGACTCGGACACCGGCACCAACGTGCGGCTGACGGTCGAGGGCGGTGCCCGGAGCGTGGCCGCGGCGCCGGGTGCGGCAGGCGCCGGCGAGGTGGCGTGGGCGTTCGCGGCCGGGGCGCTCACGGCGGCGCGCGGCAGCTCCGGTGTCATCGTCAGCCAGTGGCTGGCCGGGTTCGCCGCGGCGCTGCCCGACGAGGCCGCCGACCCGACGGCCGTCGCCGTGGCGCTCGCGGCGGCGGCGACCGCGGCGCACGACGCGGTCGCGCTGCCGCAGGAGGGCACCGTCCTCACGGTGGCGCGGCTGGTGGCCGAGCACGTGCGGCACGGGGCCCGCACCGGCGCGTCGCCCGCCGGTCTGCTGGGAGCCGCGCTCGCGCAGGTGCGTCACGACCTGGCCCGCGTCAGCGCCGAGCACCCCGTGCTGCGGCAGGCCCGCGTCGTCGACGCCGGGGCGTGCGCCCTCCTCGTCGTGCTCGAAGCCCTCGACCGGACGTGGGGCGC
>JAJYTJ010000186.1 GCA_021793115.1 Actinomycetes bacterium | reverse complement strand
CCGCAAACCTGACCGGAGCCTGACGGTTACCTCCCAGTGCGCCCGGGCGCCCAGGGTCCGGTGCGGCGTGCCACGCTCAGCCGGCCGGCAGCTCCACCGTGACGGTGGTCCCCTCCCCCGGCCGCGACACGAGCCGCACGTCACCGCCGTGCGCGCGCACGATCCCCGCGACGATCGCCAGCCCCAGCCCCGACCCCTCACGTAGGCCGCCCGCCGCGCCGTCGGCCGGCCTGGTCTGCCGCACGAACCGCTCGAACACGCGGTCCGCCAGCTCGGGCGGCACGCCCGGGCCGTCGTCGTGCACCACGAGCACCACCGGGGTGCCGGCGGTCACGGTCAGCCGCAGGCGCGCGGCGGCCGGCGTGTGCCGCAGCACGTTTCCGACGAGGTTCTGCACCACCTGGACCAGCCGCTCGCGGTCGCCGCGCACCACCACGGGCGCGGTGGGCCGCCGCCACTCGACCGGCCGGTCCGGGGCCAGCACGTCGAGGTCGGCCACCACGTCGTCGACCACGGCCGCCAGGTCCACCGGCTCCGAGCGGAGCGGCTGGTCGGCGTCCAGGCGCGCCAGCAGCGCCAGCTGGTCCACCAGGTGCCGCATGCGCGCCGCCTCGCGGCCGATCCGTTCCATCGCGCGGTCCACGCCCTCGTCGTCGAGCGCGCCCTGGCCGTAGAGGTCCGCCCAGCCCTGGACGCTGGTGAGCGGCGTGCGCAGCTCGTGCGCGGCGTCGGCGACGAAGTCGCGCACCCGCTGCTCGGCGCGCGTGCGCTCGTCGAGGGCCTCGTCGAGCGCCGCGGCGAGCGCGCCCGTCTCGGCGAGCGCCGGTGTCTGCGGGATGCGCTCGGCGCGGTCGCCGGCGGCGATGCGCTCCGCGGCGGCCGCCATGCGGCGCAGCGGCCGCAGGCCCTGGCCCACGACGAGCCACGAGAGCACCACCACCGCGAGCGCCACCGCCGCGCCCACCCACGCCTCGATCTGCACCAGGCGCTGCGCGGTCCGGCGGTCGTCCTCGGTGTCGCGCACCAGCACCACGGTGTCCACCGGGACCACCGAGCCGTCCGCGAGCTGCACGCTGAGCCCGGGCGTGGCCACCGCCAGCGCCCGCAGCGGGTCCCCGGTCGAGGGCAGCCAGCCGGGCCGGTCACGCACGGCCGGCACCTGCGCGGGGTCCAGCGGCGGGCTCACCACGCCGTCAGCGGCCAGCGTCTCCACCACCCGACCGTGCGAGAGCAGGTGCACCACCAGGTCGGACGCGGCGCCCTGCACCACGGGCCGCAGCCGGGACTCGCGCAGCTCGAGCGGGCCACGCTCGCCGAGCGCAGCCACCACGGTGTCGCGCGCCGCGCGCAGCCGGTCGTCCGTGCGGCCGACGAGGTAGCCGCGCAGCGCGAGCACGCTCGCGGTCCCCGCGGCGAGCAGCCCGACGACGACGACGAGCGCGATGCCCGCCACCACGCGGCGGCGCAGCGAGCGGCGCCGGGGCGCGGCGCTCACGCTCGCCCGTCCGCGCGCAGCGCGTAGCCGAAGCCGCGCACCGTGCGCAGGAGCGGGGCCGTGCCGTCGGGCTCGAGCTTGCGCCGCAGGCGCGACACGAGCTTCTCCACCACGGAGGCGTCGCCGCCGAAGTCGTACGCCCACACCTGGTCGAGCAGCTGGGCCTTCGAGACCACGCGCTCCGGGCTGGCCGCCAGGGTCGCCAGGAGCCGGAACTCGGTGGGTGACAGCTCGAGCTCCACGCCGCCGCGGCGGGCGGTCATCCGCGCGGTGTCCACGCGCAGGTCGCCGTACTCCAGCACGTCGTCGTCCGCCGGGCCGTCCGACGAGGGCGCGCCCGCCCGGCGCAGGATCGCCTGCAGCCGCGCCACCACCTCGGACAGGTCGAACGGCTTGGTCATGTAGTCGTCGCCGCCCACCGCCAGGCCGGCCACACGGTCGGCCACGGCGTCGCGCGAGCTGAGGAACAGCACCGGCGTGCGGTCGCCCGCGCCGCGCACCACGCGGAGCATGTCCAGACCGCCCGCGTCCGGCAGCATCACGTCGAGCACCACGATGTCCGGCGGCTCCCGCCGCATCGCGTCCAGCGCCGCGGCCACCGTGCCGGCCGTGGCGACGTCGAAGCCCGCGAACGCGAGCGCAGACGTCAGCAGCTCGCGGATGCCCAGGTCGTCGTCGACGACGAGCACGCGAGGACGGGCGGTGGCCACGGACCCAGATCCTGCCAGCCACCGCCCGTCCGTCCGCGCGGCCACCGGGCCGCGCGCGTCGGGGTCGTTCAGTTCGCCGGGCCCGCCACCAGGGTGACGGTCGCGGTGTGCGAGGTGCCGGTGGTGCCGGAGACCCACGTGAGGCTCACGCGGTCGCCCGCCTTGTGGCCGCTCATCGCGGTCGACAGGCCGGTGGACGAGGTCACGGCCGTGCCGTCGAGCGCGGTGATGGTGTCACCGGCCGCCAGCCCGGCGGACGCCGCCGGCGTGCCGGCGATGACGCCCGAGATGGTGGCGCCGCTCGTCGTGCCGCCCGCCTGGCCGAACCCGCCGGCCTGCGTCTGCTGCGAGCTGAGCGCCACGCCGAGGAACGCCGGGTAGCCCAGCGTGATGCGGCCACCCGCGGTGTCGCCGGCCTGGATCTGGTGCACCACGGACAGCGCGTTGGTGATGGTGATGGCGTACGCGTCCGTGGGGCCCGCGGCGCCGTTCGAGGCCGCGGTGGTCATGCCCACCACCTGGCCCTGCGCGTCGAGCACCGGGCCACCGGAGTCGCCGGAGACCACGGATGCCTGGAACTCGAGCAGGCCGCTGAGGGTCTCGGCGCTGCCGCCGAGCTCGGTCTGCGCGGTCATGGTCTGGTCGGTGCCGGTCACGGAGCCGGCCGCGGCCACGAGGTTGCCCGTGCCCTCGGCGTTGCCGATCGCGGTGACGGCGCTGCCGTTGGAGACGGCGGCGCCCGTGTCGAGCGTCACCGGCGTGAGCCCGCTGGCGCCCTTGAGCTGCAGCAGCGCGACGTCCGCGGTCGGGTCGGTGCCCACCACGGTGGCCGTGTACTGCTTGCCGGTGGTCTCCACGGTGACCCGGATCGCCGTCGCGCCGTTGACCACGTGGTTGTTGGTGAGCACCAGGCCGTCCGAGGACAGGATCATCCCGGTGCCGGCCGACGTGGCCTGCTGGTACTGCAGCTGCGAGTTGATCGTGACGACGCCCTTCTCCTGCGCCGCCGTCGCCGCCACCGCGCCGCTGCCCTGGGCGGTGCCGCTCGACGAGCCGCCGAAGGCGCCGCCGCCCGAGCCGGCGCCGTCGCCGCCGTAGCCCGGCACGGTGCCGGGGTTGGTGCCCGACGAGCCGCCGTACGGCAGCGTGGCCGTCCCACCGGAGCCCGAACCAGAGCCCGAGCCGCCCGGCAGCACGCCGGCGGACGACGACGACCCGCCGCCGCTCACCGCCGCGGTCTCGTGCGTGGTGCCGACGCCGAAGGCCACGCCCACCGCGAGGCTCGCGGCGATGACGGCCGCCGCGCCGGCGCCCATCGCCAGGTGGCGCAGGTGCTTGCGGCGCGGGTCGACGGCCACCGCACCCATGGGACGCTGCGGCACCGGGTAGTACGGCATGCCGGCGTACGGCGGCTGCGGCGCCTGGGGCGGACGGCCCGCGTACGGGTGCTGCTGCCACGCGTACGGCTGGCCCGGGTAGCCGGGGTACGGCTGCTGCGCGTACGGCTGAGCCGGGTACGCCGGGTAGGGCTGCCCGCCGGCCGGCTGGCCGGGGTACGGCTGGCCTGGCTGCTGCTGGCCCGCGTACGCCTGACCCGGGTATGGCTGGCCGGAGTACGGCTGACCGGCCGGCGGCTGCGGCGCCGGCGGCTGCTGCGCAGGACCGACGTAGGGGGCCGCGGGCCCGGACGAGCCACCAGGCTGCCCGCCGGCCGGAGGCCCCGCCGGTGCCGGCTGCGCACCCGGCGCGCCGCCCGCCGGCGGCTGGATCCACGGCTCGTGCTGCGGCTGCTGCTCGGACATCTCTGGCACCTCCCCCGCCGGCGTCACCTTGGCGCCGACGAGATCTATGACACCCCCCGTCCCCGGAAGAGTGCTGGACCTTTCCTGTGAGAACCAGAAGAGACGGTCAGTCGGCCAGCAGCCGGTCGACCAGCCGGACCACGGCCCCGGCGGTCTCGTCGGGATCCGGCAGGAGCGGCGCGACGATCGCGCCGACGATGTGCACGGCCAGCAGGCCCAGCATGGTGTCGCGCTCGTCGCGCGTGGGCTCCGCGCCGTCGTCGCCCTGCTGCGCCCGGTGCACCAGCGCAGCCAGGCCGTCGCACGCCTGCGCCACGAGCGGTGAGAGGTCGACCCGCGCCTCGGGGTGACGGATCGCGTAGACGTACAGCTCGAGGCCCAGCAGGGTCGCGCGCAACGTCTCGTCGGACGTGGGGTGCGGCCCGAAGGCGGACCGCACGTCCTCCCCCGGGCGCGCCCGCACGAACGCGGCGTCGAGGTCGGTGAGCTGCCGCGCCAGCTCGAGGAAGAGCTCCTCCTTGGAGCCGAAGTTCGCGTACACCGCGCCCTTGGTGTAGCCGGCCGCCGCCGCGACGTCGCCCACCGAGGCTCCCTCGTAGCCCTTCTCGGCGAAGACGCGCCGGGCCGCGTCGAGGAGGTCCGCGCGGGTGCGCTCCGCCTTGGGGCTGCGGCGCACCTCCGTAGGGTCCACGCCCAGCCGGACCGCGGCGTCGTTGAGGTCCTTGGTCGCCTGCCGCAGCTCGTCGGCCAGCTCCCGGCCCGCCTGGACGCTCGCCTCGGCAACCGTCTGCCCCAGCGCTCGGCTGAAGGCCGCCGCGGCGTCGCGCAGCGCGCGCGACGCGGAGCGCACGTCCTCGCTCTCGGTGGCCATGACAGGAGGGTACATCCCCATCGGTATGGTCTTGTCAGTACCGATGGGTATGTCCTACGGTGCCTGAGATACCAACCGGTACGGATGAGGGGCTGGCATGGACGAGGTGCTGGTGATCGAGGGGCTGCGCAAGCGCTACGGCGCGCCGCCCAAGGGCGTGCAGGCGAACGACGGCGTGGACCTGCGCATCGGCGCCGGTCAGGTCGTCGGACTGCTGGGTCACAACGGCGCGGGCAAGACGACCCTGGTCAACCAGGTGGTCGGCCTGGCGCTGCCCGACGAGGGACGCATCACCCTCGCCGGTATCGACGCGGTCGCGCGGCCCGACGAGGCGCGCCGGCTCGCGTCGGTCCAGGCGCAGGCGAACGTGCCCATCACCGGGCTCACGGCGCGGCGCGCGATCGACCTCGTCGGGCGCCTGCGCGGCGGCACGCGGGCGGACGTCAGGCGCCGGACCGAGCACCTGCTCGACGCGCTCGAGCTCGGGCCCTGGGCCGACGTCACCGCGCAGAAGGTGTCCGGCGGCGTCGCCCGGCTCGCGGCGTTCGCGATGGCGGCGGTGGCCCCGGGCGCGCTCGTCGTGCTCGACGAGCCGACCAACGACGTGGACCCCGTGCGCCGGCGCCTGCTCTGGGCCGAGATCCGGCGGATCGCCGACGAGGGTGCGGCCGTGCTGCTCGTCACGCACAACGTGCGGGAGGCCGAGACCGTGGTGGACCGCGTGACGGTCCTCGACCACGGCCGCGTGCTGGCCGACGAGACGCCGGGCGACCTCGTCGCGTGGCACGGCGCGGACAGCCTGGAGGACGTCTACATCGAGCTGGTCGGGTCCGGCGAGCACGCCCGCGACGCCGCGGAGGAGGACGTCGCATGAGCACCCTGGCCATCCACCCGGCGCCCGCGGCGCGGCAGCTCGGGCTGCTGCTGCAGTGGCAGTTCCGCCGCATGTCGCAGTTCCTGCCGCTGCTCGTCGTGGTCCAGATCCTCCTCGCGGCGACCACCGTGCTGGGCTACGGCCTGCTCGTCGGCACTCCCCCGCCGGAGCAGGCGCTCTACCTGGCGACCGGCGCCTCCACCGTGACGCTCGTCATGGTGGGCCTGGTGATGACGCCGCAGATGGTGGCGCAGGCACGCACCGAGGGCAGCCTCGACTGGATGCGCACCCTGCCCGTGCCCCGGCCCGTGTTCCTCGGCGCCGACCTGGCGCTGTGGACCCTCATCGCGCTGCCTGGCATGGTGCTCGGCGTCGTCGCGGGCGCCGCGAAGTTCCACGTCCACCTGTCGCTGAGCCCGTGGCTGCCGCTCGCCGCGGTCGTCGTCTCCCTCACCGCCGCATGCGTCGGGTACGCGATCGCGTGCCTGCTGCCGCCGCAGGTCGCCCAGCTCGTGTCGCAGGTGCTCGTCTTCGTCGTGCTGCTGTTCTCGCCCGTGAGCTTCCCCGCCTCCCGGCTGCCGGGCTGGCTGGAGCACGCCCACCAGTGGCTGCCCGTGCAGCCCATGGCCGACGCGATGCGGGCGACCCTGGTGAGCGACCGGTTCACCATGCCGCTGCGCTCCACAGTGGTGCTCGCGGTGTGGTGCGTGGCGTCGCTCGCCGCCGCGACGTGGTCCCTGCGCAAGCGCGCGTGACCCCGCGCGAGCACGGCAGTCCCGCCCGAGCACGGCAGTCCTGCCTGCCGTGCTCGTCGCGAACTGTCGTGCTCGCGTTCGTCTTCAGTGGACGGACAGGACCTCGGCCAGGTCGTAGCTGACGGGCTCGTCGAGCTGGTCGTAGCGGCACGAGAGCGGGTCGCGGTCCGGGCGCCACCGCAGCAGGTGTGCGGTGTGCCGGAAGCGGGCGCCCTCGAGATGGTCGTACGCGACCTCGACCACGCGTTCCGGGCGCAGCGGCACGAACGACAGGTCCCGCTGGGCGGCCCACCGGCTGTGCTCCGCCTCGCGCGGCGTGCGGCCGGTGGCCGCCGCACCCCACGGGTGCCCCTCGAGCGTGGTGACCAGCGGCGCCAGCTCGTTCAGCAGCTCCCGGCGGCGGGCCATGGTGAACGCGCCCGCCACGCCCACCGAGGCCAGCACGCCGTCGTCGGTGTACAGGCCGAGCAGCAGCGAGCCCACCGCGTCCGGCCCCGACGTGTGCAGCCGGTACCCGGCCACCACGCAGTCCGCGGTGCACTGGTGCTTGACCTTGGTCATCACGCGCTTGCCCTTGTCTTACGTTCCC
>JAJYTJ010000185.1 GCA_021793115.1 Actinomycetes bacterium | reverse complement strand
CGGGTGGAACGGGTTGCCCAGCGCGACCGGGGACGACTCGGTCAGGCCGTAGCCCTCGACGAGCAGCCCGCCGGACATCGACTCCCACAGCTCCACGGTCTGTTCCGGGAGATTCATCGCGCCGGAGATGCAGAACCGGCACGAGCGCAGCGAGACCCCCCGCTCCTTCGCAGCCATCGCCGTGCGCTCGTAGATCGGAGGGACCGCGCAGTAGACGGTCGCCGGAGACTTCCTCATCGCGGTGAGGATCAGGTCCGGGTCGAACTTGGGGAAGAGGACCAGCAGAGCCTGCTTGCGCACGCCGTACGTCAGGTAGAGCGTCATGCCGAAGGAGTGGAACATCGGCAGGATCGCGTAGAAGATCTCTTCGCGGTACTGCGCGCCGTACATCCACGCCTCACCCTGCAGGGCGTTGGCGTACAGGTTGAGGTGGGTGAGCATCGCCCCCTTCGGGCGCCCGGTCGTGCCCGAGGTGTACTGGATCACGGCCAGGTCGTTCACGCTCGGGCGGGGATGAGCCGGATCGATGCGACCGTGACGGAACAACGCCTCCCACGGGATCGTCCCCGACGCCTGGCTGGTCAGCGCCGCGCGGGATCGGCGCAGGCTCGGCACCGGCAGGCGCAAGGCGAGCCGCTTGGCGGCCGGGAACGCGTGGAGCAGGTTCACCGCCACGACGTGGTCGATCTCGATGTCGGCCGGGAAGGCGCGGACGGTGGCGACCGCCATGTCCCAGGCGATCACGACGCGGGGCCTGGTGGCTCTCGAACTGGTGACGCAGCTCGCGGGACGTGTACAGCGGGTTGTGCTCCACGAAGACGGCACCCAGACGCAGCACCGCGTAGAAGGCGACGACGTGCTGGGGACAGTTCGGAAGAATGAGCGCCACACGGTCGCCGGCCCGGACCCCCAGCCGGTGCAGGCCCTCCGCCACCCGGTCGACCTGATCGCCCAGCTCGGCATAGGTGGTGCGACGGCCGAAGAACTCCGTCGCCGGGCAGGAACCGGCTTCGGCCACGGATCGCTCGAACATCGCGACCAGAGACTCCGTGGGAAGCTCGATCTCCGCCGGGACGCCCGGCTGGTAGTTGGCGACCCACGGCCGCCGGTCGGTGCTCGTCATGGGTGCATCCTCGTTCACGCGGCCGGTGACCGGTGACGCCGTGCGTCCCGTCGCTGGTGTCGGCGAACGTCGACCTGCCGGGGCCCGGCAGGACGGGTGAGCCGCTTGCCGCGATCGTTCCCCATTCCCACGGCCCGCCGCTGGCCCGCACGGCCGGGTCCACCGCCAGGATCACGGCGCCGATGGCCACCGTTCGGGGGGCGGCCCGCCTCGCCTGCCGGGCCCGTGCGGCGCCATCATGGCCCCAGCCCCGCTGACGATGCGTCCGGGCCCGGAACCGAGGAGGGTTCCCGTGGTTGATCCGATCCCCACCGGACCTCAGCTCATCACGTACGCGGACCGGCTGGGCGGCGACCTGGCCGGCGTGCAGGCGCTGCTGGAAGGACCGCTGGACGGCGCCTTCGACGGCGTGCACGTGCTGCCGTTCTACGTGCCCTACGACGGCGCGGACGCCGGCTTCGACCCGCAGGACCACACCACGATCGACGCCCGGCTGGGCACGTGGGCCGACATGCGCCGCCTGGCAGCGGGCCGCCTGGTCATGGCGGACGTCATCGTCAACCACATGTCCGCCCGCTCGGCCCAGTTCGGCGACGTCGTCGCGCGCGGCGATGACTCGCCGTGGTCCGGGATGTTCCTCACCCTGTCGTCGGTGTTCCCCGACGGCGCCACCGAGGACGACCTCACGCGGATCTACCGACCCCGCCCCGGGCTGCCGTTCACCGCCATGACCCTCGGCGGCCGACGGCGGCTGGTGTGGACCACGTTCACGCCCGAGCAGGTCGACCTCGACGTCCGTAGCCCGCAGACGTGGGACTACCTGACGACGGTGATCGACACCCTCACGGACGCCGGCATCCGGATGCTGCGCCTCGACGCGCTCGGCTACGCCGGCAAGGAGGCGGGCACCAGCTGCTTCATGACGGACACCACGCGAGCCCTCACCGAACGGATCGTGGGGTACGCCCACCAGCGGGGCGCCCAGGTGCTGGTCGAGGTGCACGGCCACTACCGCCAGCAGATCGAGATCGCCGCCACGGTGGACTACGTCTACGACTTCGCGCTGCCGCCCCTGGTGCTGCACGCGCTGACGGCGGGTGACCTCGACCCGCTGGCGCGCTGGCTGGCCGTCCGCCCGCAGAACACCGTCACGGTGCTGGACACGCACGACGGCATCGGCATCGTCGACGTCGGCGTCAGCGACCTGCGGCCGGGCGAGCCCGGCCTGCTCGCGCCGGACCAGATCGACACGCTCGTCGAGGCCATCCACACCAACAGTGGCGGCACCAGCCGGACCGCGACCGGGGGCGCCGCCTCCAACCTCGACCTCTACCAGGTCAACTGCACGCTGTACGACGCCCTGGGCCGCGACGACCGGCGCCACCTGCTCGCGCGGCTGCTCCAGCTGTTCGTGCCGGGCATCCCGCAGGTGTACTACGTCGGCCTGCTCGCCGGCAGCAACGACGTCGACCTCCTGGCCGCCACCCGCGTCGGGCGCGACGTCAACCGGCACCACTTCACGCCGTCGCAGGTCGAGGCGGGCCTCGCGCGCCCGGTGGTCGCCGCGACGCTCACCGCGCTGGGGCTGCGCCGCGAGCACCCCGCGTTCGCCGGCACGTTCACGTGGGACGTGCGGGGCACCGCGGCCCGGCTGCAGTGGCGGCACGACGACGACGAGGCGACGCTCGAGCTCGACGTGGCCGACGCCGGCTTCGTCGTCACGGCGACCGTCGACGGCGCGGCCCGCATCGTGCTGTCCTCGTCGTCCCTCACCGCGTGACGCCGGGACCGGACCGCGCCCGGCCAGCCGCCGTCCCACCTGGTGACCGGGCGGAATTCCGCGGCGCCGCCCGCGTTGTCGCGGGCATGAGCAGAGCAGTCGTCGTCGAGTCGTTCGGAGGGCCCGAGGTCCTCGAGGTCCGCGAGGTGCCGGAGCCGCACGCCGGCCCCGGACAGGTGCGTGTCCGGGTGAGCGCCGCCGGGCTCAACCCCATGGACTGGAAGCTCGTGAGCACACCCGCCATCGCGGCGGCCTTCGGCCTGAGCCTGCCGGCCGGCTTCGGGGGCGACCTCGCGGGCACGGTGGACGAGGTGGGCGAGGGCGTCGCCGGCTTCGCCGTCGGCGACCGGGTGTACGGCGGTGCGGTGGGGCGGGCGGTCGCCGAGCACGCCGTCCTCACGCCGGGCGCCGACCGGCTGGCGCACACCCCCGAGGGGCTCGACGACGTGGTGGCGGCGGCGCTCGCGGTGGCGGCCACCACCGCCGACGCCGTGATCGCCGCCATCGACGTGCACGCCGGGGACACCGTGCTGGTCGGCGGCGCCGCCGGCGGGGTCGGCGTGCTCGTCGTGCAGCTGGCCGCGCTCGCGGGTGCACGCGTCATCGGCACCGGCAGCGCGGGCAGCGCCGAGCTGCTGCGCGCCCTGGGTGCCGAGCCGGTGACGTACGGCGAAGGGCTGGTCGACCGGGTCCGGGCGCTGGCGCCGGACGGTGTCACCGCCGCAGCCGACCTCATCGGCGACGACACCGCGCGCGCCGCGCTCGCGCTCGGGGTGCCGGCGGGCCGCATCGCCACGATCGCCGCCGCCGACCCGCCGGCCGGCGTGCGCGCCACGGGTGGCCGCGCCGCTGCGCCTGATGCGCTCGAGCGCATCGCCGGCCTCGTCGCCGCCGGCCGGCTCACCGTGCCGATCGAGGCGACGTACCCGCTGGAGCGCGTCCGCGAGGCGGTCGAGCGCCAGCGGGCCGGGCACGTGCACGGCAAGCTCGTCGTCACCCTGACCCCGACCGAGGAGGGTGCATGACCGCCGATGCCGCCACCTGGACCGACCCCCGCGAGCTGGTCGTCGAGCTCAACACCGTCTGCCGGTGTGACGCCTGAGGCCGCACGGCCCTGGGGCAGGTTCGACGACCTGCGGGCCGGCTCGTCGCACCTGCTGCGGGCGTCGCACGGCGTGCTGCGCGCGGACCGCCTCGCGGACGTCGTGCCGGTGCTGCGAGCCGCCGAGGAGGCCGCCGCGCGCGGCTTGTGGGCGTTCGGATTCCTCGCCTACGAGGCGGCGCCGGCGTTCGACCCCAGCCTGACGGTGCACGAGCCCGTCGCCGGCCTGCCGCTGGCGTGGTTCGGCCTGGCGGGCTCCCTCGAGCCGGCACCTGCGCCGCACCGGGGCTCGTCGGGCTCGTCGGGCTCGTCGGGCTCGTCGGGCTCGTCGGGCAGCGGCGGTCGCTACGCGGCCGGGCCGTGGGCCTGCGCCTGGACCCGGGAGCAGCACCGCGCCGCCGTGGCGGCCGTGCGCTCGCACATCGCGGCGGGCGACACCTACCAGGTCAACCTCACGAGCCGGTTCACGGGACCCGTCACGGGGGACGCGGCCTCGCTCTACGCCGACCTCGCGGGGGCTGCTCGCGGGGCGCACCACGCGTTCCTCGACACCGGGCGGTTCGCGGTGGCGAGCGCCAGCCCGGAGCTGTTCTTCGCCGCGCACGGCGGCGAGGTGACCATGCGGCCGATGAAGGGCACCGCGCCGCGCGGCGCGACGCCCGCCGACGACCGCCGGCTGGCCGAACGGCTGCGCACGTCGCCCAAGGAGCGGGCCGAGAACGTCATGATCGTCGACCTCGTCCGCAACGACCTGTCCCGCGTGGCCACCGCCGCGGGGCCGCGCGTGACGAGCCTGTGCCGGCTGGAGACCTACCCGACCGTGCACCAGCTCACGTCGCAGGTGGTCGCGGCCGTGCGCCCCGGCACGGGGCTCGTCGACCTCGTCGGTGCGCTGTTCCCGTGCGGCTCGGTGACCGGCGCCCCCAAGCGCAGCACCATGCGGATCATCCGCGACCTGGAGGACGGCCCCCGCGGCGTGTACTGCGGCGCGATCGGCCTGGTCGCGCCCGCCGGCAGCGGGATGCCGACGCGGTTCGCCGTACCCATCCGCACGCTGCTCGTCGACCGTGCGCGCGGCACCGGGACGTACGGCGCGGGCGGCGGGATCACGTGGGGCTCGCGCGCCGACGCCGAGTACGACGAGCTGCTGGTCAAGGCCCGTGTGCTGGCCGGCGTCACCACGGCTGCCGCGCCGGGCTGAACCTGCCCGTCTACCACGCGGCGATGACGGCCTGCCGCACCTCCTCGAGCGTCCGCTCGGGCTGGAAGACGAGCCAGTCGAGCCCCGCCACGAGGGTCGCCCCGAACAGGGCCGCGCCGGCCAGCGACGCCTCCGAGTCCGGGCGCACCTGCCGCGCGGCGTCGGCGAAGACACCCATCGCGTCGCGCCGGATGGTGCCGATGGACTCCTGCCAGTCCCGGCCGCGACGGAAGATCTCCGTCGTCACGAGCTTGGCGAAGTCCGGGTGGTCGCGGATCTGCGTGAGCAGCTCGGTGACCAGTGCGTCGATCGCGGCCGGCCCGGTGCGACCCTCGACCGCGGTCCGCAGCGCCAGGGTCAGCCGCGCGACACCGTCGGTGATGATCGCGGCGAACAGGCCGGACTTCGAGCCGAAGTTGTAGAACACCGAGCCCTTCGCCACGCCGGCGGCCGCAGCGATCTCGTCGACCGACGTCGCGCCGATGCCGCGGTCGGCGACGAGCGCCAGCGCGGCGTCGACGATCTGCTGCCGCACCGAGGTCACGGCACTCAGCCTGTCAGATCGACAGGGCAGGGTGCAGGCGGGACAGCGTCCAGGTCCGCATCCGCCCGGCGCGCCAGGACGAGACCGTGAGCGAGGCCACCAACGTGCCGACGAGCACCAGGACGGAGACCACGAGCCGGCCGTCCGCGCCGCCCGTGATGAGCATGCGCAGCCCGGTCACCGCGTAGCTCATCGGCATCCACGGGTGGACCGCCCGGAAGAACGCCGGCGTGGTGTCGACCGGGTACGTGCCGCCCGACGAGGCCAGCTGCAGCATGAGGAGCGCCAGGATCGTCACCTTGCCGGCCGCCGGCCCGAGGAGCGCGATGAGCATCTGCTGCAGCGCGAGGAACGTCGCCACGACGAGCACCGTGAACGCGACGGTGCCGGCGGCGTTGGCCAGGTGCAGGCCGACGCCGTAGTGGATGACCCCGAGCATCACGGCCACCTGGGCGAGACCCAGCAGCAGCGCCGGCAGGAACCCGGCGATCGTCGTCCGCCAGCCGGGGACGGCGGCGGCGAGCGCTCGTGACGGCAGCGGGCGCAGCAGCAGCCAGGTGATGAGCGAGCCGACGAAGAGCGCGAGCGGGATGAAGAACGGCGCGAACCCCTCGCCGAAGCCCTGCGCCTTGGCCAGGTCCGTGTCCGCGAGCGTCACCGGGGTCGCGATCGTCGTGGCGCGTGCGGTCTGCTGCGCGGCGTCGGACGCGGGGATCGCGGCGGCGCCGGTGGCGAGCGCGCTGGAGAGCTTGCCGGTGCCGTCGGTCACCTGGCCCGCACCGGTGGCGACCGCGGCGGCGCCGTCGGCCAGGGTGGCGGTGCCGTGCGCGAGGGTCTGCGCGCCGCCGGCGAGGGCGCTCGCGCCCTGGTTCAGCTGAGCCACCCCCGAGGCCAGCGTGCTGCTGCCGTTCGCGAGCTCGGCGGCGCCCGTGGCGGCGGTCGCCGCGCCGGTCGCCACCGTGCTCGCCCCGCTGGACAGGGCGGACGCGCCGTCGGCGAGCGTCGCGGCCCCCGAGGCCGCACTCGTCGCACCGGCGCTGAGCTGGCCCGACGCCGTCGCGAGCTGCGCCATGCCACCGTCGAGGGTCGCGGCGCCGGCCGCCACCTGGTGCGCCCCGGTCTGCAGCGCGGCCAGCTGCTGGGTCATCGCGGCGCTGTCGGACGCGCTCGGCAGCGCGGCGGCCAGCGTGCCGAGCTGCTGGGCCGCGGCGGGATCCTTGATGCTGCCGTCCGGGTTGTAGGCCTCGGCCGTCAGGTAGGCGGCGACCGAGCCCAGCGACGAGAGCTTGGTCGACATCGCGGTCACCTGGCTCACGGCGCTGTCGACGCCCGAGCTGACGGCGGCGGCGCCGGTCTTGAGCTGGTCGGCCCCCG
>JAJYTJ010000023.1 GCA_021793115.1 Actinomycetes bacterium | reverse complement strand
GGCCCGAGGGCCGGGCCGTCGGGGCGGCGGGACGCGCGGAGTGCGCCGCCGGCCGCGCCGTCGGCGCCGTCGGACGCGCGGTCGGCGCCGCGGGACGCGTGCTGGGCGCCGCGGGACGGCTGGTGGCGCGCTCCGCGGCAGCGGGTGCGGGTGCCTCGGCCACCGCAGCGGCCGAACTGCGCTCGGCGGTGCTGGCCACGGGTGCCGGCGCGGCCGGAGCCGACGCGGCGGGAGCCGCCGGCGCGGGCTTGGCCGGCGCGGCGGGTGCGGGGACGGCAGCGGGTGCCGCGGGGGCGGCGGCCTTGGGGAAGGCCTCACGCACCTTGCGCACCACGGGCGCCTCGATGGTTGAAGACGGCGAGCGGACGAACTCGCCCATCGCGGTCAGCTCCTTGACGAGCACCTTGCTGTCGATCCCGAGCTCTTTGGCGAGCTCGTAGACGCGGACTGCCACATTTCTCCTGTCTCGGTCCGCCCGGGACAGGGTCCGGACCGTCGTTACTGCAGGTTCATCGGAACGTGCTCATCGGTGCGTGCTCATCGGGCAGCCATCGGCTTCCTGACCCGCTTTCCTCATCGACGATCGGCCGGCGCCGGGACGGTCCCGGCGGCGTGCGGCTCCGCGTGGTCCTCGACGTACCGGGCGACGGCGACGGCGTCCGGAGGTGCCGCAACTCGCAGCGCCCGCCCGAACGCCCGCCGACGGACGGCGAGCTCGAAGCAGTGCGGATCGGGGTGAAGCCACGCACCCCGTCCCGGCATCCGGCGATCGACGTCCACGACGAGCGCGTTGGCTCCCCGGTCGACGACCACCCTCAGCAAGGCCTGCCTGGATCCGGTACCCCGGCACCCCACGCACGTGCGGACCGGGCCGGTGGCCGGATCGTCCCGCTTGGTGACGGCAGTGGAGCTCCGGGCTCCTGGCCCAGGCGTCGACAGTCTACCCGACGTGGGGCGACCGGCCCGTGGCGTCACGCGCCGGTCGCCCGGGCGGCGTCCTCGTCGGCAGCGGGGGGCGCGGCCGCGTCGGAGCGGATGTCGATCCGCCACCCCGTGAGCTTGGCGGCGAGGCGGGCGTTCTGGCCCTCCTTGCCGATGGCCAGCGACAGCTGGTAGTCGGGCACGACGACGCGTGCCGCGCGCAGCTGCGGGTCGACGATCGTCACCGAGAGGACGCGCGCCGGCGACAGCGCGTTGGCGATCATCTCCGCCGGGTCGTCGGAGTGGTCGACGATGTCGATCTTCTCGCCCTGAAGCTCGGCCATGACCGCGCGGACCCGACCGCCCATCGGCCCGATGCAGGCGCCCTTCGCGTTGACGCCCGCCACGGTGGCCCGCACCGCCATCTTGGTGCGGTGCCCCGCCTCGCGGGCGATCGCCGTGATCTCGACGGTGCCGTCGGCCACCTCGGGGACCTCGAGCGCGAAGAGCTTGCGCACCAGGCCGGGGTGCGTACGGCTGAGCGTCACCTGCGGCCCGCGCATCCCGCGGGCCACCTCGAGCACGTAGCCCCGGATCCGCTCGCCGTGCACGTAGCGCTCACCCGGCACCTGCTCGTGCGCGGGCAGCACCGCCTCGGTGCCGCCGACGTCGACCAGCACCGTGCGGGGGTCGCGGCCCTGCTGCACGACGCCACCGAGGATCTCGCCCTCCTTGCCGCGGAACGTGCCGAGCACCTGGTCGTCCTCGGCGTCCCGCAGCCGCTGGACGATCACCTGGCGGGCGGTCGCCGTGGCGATGCGGCCGAAGCCCTCGGGCGTGTGGTCGAACTCGGGCTGCTCGACGTCCAGCGGCTCGCCCTCGGCGTCGACCGGGACGGGCTCGCGGGCCCACACGGTCACGTGCCCGGTCCGCCGGTCCACCTCGACCCGGGCGTGCGCGTAGGCGCCCGGCGTGCGGTGGTAGGCGGACAGCAGCGCCTGCTCGATCGCCTCGAGCAGCACGTCGATCTTGATGTCGCGCTCGTGCTCGATGAGCCGCAGCGCCTGCATGTCGATGTCCACGTCAGGCCTCCACCGAATCGTCGTCGTCGTCCGCGGGACCGACGCCGGACAGGTCCACCTCGACATGCGCGGAGCGCACCGTCGCCAGCGGGACCGTCACGGCGGGGCCCGGCACGGATCGCCTCCCCTTGCCCGGGCTCGACGAGGGCACCACGACCACCGTCGCACCCGTCTCGTCGTCCCCGTCGACCTCCAGGAGGCGACCGGTCAGCCGCGTCCCGTCGGCGAGCACCAGGCTCACCGTCCGGCCGACCGACCGACGATAGTGCCGCGCCCGGGTCAACGGCCGCGACACCCCCGGGCTGGACACCTCGAGCGTGTAGTGACCCGGCACCACGTCGTGCGCATCCAGCGCGTCCGAGACGACACGCGTCGCGTCCCCGATCCGGTCGAGATCCAGCTCGCCGGGGTCGTCGTCCATCACGTCGACGACGACG
Source organism: Actinomycetes bacterium (assembly GCA_021793115.1). Next base: position 34,056 of record JAJYTJ010000023.1, on the reverse strand, counting down.
CGGACCACCGTCCTCGCACCGGCGCGCGCCAGCTCGACGTCCTCGACGAGCAGGCCGAGCGCTGCCACGGCGGGTTCGACGACCTGGCGCACCCGCACAGCGGTTGCCGCCGCAGCCATGCTCGCCTCCCACCACCCCATGGGCTGACGCCCCGTCGATCCGACAGACCAGGGTATCGGTCGTCGTCCACCGGCGGGCCCCTGCCAGTTCGCGCCCGTCCGGGTGGCAGGATCGCGGGCGATGACCGCCCGTCCTGCCCCCCGACGCCTCGCGCACGGTCTCGGCACGCTCGCCGCCGTGCTGGCGGCCGCCGTCCTGGCCGCGCTCACCCTGACAGGGTGCGACCTGCGCTTCGAGAGCGCCCCACCGACGGCCCCGGCACCGGGGACGGCCGAGCTGGTCCGCGAACGCACCGTCGCCGACGCGCTGGCACTGGCCGCCGCCGCACGCTCCGCCCGGTCCGCGGCCGACGCGGCGACGGCGGCGGTGCTCGCCGACGTCGTGACGTTCTCCACGGCGCACGCCGTGCAGCTCGGCGGTGCCTACCGCTCCGGGCTGGCCACGGCCACGCCCACGGCCGCCCCCTCGACGGTGGTCGCGACACCCGCGGACGTGCTGGGATCGCTGCGCGTCGACGCGGCCACGGCCCTCGCCGACGCCGACACCGCGGCGGACGGGGCGACGGCGCGGCTGCTCGCCGCGGTCGGCGTGTCACGCGCGCAGCTCGCGACGCGGCTGGCCGGCGCGCTCCACGAACCGCCGGCGCCACCCACGGCGACCGCCGCGCCCACGGGCGGCGCGCCCACCGCGCCGCCCGCCGCCACCCCCAGCCCGTCGGCGACCGCCGGGGCGGCGCTGGCGGCAGCCGACGTCTCCCCGCTCGTCCTGGCGCACGACCAGGCGGGGTTCGGTCTGGAGGTGATCGCCGCCAAGCTCACCGGTGCGGCCCGGCAGGTGGCGGCCACGTCCGCGGCGGCGCACCGCCGGGCGGCGCAGGCGTGGGCGCAGCGCGTGGGGATCGCGGGCACCGCGGCCGACCCGCGCCGCGCCGTCTACGCGCTGCCGCCGTTGGACGCCGCGAACGCGCCCGCGCTGGCCGCCTCGCTCGAGGTCGGCGTCGCCGACGCCGCGGGCGCCGCGCTGCTGGGTGCGCCGCCCGACGTGCGCGGCGCGCTGGTCGACGAGCTGAGCTCGGCCGAGACCGCCGCCGCGACGTGGGGCGCGGCACCGAGCCCGTTCCCCGGCATCCCCGGCCTCGGCTGAGAGCGCGCGGCGGACCGCTCGTCGCCTCCTCGCGACGCTCGCGCCGCTACCGGGCAAGCGCCTCGCGGACGAGTCCGGCCACGACGTCCGCCGCCTGCGCCACGGGCACCTGCCGCGGGTCGCCGCCGACCCGCGGTCGCACCTCGACGACACCCTCGGCCAGCCCGCGGCCGACGACGACGACGAGCGGCACGCCCAGCAGCTCGGCATCCGCGAACTTCACGCCGGGCGAGACCTTCGGACGGTCGTCGTACAGCACCTCGACGCCACGCGCGTCCAGCTCGCGCGCGAGCGCCTCGGCGGCGTCGAACACCGCCTGGTCCTTGCCGGTCGCGACGACGTGCACGTGCGCCGGGGCCACGTGCGCCGGCCAGGCCAGCCCCTTGTCGTCGTGGTTGGCCTCCGCCAGGGCAGCCAGCACCCGGGACACCCCGATGCCGTACGAGCCCATCGTCACCACACGGGACCTGCCGTCCTGGTCGAGCACCGTCAGGCCCAGGGCCTGCGCGTACTTGCGCCCGAGCGCGAAGATGTGCCCGATCTCGATGCCACGCGCCAGCTCCAGCGGCCCGGAGCCGTCCGGGGCCTCGTCGCCGGCCCGCACCTCGGCCGCCTCGACGGTGCCGTCGGCGTCGAAGTCCCGGCCGGCGACCAGGTCGAACACGTGGTGACCGGCCCTGTTGGCGCCGGTGATCCAGCGCGTGCCGGTCACCACGCGCGGGTCGAGCAGGTACCGCACGCCCCCCGGGCGGTTCGGCGACAGCGCCTGCGGGCCGATGTAGCCCCGCACGAGCTCGGGGTGGGCGGCGAAGTCGGCCTCGCCGGCCTGCTCCACCTCGGACGGGGCGACGGCCGCCTCGAGCCGCTTGGCATCGACCTCGCGGTCACCGGGCACGCCGACGACGAGCAGCTCGCGCTCCCCGGTCGGGTGCTTGAGGACGAAGACGACGTTCTTCAGCGTGTCCGCTGCGGTCCAGGGCCGGTCCGCGCGCGGGTACAGCTCGTCGGCCTTGGCGACGAGCGACTCGATCGTCGGCGAGTCCGGGGTGGGCTCGACGTGGGCCGCGGGGACCTCGTCGTACGCCACCGGCGCCGGGACGACCGTGGTGACCGCCTCGACGTTCGCGGCGTACCCGCCGGGCGAACGGACGAAGGTGTCCTCGCCGATCGCCGTCGGCGTGAGGAACTCCTCCGAGCGCGAGCCGCCCATCGCCCCCGACATCGCCGTCACGATGACGTACTCCAGGCCGAGCCGGTCGAAGATCCGCCGGTACGCGTCGCGCTGCGCCTCGTAGGAGGCGGCCAGCCCCTCGTCGTCCAGGTCGAAGGAGTAGGCGTCCTTCATGACGAACTCGCGGCCGCGGATCAGGCCGGCGCGCGGCCGGGCCTCGTCGCGGTACTTCGTCTGGATCTGGAACAGCGTGAGCGGCAGGTCCTTGTACGACGAGTACAGGTCCTTGACGAGCAGCGTGAACATCTCCTCGTGGGTCGGCGCGAGCAGGTAGTCGTTCTCGCGCCGGTCCTGCAGGCGGAAGATGTTCGGCCCGTAGTCGGTCCAGCGGCCCGTCGCCTCGTACGGCTCCTTCGGCAGCAGCGCGGGGAACAGCACCTCCTGCGCACCGGCGGCGGTCATCTCCTCACGCACCACCTGCTCCACCTTGCCCAGCACGCGCAGGCCCAGCGGCAGCCAGGTGTAGATCCCGGGGGCGGCACGACGGATGTAGCCGGCGCGGACGAGCAGCTTGTGGCTGGCGACCTCGGCGTCGGCGGGGTCCTCGCGCAGGGTGCGGACGAACAGCGTGGACAGGCGCAGGAGCATGGTGGCAAGGCTAGTGCGCGCGTCCGCGGCCTCCGGCACCCCGCCGTCCCCGCGACGGCGTCACCCCGGTCGGGCACGATGGGGGCGTGCCGGAGCTGCCCGAGGTCGAGGCGCTCGCCCAGTTCCTCCGTGAGCGCGCGCACGACCGCGTCGTCACCGGGGTCGAGCTGGGCGACCTGGCCGCGCTGAAGACCTTCGCACCCCCGCTGTCGGCCCTCGTCGGCGCGGTGGTCGCCGACGCGCAACGGCACGGCAAGTGGCTCGACCTGTGCTGCGCCCGGCCCGACGGCGAGGCGGTGCACCTCGTGTGGCACCTGTCGCGCGCCGGCTGGTTGCGCTGGTCCGACGCGCTGTCGAGCGCCACGATCCGGCCCGGCACGTCGCCCATCGCGCTGCGGGTGCGGCTCGACGACGGCTCGGGCTTCGACCTGACGGAGGCCGGCACCCGCAAGCGGCTGGCCGTCCACGTGGTACCCGAGCCGACGCTGGTCCCCCAGGTCGCGACCCTCGGCGTCGAGCCGCTGTCGGACGAGTTCACGGTCGACCGGCTCGCCACGCTGCTCGCCGCGCGCAACCAGCAGGTCAAGGGGATGCTGCGCGACCAGGGCACCATCGCCGGCATCGGGAACGCCTACTCGGACGAGATCCTCTTCGTCGCGCGCACCAGCCCGTTCCGGCTGACGGGCGCGTACCGGCCCGACGAGGTCGCGGCGCTGCACGGCACGATCCGGGCGGTGCTGAGCCAGGCCGTCGATGCCGCCGCCGGCAAGCCGGCCGCCGAGCTCAAGGACTCCGCACGGCGCTCGATGCGCGTCCACGGCCGCGCCGGCGAGCCCTGCCCCGGCTGGAACGGCGTGCCGTGCGGCGACACCGTCCACGAGGTGAGCTTCGCCGACTCGGCGCTCCAGTACTGCCCGACGTGCCAGACCGGCGGCAAGCCCCTGGCGGACCGCCGGCTGTCCCGCCTGCTGCGCTGACGGTGACGATCGGGGCCCGCGCCGATCGTCCCGGCTCGTGGTGCAGGCCGTGCCGTTCGCCGACACCGGGGAGCGGCTCGGCGGCACGTTCGTCATCGGGGCGCCCGGCCTCGACGCGGCGATCACCTGGGCCGCCCCGGCTCCGTCCGTCGCCTGGGGTCACGTCGAGATCCGCCCGAGCGCCACGCGGTGCGTCGACGGCGCCTGGCAGGGCGCCCAACCGGCGCGATGCCCCCCTCCGACGACGGCTTCGCGGCCGCCGAGCACGCGGTGCGCACGCCGTACGGACGCCTGCTGGCCCTGCTCGCTCCGAGGCGGTCTACGGTGCCTGCGCGATCGACTGGCTGGACCAGCACGAGCACCTCCGGGAGTCCGTCGCCGACGAGGCCCGCTGCATCACGGTGCTCACCGCCAGCCTGCTCGGCTCGCCGCCGGAGGCGTGGAGCCTGGCCGCGCTGTGGCACCGCGCGCTGATCGCTGAGGGCCGCGGAGGGCGAGGCGCTGCTGCGCCGGGCCCACGCCCCGGTTGCGCCGCTCGGCAGGTTCAGCTGGAGGCAGCGATCCCGTCGGTCCATGGCGACCGCGCCCGGGCCGGCGCGCTCGACCGGGAGGCGCTGACGACGCCCTGTCGCGGGCTCGTCGCCCTCGCGCCGACCGCCGGCGCGCGGCAGGGCCCTGGGCGCGGTCGACCGCCGAGGCTAGAAGAGCACGGTGGCGTAGCTGCCCACCTGCCGGAAGCCCACCGCGCGGTACGACGCCATCGCCCGGGTGTTGTACGCGTTGGCGTACAGCGACACGACGGGCGCGATCTCGGCCTGCGCGAGCTGGACCACCGCGGCCATGCCGACCTCCGAGAGGCGCTGCCCGCGACGGTCGGGCGCCACCCAGACGCCCTGGACCTGGCCCACGCCGAGCGCCACCGCGGCGACCTCGGCCTTGAAGACCACCTGGCCGTCCTCGATCCGGACGAACGACCGGCCCTGCGCGATGAGCGAGCGCACCCGCGCCTCGTAGTAGCCGCCCGAACCGAGCGGCGAGTAGCCGACCTCCTCGGTGAACATGGCCACGCACGCCGGGAGCACCGCGCCGAGCTCGTCGGGCCGCGAGCGGCGCACCGACTGGTCGGCGGCGACCTGCGGCGGCCGGTCGATGACCATGGACGGCTGGTCGTCGCGCACGTCCCGGGCCGGCGGCCACACCGTCCGCAGCCGGTCCCACAGACCCAGCACGTCGTCGCGGGGCCCGACGATGGACGAGCTCCGCCGGCCCCGCGTGGCACCCAGGTCGGCGAGCGCGTCGATGGCACGGCGGCGGGTGGCGCGATCGAGCCCCGGGACGATGGGCACCAGGTTGGCGCCCACCCAGCAGGCGGCGACGATCTCACCGTCCTCGCGGTAGCCCCACAGCTCGCCGCCGGCGGCGCGCAGCCCGGCGGCGCGAGCGTGCTCCAGGCGCACCGACGCGAGCACCGTGCCCACGGGGTCGGCGGCGCACATCGCCAGCACCTGCGGGACGTGCATCTCGCCCAGCACGAGCGCGCCCGTGTGCCGGGCGTCAAGCACCGTGCCCCGACGCACATCCATACCGCGATTGTGCCTCAGCGCACCCGGGCCGCCTACGGGAGGCGGCGGCGCGCCGTCTCCGTCAACCGACCGTGACGGTCGGCGCGCCGGACTCGTCGGGCTCCATGGTCTGCGCGATCCGCATCGCCTCGTCGATGAGCGTCTCGACGATCTGCGACTCCGGGACCACCTTGACGACCTGGCCCTTGACGAAGATCTGGCCCTTGCCGTTGCCGGACGCCACGCCGAGATCCGCCTCGCGAGCCTCGCCCGGTCCGTTGACGACGCACCCCATGACGGCGACGCGCAGCGGCACGGTCAGCCCCTCGAGGCCGGCGGTGACCCGCTCCGCGAGGGAGTACACGTCCACCTGGGCGCGGCCGCACGACGGGCAGGAGACGATCTCGAGCTTGCGTGGCCGCAGGTTCAGCGACTGCAGGATCTGGATGCCGACCTTGACCTCCTCGACGGGAGGTGCGGACAGCGACACCCGGATCGTGTCGCCGATGCCCTTGCTCAGCAGCGCACCGAAGGCGGTCGCCGACTTGATGGTGCCCTGGAACGCCGGGCCCGCCTCGGTGACACCGAGGTGCAGCGGCCAGTCGCCCCGCTCGGAGAGCATCTCGTAGGCCCGGACCATGACCACGGGGTCGTGGTGCTTGACCGAGATCTTGAAGTCGTGGAAGTCGTGCTCCTCGAAGAGCGACGCCTCCCAGACCGCGGACTCCACGAGGGCCTCCGGCGTCGCCGAGCCGTACTTCTCGAGCAGCCGGGGGTCGAGCGAGCCCGCGTTGACGCCGATGCGCAGCGACACGCCGGCATCCTTGGCCGCCTGGGCGATCTGCCGCACCTGGTCGTCGAACTTGCGGATGTTGCCGGGGTTGACCCGCACCCCGGCGCAGCCTGCGTCGATCGCGGCGAAGACGTACTTCGGCTGGAAGTGGATGTCGGCGATCACCGGGATCTGGCTCTTGTGGGCGATCGCCGGCAGCGCGTCCGCGTCGTCCTGGCTCGGCACCGCGACGCGCACGATGTCGCAGCCGGCGGCCGTGAGCTCGGCGATCTGCTGGAGCGTGGAGTTGATGTCGGCCGTGAGGGTCGTCGTCATGGACTGCACGCTGACGGGGGCGTCGCCCCCGACCTCCACCTTGCCGACGCGGATCTTGCGGGTCGGCCGGCGAGGCGCGAGCACCGGAGCCGGGCGCGCTGGCATGCCGAGGTTGATGGCATTCACCGAACCATCATCGCATTCAGCCGATGCTGACCGGATTGACGATGTCCGCCCAGATGAGCATGACCCCCAGCACCCCCAGGACGGCGAAGACCGCGTACGCCAGCGGGACGAGCCGGGCGGTGTCCGCCACCCGTGGCTTCGGCAGCTTGCGCAGCCGTGCCGCCTGGCGCTTCAGCCCCTCCCACAGCGCTGCGGCGACGTGACCGCCGTCGAGCGGAGGCAACGGGATGAGGTTGAACACGAACAACGACAGGTTGAGCGCCGCGAGCATCTCCAGCAGGCCGGCGGCCTTCAGTCCCCAGTTGATCCCGGCGCCGTGCGCCGAGGCGATGTCGCCGGCGAACCGCCCCACGCCGACGATGCCGACGATGCTCGAGGCGCCGCGCGGCTGCCCGGAGATGGTCTCGTGCAGCACCTGGTAGGCCTGCGTGGGCAGCGTGGCGACGACCTTCATGGTCGCCCACGTGCGGTCCGCGACGAGTCCGGGGATCGAGACGATCGACGCCCGCTGGGTCGCCTCGGCCGCCGTGACGCCGAGGAAGCCGACCTGGGTCGTGACCGCCTTGCCGTCCGGTCCCGTGACCGGGATGCCGTTCGCGTCGAGCACGGGGCGCGCGGCGACGGCCGGCGTCACCTGCAGCGTCACCTGGCGTCCGGCGCGGTCGACGACCATGGGCTGCGTCCGGCCGCCCGCGGCACGGATCAGGGTCGTCAGCTGGTCCCAGGAGCTCACCGCGGTGCCACCGAAGGCGACGATGCGGTCCCCCGGCTGCACGCCCGCCGCGGCGCCCGGGCCGGGCTGGTCCGCCGCGGTGCACTGGTCCGTGGTGGCGCCCGCCGCGGGCACGCAGGCGGACACGGACGCCACGGTCGTGGTGGCGGCCGGGATGCCGATGCCGACGTAGGCGATGGCCAGCAGCACGCCCGCGATGACGAGGTTCATCACCGGGCCGCCCAGCATGACGGTGATCTTCTTCGGCGTGCTCAGCTGGTAGAAGGCGCGGTCCTCCTCGCCGGCCGGCAGCTCCTCGGCGCTGGCCTCCCGGGCGTCGGCCGCGAGCCGGACCGCCCAGCCGCCGTCCGCAGGTGGGTCGCCGACGGCACGGGCCGGGGGGTACATCCCCGCCAGCCGGACGTAGCCGCCGAGCGGGATCGCCTTGATCCCGTACTCGGTCTCGCCGCGCGTGCGGGACCACAGCGTCGGCCCGAAGCCGACCATGTACTGGCTCACGCGCACGCCGAACCGCTTGGCGGGCACCATGTGCCCCAGCTCGTGCAGCGCGATCGACGCCAGCAGCACGACCACGAGGATGATCACCCCGACGAGGTAAGCCATCGCCCCTCCCGATGTCCGCGGCACGGCACCGCGACACGACATTGTCCGTCACCGGGCTGAAAGCCCGCTGAGACCGCGCCTGAGGGCACGTATCCTGCTCGGGCGGCCGGCCCGACATGCTGGCCAGGTCGCGGCGACGGCGTCGTGCCGACGCCATCGGCCACGCAATCCGGACCGACTGTCGCTCGACACCGTGGAAATGCAACGGACATCGGCGGTCGACAACCGATTCGTTTGCTCGGCACGCCGCAGATGCGGCACGATGCTCGGCATGAGCCGCCGCGTCGGACCCCCCAGCCATCTCCAGCTGGACGAGGTGTCGCGGGCCATCATCGAGCAGCTCACGCAGGACGGGCGGCGCTCCTACGCGGCCATCGGCAAGGCGATCGGGTTGTCCGAGGCGGCCGTTCGGCAACGCGTGCAGCGGCTCACCGACAGCGGCCTGGTGCGCATCGTCGCCCTCACCGACCCGCTCCAGGTGGGGCTCACCCGCCAGGCCATGGTGGCGCTGCGCGCCGACGGCGACCTCGCCGCCCTGGCCGCGACGCTGGCCGACCTGCCCGAGGTGGACTACGTCGTGGTGACCGCCGGTTCGTTCGACGTGCTCGTCGAGGTGGCGTGCGAGAACGACGACCACCTGCTACGGCTGCTCAACAACAGCATCCGGACCCTGCCGGGGGTGCGGGAGACCGAGACGTTCGTCTACCTCGGGTCGCACAAGCGGTCCGCGCACCGGGTCAGCGTGTGACCCACCGGCGGTCGCGATGAGCGCCCGCAACCTGTCCCTGTGGTGGGACCAGGTCGGCTCCGACGAGCCCGGGGAGCTCGTCGTGCGCCCACCGCTGGACGGTGACACCACGGCGGACGTCGTCGTCGTCGGCGCCGGGCTGACCGGCCTGTGGACCGCCTACTACCTGCTCGAGGCCGACCCCTCGCTGGACGTGCTCGTGGTCGAGCAGGAGGTCGCCGGGTTCGGCGCCTCCGGGCGCAACGGCGGATGGTGCTCGGCGCTGTTCCCGCAGTCGCCCGAGGCGCTGGCGCGCCGCCACGGCCCGGACGCCGCGCTCGCGCTGCGCGCCGCGATGCGCGACACGGTGGTGGAGGTCGGCGGGGTCGCGCGCGCCGAGGGCATCGAGTGCGGGTTCGCCTACGGCGGCACCGTCACGCTCGCCCGCAACGGGGCCCAGCTGGCGCGCGTACGCGCGGAGGCGGACGAGGCCGCGCGGTGGGGCGACGAGGAGCACCTGCTCGATGCCGACGGGGTCGCGGACCACGTCCGGGCGGCGGGGGTGCTGGGCGGGTCCTGGACGCCCGACTGCGCCCGCATCCAACCGCTCGCCCTCACCCGCGGGCTGGCGCGCGTGGTCGAGACCCGCGGCGCGCGGATCACCGAGCGGACGCGGGTGCTGCGGATCTCGCCGCGCGCGGTGGTCACCGACCGTGGCACGGCCCGGGCGCGCTGGATCGTCCGGGCGACGGAGGCGTGGACGGCGCAGCTCGCCGGCTCCCGGCGGCAGATCGCGCCCGTGTACTCGCTGATGATCGCCACCGAGCCGCTGCCTGCCGACGTGTGGGCGACCGTCGGGCTGGACCGCGCCGAGACCTTCACCGACGGCGGGCACCTCACCATCTACGGCGTGCGCACGCCCGACGACCGGCTGGCCCTCGGCGGCCGCGGCGCCCGGTACCACGCGGGCTCGTCGGTCTCCCCGGTGTTCGACCACGCCGCGGCCGCCCACGAACGGCTGCGCCGCGCGCTCGGGGAGCTGTTCCCCGCGGTGGCCGACGCCGCGATCACGCACCGGTGGGGCGGCGCGCTCGGCGTGCCCCGCGACTGGCACGCCTCCGTCGGCCTCGATCCCGCCACCGGGATCGGCTGGGCCGGCGGCTACGTGGGCGACGGCGTCGCGACCGCCAACCTCGCCGGGCGCACGCTCGCCGACCTCGTCACCGGAGCCGACTCGCCCCTGGTGCGGCTGCCGTGGGTCGGGCACCGATCCCCCGACTGGGGGCCGGAGCCCGTCCGGTGGGCCGAGATCACGGCGACGGCGCGGGCGACCGCCCTGGCGGACGCCGAGGAGCGCCGCACGGGTCGGCCGAGCCGGATCGCCGCGCTCGTCGCCCCTCTGCTCGGGCGCTGACCCTTCGCGAGGGGCGTCCGGCGCCAGCCGACCGCCCCCAGGACGCGCCTCCACCGCCGAGAGGATGGGCCACGGGCCGCGTCGGGTCCCGGATGAACGTGTCGCTCGACCTGCGGATCGAGGCGGCCGCCGGCGAGGACGCCGGCGTCGGCTGGGTGCGGATCGGCGAGTCCCGGCACCGCGAACAGGGCACCTGCGAGGGCGGGGGTGACGCTGCACCGCTGCGCCGTGCGCGGCCCACGGTCGCTCACCTGAGCCGGGCGGGCTACCGCCGCGCGAGCAGCTCGTCGGCCCGGGTGCGCGCCCACCGCTCCGCCGCGAGCACCGCCGCCAGGTCGACGCCCGCCGCGACGTGCTCGTCGAGGACGCGCCCGACCGTGGCGACGATGTCGAGGAAGCCGATGCGCCCGGCGAGGAAGGCCGCAACGGCCTGCTCGTTCGCCGCGTTGTACACGGCCGGGTGCGTCGGCGAGGACGCCAGCGCCGCCCGGGCGAGCCGGACCGCGGGGAACGCGTCCTCGTCGAGCGGCTGGAACGTCCACGCCGTCGAGCTCGACCAGTCGCACGCCGGCACCACCGGGTCGAGCCGGTCCGGCCACGCCAGGCCGAGCGCGATCGGCAGCCGCATGTCGGGCGGCGAGGCCTGCGCGATCGTCGAGCCGTCGACAAACTCGACCATGGAGTGCACCACCGACTGCGGGTGCACGACGACGACGATGTCGTCCGCCGGCACGTCGAACAGCAGGTGCGCCTCGATGAGCTCGAGCCCCTTGTTGACCATGGTCGCGGAGTTGACCGTCACCACCGGCCCCATGGACCACGTGGGGTGGGCCAATGCCTGCGCCGGCGTGGCCGCCTTCCGCTCGTCGAGCGTGCTCCCGCGGAACGGGCCGCCCGACGCCGTGAGCACCAGGCGCCGCACCTCGGCGTGCGTGCCGGAGCGCAGCGCCTGGGCGATCGCGGAGTGCTCCGAGTCCACCGGCACGATCTGGTCCGGCCGCCGCCGGGCGGCGCGCACCAGGTCGCCGCCGACGACCAGCGACTCCTTGTTCGCCAGCGCCAGGGTGGAGCCGGCGGCCAGCGCCGCCAGCGTCGGGCGCAGGCCGACCGACCCGGTGATGCCGTTGAGCACCACATCCGCGCCCAGGCCCGCCAGCTGTGCCGCGGCGTCGGGCCCCGCCAGCACGCGCGCCGACGAGCCGGCGTCCGTCAGGGCGGCCCGCACCCGGTGCGCCGCGGCGTCGTCGGACACCGCGACGATCTCGACGCCGAACCGCAGCGCCTGCCGCACGACGAGGCCCGGCTGTCCCCCGCCGGCGGCCAGGCCCACCACGTCGAACCGCTCCGGGTGCCGACCCACCACGTCGAGGGCCTGGGTACCGATCGACCCGGTCGACCCGAGCAGCACCACCGACCTGGTCATCGCCCGCTCACCGCACGCTCACTCGACGCCGAGCAGCACCTCGACGGCGCGACCGCAGAAGGCATCGACGGAAGCCTCGTCGTAGCCGTCCTTGCCGCTGCGGCGGCGGAACGTCGCGGTGCGCACCTCGGCGGCGGTCAGCGGCGCCCCGGTGTCGAAGTAGGCGACGAGCCGGTGGCACAGCGCGTCGACGTCGGCAGGCTCATAGCCGGGCAACCGGCCCGACGGCGGCGCGAACCGGTCGCCGTCCGGCCGCCCGAGCCGCCCGTAGAGCGTGCGGGCCTGCTCGCCGAGCTGTGCGAGCCAGGCCTGCTGCCCGCGCTGCGCGATGAAGTCCGCCCGGGCGCGCGCGACGAACGCGGCCTCGAGCCGGTCCAGCGCGGCGTCGACCGCCGCGGTGACGTAGCCGCCCCGCACCATGTCGAACGACACCCGCCGGACGTCCTTGCCGGTGAGGGCGCCGGCCGGGCCGGACTCGTACATCTGCCGCGCGTGCGAGAAGAACTCGTCCACCTCGTCGGGGTCGTAGCCGTGCCGCAGGCTCGGCACGGTCCGGAACATCCCGTCGCTCACTCGGTCTCCTCCTCGACTGCACGTCGGCGCGCCGCCGCTCGCATCGCTCGAACCTCCGACTCGTCGGCCGCCAGCTGCCCGCAGGCCCCGTCGATCTCGCTTCCCCGCGTGTCCCGGACGGTCGTCGGGATGCCGTGCGAGCGCAAGCGTGCCACGAACTCCGCCTCGACCGCAGGATCGCTCGCCGTCCACCGCGAGCCCGGCACCGGGTTCATCGGGATGGGGTTGCAGTGCACCCAGTGCTTGCCGCGCGCCAGCAGCTTCTCGGCGAGCAGGTCGGCCCGCCAGGCGTGGTCGTTGACGTCGCGGATGAGCGCGTACTCGATGGACACCCGGCGACCGGTCGCCTGGAAGTACCGGTGGGCGGCGTCGAGCGCCTCGTCCACCGACCACCGGGTGTTGATCGGCACCAGCTCGCTGCGCAGCTCGTCGTCCGGCGCGTGCAGGGACAGCGCGAACGTCAGGGGCAGACCCTCGCCCGCCAGGCGGTCGATCGCGGGCACGAGACCCGCCGACGAGACGGTGACGTTGCGCGCCGAGATGCCTAGGCCGTCCGGCGCCGGATCGACGATCCGGTGCACGGCGCCCAGCACCGCCTGATAGTTCGCCAGCGGTTCGCCCATGCCCATGAAGACGACGTTCGACAGCCGCGTGGGTCCGCCCGGCAGGGCACCGTCGGCCAGCTGCCGCGCCGCGACGCGCACCTGCTCGACGATCTCGCCGGTCGACAGGTTGCGCGTCAGGCCCATCTGACCGGTGGCACAGAACGCGCACGCCAGCCCGCAGCCCACCTGGCTGGACACGCACAGCGTCGAACGCCCCGGGTAGCGCATGAGCACCGACTCGACGAGCGCGTGGTCGAACATCCGCCATAACGTCTTCACGGTGGTGCCGCGGTCGGCGGTGAGGGTGCGCACCTCCTGCAGCAGGGGTGGGAACAGCGCGTCGGCGATCGCGGTCCGCGCGGCCGCGGGGACGTCGGTCATCGCACCGGTGTCCGCGGTCAGGTGCGTGTAGTAGTGGGTCGCGACCTGCCGCGCCCGGAACGCCGGCAGGCCGATCGCGGCGAGCGCCGCCACCTGCTCGTCGGGCGTGAGGTCCGCGAAGTGACGCGGCGGCTTGCCGTGCGGCCCACGCGTGGGCGACGACAGATCGAGCCGGACCGGGCCGGTCACGAGGCCGGCACCAGCAGCGTGAGCACGAGCCAGACCCCGGGCGCCGAGAGCAGCAGGGAGTCCAGCCGGTCGAGGACACCGCCGTGGCCGGGCAGCAGGCGGCCCATGTCCTTCAGCCCCAGGTCGCGCTTGAGCATGGACTCCGACAGGTCGCCCAGCGTGGCGGTGGCCACGGTGGCCAGGCCGAGGATGACGCCGATGACGGGCTCGGCGTGGAACGCCACCTGGGCGCCGACGACGCCGACGACGCACGCCAGCACGATGGAGCCGGCCAGTCCCTCCCACGTCTTCTTCGGGCTGACCGACGGGGCCATCGGGTGCCTGCCGAGCAGCACGCCGACCGCGTACCCGCCGGTGTCGCACGCGACGCCGAGGAGGATGAACATCGCCACGCGCGCCGCGCCGTCATGGGCCGCGAGCATGAGCAGGGCGAAGCCGGCGAGGAACGGCAGGTACGCGGTGGCGAACGCCGACGCCGCGGCGTCGCGCAGCGCCGGTCGCCCGGAGCCGTCGAGCACCCGCCAGACGACGGTGCCACCCACCGTGAGCAGGAACGCCACCACGAGGGCCTCGGCACCGGTGGTGTAGGCCGAGACCAGGATGCCGACCGAACCCACCAGCAGCGGTACGAGCGGCAGGTGCAGCTGGGCCCGCGCGAACGCCCGTGCCAGCTCCCACATCGCCGCGCAGACCGCGAGGATCACCACGCCGGCGAAGACGTCCTTGCGGATGAACAGCGACGCCGCGACGGCCGCGAGCATGCCCAGCCCGACCGCGACCGCGACGGGCAGGTCACGGCCCGGGTTCGGGGTCCGTGCGGGAGCGAGCTGCGACATCAGACCTCGAGCAGCTCGCTCTCCTTGACGGCGAGCAGGTGGTCGATGAGGTCGACGTGCTTCTTCGTCAGCGCGTCGAGTTCCTTCTCCGCGCGCGTCACCTCGTCCTCGCCGGCGTCGCCGTCCTTGGCGATCCGGTCCAGCTGCTCCTTGGCGTGCCGACGCACACCGCGCACCGCCACGCGGGCGTCCTCGGCCTTGGTCTTGGCGAGCTTGACGTAGTCCTTGCGCCGCTCCTGGGTGAGCTGGGGCAGCACGACGCGGATGACGCCGCCGTCGTCGGTCGGGTTCACCCCGAGGTCGCTGTCGCGGATGGCCTTCTCGATGGCCCGCAGCGCGGACTTGTCGTACGGGGTGATGAGCACCGTGCGGGCCTCGGGGATGTTGAACGACGCGAGCTGCTGCAGCGGCGTGGGGCTGCCGTAGTAGTCCGCGTGCAGCTTGGAGAACATCGCGGCGTTCGCACGGCCGGTGCGGATCGTCGCGAACTCCTCCTTGGCGAACTCGATCGCCTTGTCCATCTTCTCCTCGGCCTCGAGGAGGGTGTCGTCGATCACGGCGAGCTCCTTCGTGCTGTGCGATCGGTAGTTGCAGCGACGCTCCGGGCCGCGGTCCGCGCCGGGTCAGCGCGCGGTGACCAGCGTCCCGATCCTCTCACCCTCGAGCGCCCGGGTGACGTCGCCGGGCTCCTCGAGGCCGAAGACCACCATGGTCATGTCGTTGTCCCGGCACATCGACAGCGCCGTGGCGTCCATGACCTCGAGGCCCTGGACGAGCGCCTCGGTGTAGGTGAGGTGGTCGAGCCGCACGGCGTGGGGGTCGCGGCGCGGGTCCGCGCTGTAGACGCCGTCGACCCCGTTCTTGCCCATGAGAACCTCGTCGCAGTGCGTCTCCAGCGCGCGCTGCACCGAGACGGTGTCCGTGGAGAAGTAGGGCATCCCGGCGCCGGCGCCGAAGATGACCACCCGACCCTTCTCCAGGTGCCGGATCGCCCGCAGCGGGATGTAGGGCTCGGCGACCTGCCCCATCGCGATCGCGGTCTGCACCCGGGTGTGCACCCCGGCCTGCTCCAGGAAGTCCTGCAGCGCCAGGCAGTTCATCACCGTGCCCAGCATGCCCATGTAGTCCGCACGAGCCCGGTCCATGCCGTTCATGGCCAACTCGGCGCCCCGGAAGTAGTTGCCCCCGCCGACGACGATCGCCACCTGGACGCCATCGCGCACCGCCTGGGCGACCTCCTCGGCGATGCGCCGCACCACGCCGATGTCCACGCCGACCGCGCCGCCGCCGAACGCCTCCCCGGAGAGCTTGAGAAGCACCCGACGAGCGGGTGCGGACGGTGCCTGCGGGGCCTGGCTCTGGGCGGTCACATGTCCTCCACGCTGGGGCGTCATCGGATGCAGCGCCGCGCGGCGGCCCCGGGCTGTGGGGCCACCGCGCGGAGCCGGCTCAGGCGCCCACGCGGTAGCGGGCGAAGCCGGTGACGGAGCCGCCGACCTCGGCCAGCACCTGCTGCACCGACTTCTTCGAGTCCTTGGCGAACGCCTGGTCGAGCAACACGTTCTCCTTGAAGTACCCGACCAGGCGGCCCTCGACGATCTTCGCGAGTGCGGCCTCGGGCTTGCCCTCGTTGCGCGCGGTCTCCTCGGCGATGTGCCGCTCGCTCGCGACGACGTCCTCGGGCACCTCGTCGCGCGACAGGTACGTCGGGGAGTAGGCCGCGATGTGGGTCGCGATGTCACGGGCGACCGGGGCGCCTGCGGCATCGGTGGCGACCAGCACGCCCACCTGCGGCGGCAGGTCCTTGTTCACCTTGTGCAGGTAGACGTCGACGTGCTCGCCCGCGACGCGCGTCACGCGCCGCACCACGATCTTCTCGCCGAGCGTCGCCTGCACCTCGTCGACCGCGGCCTGCACCGTGGTGCCGTCGATCTCCGCCGCCACGAGGGCGTCGGCGTCGGCGGCGGCGGACGCGACGGCCGCCGCGAGCACCCGGTCGGCCAGCGCGAGGAAGGGGCCGCTCTTGGCGACGAAGTCGGTCTCCGAGTTGATCTCGACGAGCACGCCGACCTCACCGTCGCCCGAGGGCAGCGGGACGACCGTCGCCGCCACGAGCCCGTCGGAGGCAGCGCGCCCCTCGCGCTTGCCGATGCCCTTGAGGCCCTTGACGCGGATGATCTCCTCCGCCTTGGCGGCGTCGCCGTCCGCCTCCTCGAGGGCCTTCTTGACGTCGAGCATGCCGGCGCCCGTCTTCTCGCGCAGCGCCTTGATGTCCGCCACCGAGTAGTTCGCCATCAGTCCTGTCCCGTCCTTCGTCTGGTCTGTCAGTGATCGACGCGATCGACGCCGTCAGCGGTCGGTGTCGTCGGCCTCGTCGGAGATCGCCTCCGCGACCGCGTCCGCGACCGGCTCGACGACCGCGTCGACCGACTCCACGACCAGCGCGTCCGCCGCCTCGACCTCGGTGTCGCCGTCCTCGGCGTCGACGGCCACGGTCTCCGCGACCTCGGTGCCGGTCGCCTCGGTCGCGCCGGCGGCTGCGGCAGCCGCGTCCGCGTCGGCACCCGCGAGCAGCTCGCGCTCCCACTCGGCGAGCGGCTCCGCCTCGCCGGTGACGGCGCCCTCGGCCGCGGCGCTCGCGCCCGAGTGCCGCTTGAGCAGGCCGTCGGCCACGGCGTCGGCCACCACGCGGGTGAGCAGCTGAACCGCGCGGATCGCGTCGTCGTTGCCCGGGATCGGGTAGTCGACCTGGTCGGGGTCGCAGTTGGTGTCGAGGATCGCGACCACCGGGATGCCCAGCTTGCGCGCCTCGTCGACCGCCAGGTGCTCCTTGTTGGTGTCGACGATCCACACCGCGGACGGCACCTTGGCCATGTCCCGGATACCGCCTACCGTGCGCGCGAGCTTGTCCTTCTCGCGGCGCAGCACCAGCAGCTCCTTCTTCGTCAGGCCCGAGGCCGCGACGTCGTCGAAGTCGATCTGCTCCAGCTCCTTGAGCCGCTGCAGCCGCTTGTGCACCGTGGAGAAGTTGGTGAGCATGCCGCCCAGCCAGCGCTGGTTGACGTAGGGCATCCCGACCCGCGCGGCCTGGTCGGCCACCGGCTCCTGCGCCTGCTTCTTCGTCCCGACGAAGAGCACCGTCCCGCCGTGCGCGACCGTCTCGGAGACGAACTCGTACGCGCGGTCGATGTAGGTGAGCGACTGCTGCAGGTCGACGATGTAGATGCCGTTGCGCTCGGTGAAGATGAAGCGCTTCATCTTGGGGTTCCAGCGACGGGTCTGGTGCCCGAAGTGGACACCGCTCTCCAGCAGCTGGCGCATGGTCACGACGGCCATGGCACGTCCTTCCGGCGCGGTCCGGGCGAAGCCGGGCACGCACACTCGTGCGGTCCCGTCGTGGACGGGCCCGCGGCTCGGTTGTCGGAGCCGGCCGGACGGCCGGTTCCCCTGGCGCCAGCCGGTGTCCGCGCCGGGAGGACCCGGACCGCTGCGGACGACGGCCCCGTCTCCGGCCGCGCGGACGCGGGCGGGGCGGGAGATGACGCGCGAAGTCGACCGGCTCTCACCGGTCGTTCGCACACTGTACCGGATGACGGCCCAGCACCGACGGCGGCGAGGCGCCCCGGTGGTGGGACGCACGGCGACCGTCCGTCGGGGCCGACGGCGGCCACGCGGCCGAGTCCCGACAGCGACCGGTGGTGGGGCGCGACGGTCACCACCGTGCGTGCGCACCGACGGCGGCCGTGCGTGGGGCGGCGGGTCGCCGGAGCCGCGGTCGCTGCAGCCGTGGGCTCGACGGCGACGGTCACCCCGAGTCGACCACAGCCCGGCAGCCCCACCCGGCGATCCACGGCCGCGAGCCCGGTCGCGCGGCGGTCGGAGCACCGGCGCGACGCTCCGATCATGGCCGCCAGACCCTCGCCCCCGTCGCCGAGCCCCCCGCAGCCCCGTCGCCCGGTCGGGACGCCACGACGACGGACGCTGTGCGCCTGGTTGACCGTGACGCTCGGGCTGCTGGTGGCCGCCGGCGCGGCGGTGGCCACGCCGGCGGCCGTCGCGGCCGACGCCACCGTCCCCGTCGTCGTGCGCTACCGCACCCCGACACCGTTCCCGGTGCGCGTGCTACGGGCGTTCGCGGCACCACCCCAGCGCTGGGCCGCCGGCCACCGCGGCCTGGACCTGGCGACGGAGCCGGGCGTCGCCGTCCTGGCTCCCGCGGCCGGCACGGTCGCGGTCGCCGGCACGGTCGTGGACCGCGGCGTCGTCACGGTGGTGCACGCGGACGGCCGGCGCAGCAGCCTGGAACCGGTCACCCCGTCCGTCGTCGTCGGGCAGCGGGTCGCAGCCGGCGAGGCCGTCGGGACGCTGTCCGGACGGGGTTGGCACTGCGCGGACGCGTGCCTGCACTGGGGCGTGCGTCAGGGCCTGGACTACGTCGACCCGCTCACGCTGCTGCCGGGCGGCGGTCCGGTGGTGCTGCTGCCCGAGGGCGACTGAGCTCAAGCGCGCTCGGCGTCGGCCAGCCGCGTCCGCAGCCGCTGCATGGCGGCGGTGTGCATCTGGGAGATCCGCGACTCGGTGACCCCGAGGGCCCGGCCGATCTGCGCCAGCGTCATGCCCTCGTAGTAGTACAGGACGACGACCATCCGCTCGCGCTCGGACAGCTGCTCGATCGCGCGGGCCAGCAGGTACGTGGTCTCGTGGGCCTGGACCGACATCGCGGGGTCCTCGACACGGTCGTCGCCGAGCGTGTCGCCGAGGCTGATCGCACCGGGCCGGTCGTCGCCGCCGAGCATCTCGTCGAGCGCGACGATGTTGACGGTCGACAGCTGCGTGAACGCGGTGCGCAGCTCGTCCATCGACACGTCGAGCCGGTCGGCGATCTCGGTGTCGGTCGGCGTGCGGTGCAGCGTGGCCTCGAGCTCGCCGAAGGCACGGTCGATGGCACGTGCCTTGGTGCGCACCGAGCGCGGCACCCAGTCCATGGCGCGCAGCTCGTCGATGATCGCGCCCCGGATCCGGCTCGACGCATACGACTCGAACCGCACCGCGCGGCCGGGCTCGTACTTCTCGATCGCGTCGATGAGGCCGAACATGCCGCACGACACCAGGTCGGCGTGCTCGACCATGCTCGGCAGTCGCAGCCCGACGCGGCCGGCCACCGCCGAGACGAGCGGCGCGTAGTGCATGATCAGCCATTCGCGCGCAGCCTCGTCGCCCGTCGACTTCAGGTCCGCCCAGTAGGCGTCGACCACGTCGTCGCCCGCCAGGGCCGGCGGCACGTAGTCGGCGGGCTGCTGGTACCGACGCGGTCGCGGGATGACGCCGCGCGGTGCGGTCGGCGCCGTCCGGCCGACCGGCAGGTGCACGGGCGGGACGACGGTGTCGGCGTCGGTGCTCATCGGGAACTCCGTTCGGGCGCTCATGCGCGTGGGTGGGCGAGCAGGTAGGACGAGCGCAACCGCTCGGCCGAGACGTGGGTGTACCGCTGGGTGGTGCCGAGGCTGGCGTGGCCGAGGATCTCCTGGACGCTGCGCAGGTCCGAGCCCCGCTCCAGCAGGTGCGTCGCGGCGGTGTGCCGCAGGGCGTGCGGGGCGACGTCGTCGACCCCGGCACGGCGGGCCATCGCGTGGACCGCATCCCGCATCCGCCGCTGGTCCACACGACCGCCCCGGGCGCCCAGGAACAGGGCGCCTCCGGAGGCCGGACCGGCCAGCCGGGGCCGCGCCTGCGTCAGCCACACCGTCAGGGCATCCGCAGCAGGCCTGCCGAACGGCACGACCCGCTCCTTGTCACCCTTGCCCACCACCCGCAGCGAACGCGTGGACAGGTCGACGTCCGTGACGTCGGCGCCGCACAGCTCGCCCACCCGCAGCCCCGAGGCGTAGAGCAGCTCGGCGGCCGCCCAGTCGCGCACCGCGACGGGGTCCCGGCCCTCCGCGTCGGCGCCCGCGGTGTCGAGCAGCGTGGCGACCTCGTCCTGCTTGAGCACCGACGGCAGGCGGGTCGCGGTCTTCGCGGTCCCCAGCCGGGTGGTCGGGTCCTGGCCGACGCGCCCGGTGTGCAGCGCCCACCCGAAGAACGTCCGGGCTGCGGCGGCGCGCCGGGCCATGGTCGCCCGCGAGAGCCGGCGTTCGGCCATCGACGCCAACCATGCCCGGAGCACGCCCAGGTCGACCGCCGCCAGCGAGGTGCGGCCACGCCGCGCCGCGAAGCCCGCGAGGTCGTCGAGATCGCTGAGATAGGCGCGCACCGTGTGCTCGGACAGCCCCCGCTGCGAACGCAGATGCGCGGCGAAGTCGACGTGCACGACGGCGTCGACGGCGTCGACGGCGGTGAGCGAAACCGCGCTCCCCGGCGTCTGCACCGTCCCCGTCACCTGCACAGGCCCTACCGTGTCGGGTGCACCCGCGCAGATCAAGGGGCCGAAGGCAACGAAAAGGCCACGGCGTGGGCGAATGCGCCGGTAATGTCCGCTTTGGGGAACCAAAAAGCGGCGACGCTATCCACATTTCACCCACCTGGAGTATTCAGGAAGGCTCGCCGTCGACCGGGTAGGCGACCGGCAGGCGTGTCGCGATAGACCGATCGGTGGGGTGCGAACGGGGCTGTGGTGAGGCCGTCACCCGGATGGCCGCCGCGGCGCGCCTGACGCGTGGAGCCGCCCGGCAGGCGGAGCTCAGCGGGCGCCCGACGATCGCGCCGCGCGCCAGCCGTCGTCCCTGCGGACCGCCAGCCCGGCCATCTCGAGAAGCCCGAGGGCGCTGCGTACCCGGTCCGTGTCGAGATCCGCGCGACGTGCGAGCACGTCCACGGACGTCCCGGCACGCAGGCTCAGCGCGTCGTGCACCCGCAGGCACGACGGGTCGAGCCAGGGCGCGTCGGCCGCCGCGACCAGACCCTCGCGGCCGTCGACGGCCGTGCCGGGGCCGCCGACGGCGAGCGGACCGGGACGGCCCTCGCCGCCCGCGTCCCGCCGATCGTCCCCGACCGAGCCGCGCCCACCGTCGGCGACGACCACGCCCCGTGACGCCGCTCGGCCGCCCGGGAGCAGCTCGACCACCTCGTCGACGTCCGTGACGCACACCGCCGCGCCCTCGCGCAGCAGCCGATGGCATCCGGCCGAGGCCACCGACGTCACCGGCCCGGGGACGGCGCCGACCGGCCGCATGAGGTCCGCGGCGTGGTGGGCGGTCGACAGTGCGCCCGAGCGCCATGCCGCCTCGACCACCACGGTCGCCCGTGTCAGGGCGGCGATGAGCCGGTTGCGCTGCAGGAAGCGCGACTTCGTCGGCAGCGCGCCCGGGGGCATCTCGGAGACGACCGCACCGCCCGCCCCGACCGCCTCCTCGAAGAGCCGCGCGTTGCCGGCGGGATAACCCCGGTCGACGCCGCCCGCCAGCACGACGACCGTCGGGCCGTCCCCGGCGATCGCGCCCCGGTGCGCCGCCGCGTCGATCCCGTAGGCGCCGCCGGACACCACGGCCGCACCGCGTCCGACCAGGCCGTGCGCGAGGTCGAACGCAACCCGGTCGCCGTAGCTGGTGCTCGCACGCGAGCCGACGACCGCCACGCCAGGCCGCCCGACGGGCAGCGCGCCCCGGATCCAGAGCGCGAACGGCGCGGCATCACCCAGGTCGTCCATGCCGGTGGGCCAGTCGTCGTCACCCGGCACGACGAGCGCACCGCACGCCAGGTCCAGGGCCGCCAGCAGATCCCCCACCGGGGCGGCGGCGGCGCGTGCCACCCATCGCCGGGCCGCCTCGAGCAGCCGCATCCGGCTCGTCCCGGACAGCCCGGGCAGAACCGTCCAGTCCGGCGCGCCGCGCGACGCCGCACCGACCCACGCGCCGGCCGGTGCGGCACCGAGCGCATGGACGAGCGCGCCGGCGGCCTGGTCGCCCGGCTCCACCGTCGCGGACCACACGGCCCGGGCGCGACGCTCCTCGTCGTCGGCCGTCATGCGCCGTGCCCCCGCGTCCGGAGGTTGAGCGCCGTCCCGACGTCGTCGAAGCACGGGGCCTCACGCCCGTTCAGGTCGGCGAGCGTCCATGCCACGCGGAGCACCCGGTCGACCCCGCGCAGCGACAGCGTGCCGCGATCGACCGCGTGGTCGAGCTCGCGCACCAGTCGGCGGTCGGGGCCGAGCCGGGTCCGCAGCCAGCCGCCCGGCACGTCCGCGTTGGTGCCCCATCCGGTGCCCGCCAGCCGATCGGCCGCGGCCGCCCGCGCCGCCCGCACCCGGGCGCCCACGACGGCGGTCGACTCCCCCGCTCGGTCGCTCGATCGCGCGGGCGCGACGTCGACCTGCAGGTCGACACGGTCGAGCAGCGGCCCCGAGAGCTTGCCGAAGTAGCGTCGCCGCTGATGGGGCGTGCACGTGCAGGTCAGTCCCTTGCCGACGGCATTGCCGCACGGACACGGGTTGGCCGCCAGCACGAGCTGGAAGCGGGCCGGGTAGCGCGCGATCCCGGCTGACCGGTGCAGCACCACCTCGCCGTGCTCGAGCGGCTGCCGCAACGTCTGCAGCACGGCCACGCCGAACTCGGGCGCCTCGTCCAGGAACAGCACGCCGCGGTGCGCGCGCGATGCCGCGCCCGGGCGCGGCATCCCGGACCCACCCCCCACCACGGCAGCGGGCGTCGCGGTGTGGTGCGGGTTCTCGAACGGCGGCCGCCGGATGAGCCCGCCGGCAGGATCGAAGACCCCGGCCAGAGAGTGCACCGCGGTCACCTCCACCGCGGCCGCCTCGTCGAGGTCGGGCAGCAGGCCCGGCAGCCTGGCGGCCAGCATCGTCTTGCCGACCCCCGGCGGGCCCACCATCAGCAGGTGGTGGCCCCCGGCCGCGGCGACCTCGAGGCACCGGCGGGCAGCCTCCTGCCCGATGACGTCGGCGAGGTCCGGCACGTCGACGACGGGAGCCGGTGGTCGCAGGGCAGCGACCGGCTCGCCGTCCGGCACGTCCACCTGCGCTCCGTACCACGCCGCGATCTCGGCCAGGCACTGCGCACCCACGACGTCCGCGCCCGGCACGAGGCGCGCCTCCGGCACGTTGCCGGCAGGGACGACGACCCGCGGCAGGCCCGCCGCGACGGCGGCGGCGACGGCAGGCAGCACTCCCCGGACCGGCCGCAGCCGGCCGTCCAGCCCGAGCTCGCCGAGGTGCACCGCCGCGGCGGCCGGTCCCGGGTCGACGAGCCCGGCCCCGGCGAGGACGGCGACCGCGATCGCGACGTCGAAGGCTGAACCCGCCTTCGGCAGCGCGGCGGGCGACAGGTTGACGGTGATGCGCCGGTTGGGCCACGCCAAGCCGCTCGAGGTGACCGCGGCACGAACCCGGTCACGCGCCTCGGCCAGCGCGGTGTCGGGCAGCCCCACCAGGCTGAACGCCGGCAGCGACGGGGCCAGGTGCGCCTCGACGTCGACCACGTGCCCCGACAGGCCGACGAGGCACACGGCGCGGGTGCGTCCCAGGTGCACGTCACACCACCCCGGCGAAGTGCTCGACGACCGGCGCTCCCTGCCCCGGCACGACGATCGCGACGACGTCGATGCGCAGTGCGGCGGGGTGCACGTCGTGGCAGGCGAGCCACCGCGCGGTCAGCCTCCGCAGGCGGGCCAGCTTGACCGGCGTCACCGCCAGCGACGGGTGACCGAACCGGTCCGACCGGCGGGTCTTGACCTCGAGCACGACGAGCTCCGCGCCGTCGAGCGCGACGAGGTCGATCTCCCCGTCCGGGCACCGCCAGTTGCGGTCGAGCACGGTCCAGCCGAGCCCCTGCACGTGTCGCGCCGCGACGTCTTCCCCGTACCGCCCGACGGCATCCTTGGCCAGCACCGCGACCACCTCCGGGGCCACGGTGCCCGAGCACGCCCGCCGCTGGCGTGACCGGTGCCGGACAGGGCGGGCAGTCGTCGGGCGTCACCGGGCTGTGGTCGGCTCACATCGACGCCACGGCCTGGTCCGTGCGACCTGAGTCGCCACCACCGGCGCGGCCCTGCGGAAGTGACGGTGGCGGAGCAGCGGCGTGACCACGACCATGCCGGAGCGGCGGCATGACGACGACGGCGCCGGGACAGCGGGGCGGCGACGCCCGTGGCGAAGCGGCGGCGTGGTGAGGACCGCGCCGGAGAGGCCGCGCTACCGCGTGAAGCCCGCAGTCCCCCCGAGGTCGAGCTCGGCCTTGGCCAGCTCCTCGACGTTGACGTCCTTGAAGGTCACGACCCGCACGGTCTTGACGAACCGCGCCGAGCGGTAGACGTCCCACACCCACGCGTCGGCGAGCGTGACCTCGAAGTACACCTCGCCGGCCGCCGACCGCACCTGCAGATCCACCTGGTTCGCCAGGTAGAACCGGCGCTCGGTCTCCACGACGTAGGAGAAGAGCCCGACGACGTCCCGGTACTCGCGGTACAGCGCCAGCTCGGCGTCGGTCTCGTAGTTCTCCAGGTCCTCGGCACTCACGTGCTCATCATCCCCCCAACGAGAGCGGCGTCCGTGACGTCCTCGTCGGAGGTGGGCGGCACCCCGGGCGCCGGTGCCGCACCCGCGACGGGCAGGCGCCAGGAACGCCGGTGCAGCGCGCACGGCCCCCGCTCACGCAGCGCGGCCAGGTGCTCGGGCGAGGCGTAGCCCTTGTTCTCGGCCCAGTGGTAGGCCGGGTGCGCCGCCGCCAACGACACCATGAGCGCGTCGCGCTCGCACTTCGCCAGGACGCTGGCCGCCGCCACGCTGGCGCACGAACGATCGGCCTTGACCCGCAGCCGCACCGCGGGAACGGCGGCGGCCTCGTCGCCGAACAGGGTGGCCGACCCGGTGAGCCAGTCGTGGTTGCCGTCGAGCAGCACGGTGTCCACCGGCCCGACGTCGAGCGCCACCTGGGCCAGCGCGCGCCGCCCGGCCAGCCGCAGCGCGGCGATGATGCCGACCGCGTCGATCTCCTCGGCCGAGGCGTGGCCCACCGCGCGCGCCACGCCCCAGCGCGACAGCGCCGGCACCAGGGCCTCCCGCGCGGCGGGGGTGAGCAGCTTGGAGTCGGCGACGCCGCGCGGCGCCGAGCGCGTGCCCGCGTCGACCACGACGACCCCGACGCTCACCGGGCCCGCGAGCGAGCCGCGTCCCACCTCGTCCATCCCCGCGACAAGACGAGCGCCCTCGCGCAGCAGCTGGCGCTCGTGGCGCAGGTGAGGGACGGCGACCGGGCTCACGACGGGTTGGGCACGTGCGCGAACGTCGCACCGGGGTTGTGCAGCACGGTCCAGCGGTCGACGGGCCAGACGATGACGAACGCCGTGCCGACGACGTTCGCCTCCGGGATCGAGCCACCGCCCGGGTTGCCCCGGTGGTAGCGCGAGTCCTCCGAGTGGTCGCGGTTGTCGCCCATCACCCACAACGAGGCGGGCGGCACGGTGATGTCGAACGTCATGCCGCACGGGTGGGAGCCGGGGGCGAGGTAGGGCTCGTCGAGCGGCACGCCGTTGACCGTCACGTGCGCGTCGGGACCGGAGCACACGACGTGGTCGCCCGGCGTGCCGATGACCCGCTTGACCAGGTGCTGGCCGGCGTCGACCGGGCGCAGCCCGACGAACGTCAGGACGTCGTTGACGGCATGCTGGAACCCGCTGACGGGCACCGTCGGCTGGTCCGCCAACCAGCCCCCCGGGTCCTTGAAGACGACGATGTCGCCGCGGTGCACGTGCAACGGACCGGGCGCCAGCTTGCTGACCAGGATCCGGTCGTCCTGGATGAGCGTGTTGTTCATCGACGGCGACGGGATCCAGAACGCCTGCACCAAGAACGTCTTGACGAGCAGTGACAGGATCAGCGCGCTGACCAGCACGATCGCCGACTCCCGGAGCCAGGACAGCGGTCCGGTGCGCGGCGGGGCGGTGCGCCGGGCCGTGCCGCCGCGCTCACGCCGCGTGGGCTGCGGGGCGGCGGCGGGCTCGCCGCCTCCGGCGCGCCGCTCGGGGTAGGGCGACGCCACCGGCACCGGCCCGGCCGACGAGGCGTCCGGCGCCGGACCCCCTGCGCTCCCGTCGGCGGCCGCGGGACCGGACACCCGCGGCGCCCATGCCGGCCGCTCACGCGGCTGCCCGTCGGGGTTCCACTCGCTCACCCGCACAGCCTCGCACGCCGCACGGGCGGCCCGTGCACACGCGACGCGGGCCGACGCACGCACGCACGACGAAGGGGCGGTCCCGACCGGGACCGCCCCTTCGTGACGACCAGGCTCAGGCCTGCGGCGTCGTCTCGCGACGCTCGCGGATCTTGGCCTTCTTGCCGCGCAGGTTGCGCAGGTAGTACAGCTTGGCGCGCCGCACGTCGCCCCGCATGACCACCTCGACGGAGTCGACCGAGGGGGCGTGCACCGGGAAGGTGCGCTCCACGCCGACGCCGAAGCTGATCTTGCGGACCGTGAACGTCTCGCGCACGCCGCCGCCCTGGCGCGCGATGACGACGCCCTGGAACGCCTGGATGCGGGACCGGTTGCCTTCCACGACCTTGACGTTCACCTTGACGGTGTCGCCGGGCCGGAAGTCGGGCACGTCGTCGCGCAGCGAGCCCGCGTCGACGGAGTCGAGGGTGTGCATGGTGGTGTCGCTCTCTCGTCCTGTCGCAGGTCAGGGACGTCGTCGCGCCGGGCTCGCCGCTCGTCGGGCACGCTGAGCGGGGCGCCAGGCCCGGGGGGTGTCCGGTGCTGACCGGCGGACCGGCCGCCGTGCGACCCTCCCCTGCGGCAGAGGGACGCGATCGGCGCACACCAGCGGACCAGTGTGCCACACGCGCCACCCGCTCACCGAACCGCCCGCACCGCGGCGGACCGGTCCTCGCGCGCGTTGTCACCCGTCAGGGCGTCAGACCGGCTGCGGTGGTTCCAGGTGGTCGTCGACGACGGTCCAGCCCAGCACCGCCAGCGTGCGGCGGTCGTGCTTGTCGAGCCCGGCGACGTCGAGCCGCGCGAGCAGGTCGGGCCGGCGGGCGGCGGTGCGCTCGAGCGCCTGGTCGCGGCGCCAGCGCTGCACCTTGGCGTGGTGGCCGGACGTCAGCACCTCGGGCACCTCGAGCCCCGCCCAGACGGCGGGCTTGGTGTACACGGGGTACTCCAGCAGCCCGTCGGCACCGTGCGACTCCTCGACGAGCGACTCGGGGTTCCCGACGACGCCGGGCAGCAGCCGCGCCACCGCCTCGACGACGACGAGGGCCGCGACCTCTCCCCCGTTGAGCACGTAGTCGCCGAGCGACACCTCGCTGACCGGGAGCCGCTCGCCGTAGTGCTCCACGAGGCGCGCGTCGATGCCCTCGTACCGGCCGCAGGCGATGACCAGGCGGTCCTCCTTCGCCCAGGACTCCGCGTGGCGCTGCGTCCAGGGCTCGCCCGACGGCGTCGGCACGACGAGCCGGGCCGGGCCGTCCTCGAGCAGCTCGTCGAGCGCACGGCCCCAGACGTCGGCCCGCATGACCATCCCGGCCCCGCCCCCGAACGGCGTGTCGTCGACGGTGCGGTGGCGGTCGGCGGTCCAGTCACGCAGGTCGTGGACGCGCACGTCGAGCAGACCGGCGGCGCGGGCCTTGCCGACGAGCGACAGCTCGAGCGGCGCCAGGTACTCCGGGAAGATCGTGACGACGTCGACGCGCACGTCAGCGCTCCGGGCGGTCGGCCCGAGCCTGGTCGCCGGCCGGACCGTCGGTCTCGTCCTCGAACCCGTCGCCGGTGGGGTCGTCACCCGCACCCGTCCGGTCGTCGGAGACGACGAGGTGCGCCGCGTCCGAGGCGAGCAGCCCTCCGGGCGGGTCCAGCACCACCCGGCCCCCCGGCACGTCCACGACCGGCACGATCGCCCGGACGAACGGCACGAGCGTCCGGGCACCGTCCGGCTCCCGCAGCACCAGCAGGTCGTGCGCCGGAGCGTGCTCAAGCCCGACGACCTCGCCGAGCGGGCGGCCGTCCGTGGCCTCGGCACGCAGCCCGACGAGCTCGTGCGGGTACCAGGCGTCCTCGTCGTCCACCGCGGTGTCCTGGTCCGGGTCGACGACGAGCTCGACGCCGAGCAGCGCCTCGGCAGCGGTGCGGTCCGCGACCCCGGTGAACGTCACGAGCCAGCGACCTTGGCGGACACGGGTGCCCGCCACCGTGAGGGGCCCGGCGGACGCCGGGTCGGTCGCCAGCACGGCGCCCGGGGTGAACCGCTCCTCGGGCACGTCCGTCCGGACGTCGAGGGCAACCTCCCCGTGCAGCCCGTGCGCGCGTCCGATGCGGGCGACGGTCAGCAGCACGCGCGGCCCGTCAGCGACGGTCGACGTCGACGACGTCGACGCGCACGGTCCCCTCGGCGGACAGGGCGCTGACGACCGTGCGCAGCGCGCGCGCGGTGCGCCCGCCCCGGCCGATCACCCGCCCGAGGTCGTCCGGGTGCACCCGGACCTCCAGCAGCTCGCCGCGACGCAGCGTCGCGGCGCGGACCTGCACGTCGTCCGGGTGGTCGACGATGCCACGCACGAGGTGCTCGAGCGCGTCGGCGAGCACGTCAGGCCTGCTCGTCCTCGGCGGGGGCCGCGTCGGCCGCCGGCTCCTTGACGGGCTCCGCCGCCTTCGTCGCGGAGACCGTGGCCTTGACCTTCTCGGCGTCGGCGGCGGCGGCCTCGACGGCAGCCTTGGGGTCGACCTTGCCGGCCTTCACCCGGAGGGTGCCCTCGGCGCCCGGCAGGCCCTTGAACTTCTGCCAGTCGCCGGTGACCTTGAGCAGCACGAGGACCTGGTCGGTCGGCTGCGCGCCGACTCCGAGCCAGTACTGGGCACGGTCGGAGACGACCTCGATGAGCGACGGCTCCTCGGTGGGGTGGTACTTGCCGATCTCCTCGATCACCTTGCCGTCGCGACGGGAACGCGAGTCGGCGACGACGATGCGGTAGTACGGCGCGCGGATCTTGCCCAGGCGCTTGAGGCGGATCTTGGTGGCCACGAGCGGGTCTTCTCCTGAAGGTCTTGGGGTGGTCTCGCCGTCCGGCCCGTGGGGATTGGGCGCCGGTCCGACCGGGGACGCGGCCCGGCGCAGGTAGAGGGGCTGCGCCCGCCGAGTACAGCGGACCATTGTGCCAGACGTGCGGGCGGCTACGCGACGCGGCTGCCGCGCAGCACCACGGCGGTCGGCGCGGCAAGGACACCGATGTCCCGCCGCGGGTCCTCGGGGTAGACGACGAGGTCGGCCGGAGCGCCCTCGGACAGCGCCGGGACGCCGAGCCAGGCCCGTGCGCGCCAGGTGGCGGCGGCCACCACGTCCGCGGCCGGGATGCCGGCAGCGACGAGGGCGGCGGCCTCCGCGGGCAGCCGCCCGTGCGCGATGGTGCCGCCGGCGTCGGTGCCGACGAGGATCGGCACTCCCGCGTCGAACAGGTCGTGCACGTGCTGGCGGCGGCGCGCGTGCATCGCGCGCATCCGGGCGGCGTAGACCGGATACCTCGTGGCGGCGGCGGCGATCTCGTCGAACCGGTCCACCTGGAGCATCGTGGCCGTCACCGGGATGCCTGCGGCGGCGATGCGCTCGATCTGGCGCGCGTCGGCGCCGGTCGCGTGCTCGAGGCAGTCCACGCCGGCGGCCAGCAGGGCGTCGAGCGTCTCGGTGGCGAAGGTGTGCACGGTCACCCGCGCGCCCGCGGCGTGCGCCGCGGCGATCGCCTCCGCCACGAGCGGGTCGGGCCACAGCGGCCGCAGGTCGCCCGCCGCGCCGAGATCGCGGTCGATCCAGTCACCGACGATCTTGACCCAGCCGTCGCCCCGCCGCGCCTCCTCGGTCACCGCTCCCGGGAGCTCGTCGGGCGAGGCCAGCTCGCGCCCGTAGTACCGCAGGTAGCGCTTGGGGAGGGACAGGTGGTGCCCGGCGCGCAGCAGGCGCGGCAGGTCGCTCCGACCGTCCATCCAGCGGGTGTCCGACGGCGAGCCGGCGTCCCGGACGAGCAGCACGCCCGTGTCGCGGTCCGCGAGCGCCTGCCGCTCGGCGGTCGCCGCGTCCACCGCGCCGGTGGCTGCCAGGCCCACGTGGCAGTGCACGTCCACGAGGCCCGGCAGCACCCAGCCGTCCAGGACGCCGTCCACGGCCTCGTCGGGGCGCTCGAACGTGATCCGGTCCCCCACCACCCACGCCTGACCCGCCGTGCGCTCGGCGTCGAGCAGCACCGGGCCACGCAGGTGCAGCGCCATCGGTCAACGGCCGCCGAAGAGGTTGCCCAGGGCGGTGGGGTCGAACTCGCCGGGCTCCGGCGGCGCCGTCCGCCCGCCGAGGCCGAACGCCGACCCCGGCGCCGGCGCCGCGGGACCCGCGACGCGCCGCCCGGTCGCCTGCTGCTCCTGCTGGGCGCGCTTGGCGGGGTTGCCCGACCGGCCCTTGACCTTCTTCGGAGGCGGCGCCTGGCGACCCCTGGCCTTCTTGCCGCTGCCGGGCAGGTTGCCCAGGCCCGGCATCGCGCCGCCGCTCTTGGCCATCTGGCGCATCATCTTCTGCGCCTGGTCGAACCGCTCGAGCAGCTGGTTGATGTCGGAGGGCTGCGTCCCGGAACCGCGGGCGATGCGGGCGCGCCGCGAGCCGTTGATGAGCTTCGGGGTGTTCCGCTCCGCCGGCGTCATCGACTGGATGATCGCCTGGATCCGGTCGACCTCGCGCTCGTCGAAGGAGTCGAGCGCCTCGCGCATCTGGCCCATGCCCGGGAGCATCCCGAGCATCTTCTTCAGCGGGCCGGCGTTGCGCAGCTGCTGCATCTGCATGAGGAAGTCGTCGAGCGTGAAGTCCTCGCCGGCCGCGAGCTTGCCAGCCATCCGCTCGGTCTGCTCGGCGTCGAACGCCTTCTGCGCCTGCTCGATGAGCGTGAGCACGTCGCCCATGTCGAGGATGCGCGAGGCCATCCGGTCGGGGTGGAACACCTCGAAGTCGTCGAGCCGCTCGCCCGTGGAGGCGAAGAGGATCGGCCGCCCCGTCACGGTGGCCACGGACAGCGCGGCACCGCCACGCGCGTCACCGTCGAGCTTCGACAGCACCACGCCGGTGAAGCCGACGCCTTCCGCGAACGCCTGCGCGGTGACCACGGCGTCCTGGCCGATCATCGCGTCGACGACGAACAGGATCTCGTCCGGCTGCACGGCGTCGCGGATGTCGGCGGCCTGCCGCATCATCGCCTCGTCGACGCCCAGCCGGCCGGCGGTGTCGACGATGACCACGTCGTGCTGCTTGTCGGCCGCGAACGCGACGCCGTCGCGCGCGACCGCGACCGGGTCGGCGCCCAGCGGCAGCGTGTCGAGGTCGTCGCTCGCCTGGTTGCCCGGGTGCGGCGCGAACACCGGCACGCCGGCACGCTGCCCCACCACCTGCAGCTGGGTCACCGCGTTCGGACGTTGCAGGTCCGCGGCGACGAGCACCGGAGTGTGGCCCTGCTCACGCAGGTGCACGGCGAGCTTGCCGGCCAGCGTCGTCTTGCCGGCCCCCTGCAGGCCGGCGAGCAGCACGACCGTGGGTGGGCGCTTCGCGAGCGTCAGCGTCCGCGTCGCGCCACCGAGGATCGTGACGAGCTCGTCGTGCACGATCGTGACGACCTGCTGCGCCGGGTTGAGCGCGCCGGACACCTCGGCGCCGAGCGCCCGCTCACGCACCGCCGCGGTGAACTGCCGGACGACGGGGACGGCGACGTCGGCATCGAGCAGCGCCCGGCGGATCTCGCGGACGGTGGCGTCGACGTCCGCCTCCGACAGCCGACCCCGGGAGCGCAGGTTCCGGAAGGTCGACGTCAGGCGGTCGGAGAGGTTGTTGAACACGGCGCCTCACTCAGTCGGACGGACGCCCCAGGGTACCTGCCAGCCGGGTGGTCGCCCGGGCGACGAGCTCGTCGACGAGCGTCGCCCGCCAGGCGGTCCACGCCGCGGGGCCGGCCGCCGACGCGTCCGCCTCGACGAGGGCGCGCAGCAGCACGAGCAGGTCCTCGCGGTGGTCCACCGCCTCGAGCAGCCGGTCGACGGTCGCCGGGTCGGTGGGGTCCTGCTGCGTCGCCAGGTCGGGCAGCACGAGGTGCTCGCGCACGAGCCGCGCGACGTCGTCGGCGACCGCGTCCCGAAAGCCCATCCGCCGGGCGATCGGGCCGGCCAGCCGGGCGCCCACGACCGCGTGGTCGCCGGCGCCGGCCCGCTTGCCGATGTCGTGCAGCAGCGCCGCCAGCAGCAGCGTCTCGGACGCCGGCCCGCCCCGCGGGTCCTTGCCGATGCGGGCCACCGTCTCGACGAGGTGACGGTCCACCGTGTGCCGGTGGATCGGCGAGCGCTGCGGGCGGTTGCGCACGCCCGCCCACTCCGGAATCCACGTGGTGACCACCCCGGCGAGGTCCAGCGCCTCCCACACCGGCACCTGCGCGGGCCCGGACGCGAGCAGCGCGATCATCTGGGCCCGCGCCGCCGCCGGCCACGGCACCGGCAGCGGCGGCGTGGCCTCGAGGCTGGCGACCGTCACGGGCGAGAGCACCAGCCCGGTGCGCGCGGCGGTGGCGGCCGCACGCAACGACAGCACGGGGTCGTCGGCCGGGTGGGCGTCCACCGCGAGGACCAGCTCGCCGTCGTGCTCGACGAGGCCCTCGGCGATGGTGCGCAGCCGCGGCGGCTGGCGCCGCCCGCGCACCAGGAACGGCGGTGCCGGACGCTGCAGCGCCTGCCGGGCGTTGCGCGCGGTGCTGTCCAGCGCGTACGAGATGACCCGACCCGCCTCTGCGATCGACGCGAGCAGGTCGTCCCGGTCGTCGAACCCCACGCGGGCGGCCACCTCGTCCTGGTCGGCCAGCACCAGACGGTTGGTGTGGCGTCCCGTGACCAGCTGGACGGCGTCCCGAACGTCCAGCAGGTGGTGGTAGGCGGTGTCGACGGCGCCGTGCGGCCGGTCGGTGAGCCAGGTGGCGGCGAGAGCGGACAGCACCACGGCGTCCCGGATGCCGCCACGAGCCTCCTTGAGGTCGGGCTCCAGCAGGTAGGCGAGCTCGCCGAACCGCTCGGCCCGGGCCTTGGTGGAGGACAGCAGCTCGGGCAGCCGCCGGCGGGCGGCGGCGCGCCAGTCCTCGAGCAGTGCCGACATCGCGCGGGCCACGACCGCCGGGTCGCCGGCGACGTGCCGCAGCTCGAGCAGCCCGACCGCCGCCGGCAGGTCCCGGCTGGCCACCTGGCGGCACTGCGCGAGCGAGCGCACCGAGTGATCGAGGTCGAGGCCGGCGTCCCAGATCGGGTACCAGAGCCGCTCCGCGAGCCGCTGCAGGTCACCCGCGGTGCGGCCACGCCCCTCGTGGATCAGCAGCAGGTCGAGGTCGCTGATGGGTGACGCGTCGCCGCGGCCGACGCTCCCGACGACACCGAGAGCGATCCCGGAGCTGTCCAGCTCGGCGGTCGCGGACGCCCAGAGCTCGCCGAGACGCTGCACGACGAGCGCGGCGACGGCCTGCCGGCGGGCGACGCCGTCGGCGCCGGGGCCGGTCAGCGACGCGGCGAGCGCCAGCCGCTCACGCCGCAGGTCCCGCACCCCCAGGACGGGGTGCGGGACCTGCGGGTCGGGCTGCGCCGAGGGGGTCGGCGACGCCGTCATGCGCTCACAGCACCGTGTCGCCGTGCTCGCCGGTGCGGACGCGGGCCACGTCGTCGACCGGCGTCACCCACACCTTGCCGTCGCCGATCTTGCCGGTCTGGGCCGCGCGGACGATGAC
>JAJYTJ010000184.1 GCA_021793115.1 Actinomycetes bacterium | reverse complement strand
AGGACTCGCCTGCGAGGGTGAGGACTTCGGCGTGGTGGACGAGGCGGTCGATCATGGCGGCGGCGACGACTTCGTCGCCGAAGACCTCGCCCCAGCGTCCGAACGGCAGGTTCGAGGTGACGAGGATGGAGCCGGTCTCGTAGCGGGAGGCCACGAGCTGGAAGAACAGGTTGGCGGCGTCGGTGTCGAAGGGGATGTAGCCGACCTCGTCGATGATGATCAGCTTGTAGCGGCGGATCTTCTTCAGCTCGGTCTCCAGGGCGCCGGCGTGGTGGGCGCGGGCCAGGCGGTCGATCCAGTTCGTCGCGGTGTCGAACAGCACCGAGTTGCCGGACTGGGCGGCCCTGATGCCCAGGCCGATGGCCAGGTGCGTCTTTCCCAGGCCGGGCGGGCCGAGCAGGATCACGTTCTCGGCCTTGGGCACGAACGTGGCGGTGGCCAGGTGGGCCAGCACGTCCTTGCGCAGCGAGGGCAGGTGCTCGAGGTTGAAGTCCTCCAGGGTCTTGATCGCCGGGAAGTGGGCGGTGCGGATCCGCATCGTGGTGCCGGCGGACTCCCGGTCGGCGACCTGGCGTTCCAGGACCGCGGCCAGGTACTCCTCGTGCGACCAGTTCGCCTCCCTGGCCGCCTCGGCCAGGGTGTCCCAGGTCCGCCCGATCGTCGGGGTCTTCAGCACCCTGGTCAGGTAGGCCAGCTTGGAGGCGAGCCCCTCGGGGGCCGGCCGGGTCTTCGTGGTGGTGGTCATCTACTTCCCTTCCGCGGTCACCGCTCCCAGGTCGGGGCGGGGGTCGAAGTCGACGCCGAACAAGGCGTCGTAGTCCGGCAGTGCCCGGATCGCCACGACGTGCCCATCGGCGTGAAGGCGGGTCGAGCGGGCCTGCTGCTGGCGGCGGACCGCCAGGTCGGCGCGCAGCGCCCTGGCGGTCTCCTGGTGGGCCGGATCGGTGATCGTGCGTGCGTGACCCCAGTCGCGGGCGTGGTCGGCCACGACCTGCCCCGCGCAACTGGCCACGACTCGGGCCGGGGTGGCCAGCACGTCGACGAAACGGCCGATGGCCCGCGGGTCGACGGAGTAGTCGTTGGCGTCGATGCGCACGTAGTAGTCGCGCCCCAGCCGGACCCGGTGCGTCAGCCCGATCGGCGGGACCACCGGCGGCAGATCGACCATCGCGGCCCGGTCCGCGGCCCACCGAGCCGTCGGCGCCTGCGACCCGATCGCTCGCAGCACCCGCGTGTTCGCCCGCTCGGCCAGCCAGCCGCTCATCTGGGCGTTGAAGTCGAACGGTGAGGTGAACGTGCGCCCGGGCAGGAACGAGGTCTCGAAGAACCCGTTGCGCCGCTCGACCAGGCCCTTGAACTCCGGATCCCGCGGCGGGGCGAGCTTGATTCGCACCCCGATCGTCCCGGCGAAGCTCGCCGCCTCGATCGTGAGCTTGCCCGTCCCGCCGATCGCAGCTTCGCGGTCCCAGACCAAGGTGCGCGGGCTGGCGCCCCAGCCGGTGACGATCTGCCACATCCCGGCCAAGATGTCCCCGGCCTTCCTGGACGGGATCATCACCGCGTCGGTGACCCGCGAGTATCCGCACGTCATCGCCAGCACCGGCAGCACCCGCTCCTGGTCGCCGCCCACCGGGACCGCCTGCGGGGGGAACCACAGGTCGCACTGGGCGACCTCGCCCGGGCAGTACTCGACGCGGTCGGTTGGGTCCGGCGGGGTGAACAACGGTCGCAGCTGCCGGATCCGGTCCTTCAAGATCGTCAACGACCGGGTCCACCCGATCCGCTCGGCGATCACCGTCGCCGGCATCCGCGGGAACTCCGCCAACAACGCCCTCAGCTGCGGTTCGACCTCGTCAACGGCCGAGCCCCGCGGACCTCGTTCGCGCGAGGGCGGGCCCTCAGCCCGCAACGCCGCCCGAACCGTGTTGCGCGCCAGCCCCAACCGACGCGCGATCTCCTTGATCGGCATCCCCTCGGCCCGATGCAGCCGACGGACCTCAGCCCAATCCTCCAGTGCGATCACCCCTCCAGCGTCCCGGAGGGGGTCAGTCCCAATCCGTCGCTAGAGGGTCAGTCTCAACACGTCGTCGACACTCGGGGCTTCACACCCACGGCGCCGACCGCCGCGGACCTGTAGCCCCTGACGCTCCGCGAGTGCGAACCGGCGCTGACCAGCACATGGATGTGTCAGTCAGATGCATAGCCCTTCTGGCGAAACTGCGATCGGTGAGGCGTTTGCTCGCGCATCTCGACCACCGTGCGCCCACCTGGGGTCGACTCGGGAGGCGCATCGCTACGCGGAAGTAGACGTCGGCTCGTCCGAAGTGACGGCTCGGGTGGGCACCCAGTACCTGCGCTTGGGACCCGCGTCGGGGAGGAGCGCGACGTTCTCGAGCACACCCCCGCAACGCTCGATGACTGTGGCGGACCCGATGTTGTCGTCGTCGCAGGTGACGAGCGCTCGGTCGATGCTCAGGTCTCGGGCGATGGCCAGACCGGCGCGCAGCAGCGTCGTCGCGTACCCGCGTCGCCGGTACTGCGGCCGAACGCCGTAGCCGATGTGCCCGCCCACCTGCATCAGGCTTTCCGTCAGTCGATGCCTCACGGACACGCGGCCGACAACCACCTCGTCGACGACGGCGTACCGGTCCGTCCACGGGACGAACTGGCGGGCCAGGCCCTCCCCCCGGCGCAGACGGTCCACGCGGCGCAGGTAGTCGCGCCAGGGCTCCGAGGGCTCGTAGAAGGGCAGAAACGTGAAGTCCTCCGCGGCCAGCTCAGCGTGTGCAGCCCTGGCTGCAGCCTCGTCGGCGAGCCTCAACGCCCGGATCTCCACCCCACCCCTCCAGTGCCGACTCGACTGCTGCCGCCACAGAGTGCCACGCCAAGGCCAGCGAGCATTCGGCATCCAGCGATCTGCGAGTGAGACGGCGTGCCGGATCCCGAGCGTGTGTGACCTGTTGGCTGGCGGCTGCGCTGCGGTAGGCGCACCACGCGCCGTCGCCGCATGGAGCGGTCATACCCACGAAAGGTGGAGGTGGCGGGATTGGAACCCGCGCTCGATCACGGGGAACCAGGGGTTCTCCGGGCGCAGTCTGCCTCTGATCTCCTCCGGCCCGACGATCACGCAGACAAGTCGTGGACGGGCTCAGTCACCTCAACCTCGCCACCAAGGACGCACCGGGCTCCCCGGCGGTCGGACAGAGTGGTCCGCTCGCGCACCGGCGCCGGCACGGTCTGAGCTCAGGGCTCCGGCGGTCGCAGAAGGGGTGTCAGGCATACTCGGCGGAGTGACGTTGGGGCAGCCGCCGGAACCGTTCGACGTCGGGCATCTGCCGGTCGGCGACGGTCATGTTCTGTACTACGAGCAGGTCGGCTCGCCCGACGGGCTGCCGGTGGTGTACGTGCACGGCGGTCCCGGGTCCGGGTGCACCCCGAACGCGCGGCGCAGCTTTGACCCGCAGAGGCACCGGGCCATCCTGTTCGACCAGCGCGCGGCGGGCCGAAGCACTCCGCACGCCAGCGAAGAAGGCGTGCACTGGGCGAGCATCGACATGGCGCACCACGTCGCCGACATGGAACGGCTACGAGCGCACCTGGGCATCGACCGCTGGGCCGTCTTCGGCATCTCGTGGGGGTCGGTGCTCGGCCTCACGTACGCCGAGCGACATCCGGACCGGGTCACGGCGGTGGTCCTGGCGGCGGTCAGCACGGGCACGGCCGACGACGTCGACTGGCTCACCGTGCACGCCGGGCGCTTCTTCCCGCGGCAGTGGCAGGAGTTCCGTGACCACGTGCCGCCGCACCTGCGTCACCTGCGCCTCGTCGACGCCTACCACCGGCTGCTGATGGACCCCGACCCAGCGGTCCGGGAGGCGGCCGCGGTCGCCTGGTGCCGCTGGGAGGACGCACACGTCGCCACGACCGCCAACGCGCAACCCAACCCCCGGGACGACGACCCGCGGTTCCGGCTCGGCTTCGCCCGGCAGGTCACGCACTGCTGGCGCAACAACTCCTGGCTCGCCCCTGACGAGATCGTCGACCACGCCGGGCGGCTGGCGGGCATCCCGGGCTGGTTGATCCACGGCCGCCTCGACGTCAGCAGCCCGCTCGACGCGCCCTGGCGCATCCACCAGGCCTGGCCCGGCAGTCAACTCATCGTCGTCGACGACGAAGGCCACGGCGGCTCCTCCATGGCCGAACACTGGCGCCGCCAGCTCGCCGCACTCATCCCGCTGCTCGCGAGCCACGAGTAGGTCCCGCTGCCGCGCGGTCCGGCCGGCCTGACCGCACCGGCCGCGATCGACAGCCGCGCTGTGGGCCTGCGGCTCAGGCTGAGGGCGGCGGCAGCGGCTGCCACACTTCGGTCCATGCGGTCGCGCAGCGCCGCGCTGGCCACCGCACTGCCGACGATGGCACTGCTTGGCGCGATCACCAGCTGCACCAGCTCGCCGACGCCGCCGGTGCAGAGTGAGGCACCACCCGCCGTGGTCGACTTCACCGCTCAGACGGCAACGCCGGACGACCGCGGTGCTCACCTACTCCTGCCCGACCGGTCCCGCAGCGAGAGTGCGAGCGCGCCGTCGTGAGGATCACTTCCCCGTCGCCGTCCGGCCGCGCCTCAGATCCGCCGAGGCCCACGCAGCGGCCACGGCCGCCAACGCCTGAGCGGCGGTGACGGTGAGGCGAGTCTGGTGGCCGAGTACGGCGCGCCACGTCTTCTCGTCGGGGCCGGAGCTGAACACCCACCGCGCGGGCGGCTTCGCGGTCGGCCCGTGGCGGACGAAGACGTCGAGGGCCGCGTCGTCGATGAGGCCGCGTTCACTCATGGCCCACTGGTCGTACAGGTCACGGGGTGCACGTCGGTCCATCCAGGCGGCGAGCTTGGCGGCCGCGAACGCGGGAGCGGTAAGCGTTCGCAGTCGCGCCGGCGGGGCATCGCTGTACCGCTGATCGACGTCGCGGACCTCGGTGGGCCAGGTGTACCCGTCGTCGGCGCGCAGCTGGACCTGGATGCCGTCGAGGCCCTCGACCGACAGCGCCGCCGGCTGGCTGCCCGACGTTGCGGCCAGCGCCGGAAGCCATGAGACGCGGCCGTGGGATCGGGCGAGCCCGCGCGCCACGGCGGACTCGATCGCGCCGGCGAGCTGCGCCCGAGGTACCAGGG
Source organism: Actinomycetes bacterium (assembly GCA_021793115.1). Next base: position 2,032 of record JAJYTJ010000184.1, on the reverse strand, counting down.
CGATGAGATCGATGTCCTCGCTGAGGCGCGCGTCCGCCAGGTAGGTGCGCGACAACGCGGTGCCACCGAAGAACACGACGTCGTCGGTGGAGATCCCGGCAGCGATCGCGGCGAGGACGTGCGAGAGCAGATGGTCACGCCGCACCTGTTCGAGGTCGACGCCGAACCGCTCGGCGACAGCGTCGAACTCGTCGTAGAGGCTGGCGCTCATCGGCCGGCCGCCACGCGCGCGTAGGTCGCCTTCATCCGCTGCCGGCCCGCGATCTCGCCGAGTCTTTCCGGATCGCACAGCGGCCACAGCGCGTCGATCGCCTCGCGCCCATCGACGTCTTCGCTCCGTGGGTCCAGACGAGCCAGGTCGAGGACGGTCTGCTCAGGGGTCGTCGCCAGCGCCTGGCCGAGGTCCGTGGTCAGGGCCACGGCGTCAAGCTGGCCCACCACGCGCATGACGAACCTGATCTCCCCGTCTCGGTCGGCCATTCGCAGTGCGCGACGCTGGGTCGGCACGGCCACATATCCGACGCCGATGGCCCGCGGAAGTGCACGGTGCATGCGCGCGGCGGTCAACCCGGTGAGCACCGGGACCCGATCCCCGTACATCGCCGTAGCCACGGCGGCAGCCGCTGCCTCGATCGTCGGACGCCAGGCGCCGCCGACGTACTCGGGCGGGATGGCGCAGTAGAAGCCGTTGGCGAGCCTGTGGACGACTCCGCGCCGCTCGAGGATCGCCAGCTGTGGCCCGGGATGGGCGTAGACATGGGCGAGGTCGGCCGCGCGCACGGTCCGCATCGGAGTGCGCGACATGAGACGCAGAACCTCTCGCTCGTCGTTCACTATGTAGAGTTTAGTCAGGACAACTAAACTTTGCATAGCGCTAGGCCCTCGACGCCCGAGGGAGAGTCCGTACGCATGCGCCCGAAGCGGACGACGAACCTCCCGGCGGGCGTTCCCGCCCGTACTGCGGCATGACCGGGCAACGGGCCGGTGTCCGACGCGATCCCGGGCGCCGGGGTCGCCGTGCCGTCGCCGGGTCCGCCTGACCGGGCAGTGCGTCGAAGGCACGGGCCAGCTCGGCTGGCTGATGGTCACGCGCTTCGCGCCGAGAACATGAACGCTGTCAGATTGCCTCGACGGCGGCGGTCAGGTCTCCGTCGGCATCGCCAGTGTTGACAACTCCCGCGGGCTCAAGCAGCAGGGCCTTCACCTCGCCGTCGGCCCGCGGACAGTGCTCCACTCGACGAGGGACAACGAAGAGCTGGCCTGGCCCGAGGACGACGTCTCGGTCCCGCAGCTGAATGGTGAGCCTGCCCTCGATCACGAGAAGGAGTTCGTCGGTGTCCTCGTGGGTGTGCCACACGAACTCACCCTTGACCTTGACCAGCTTGACCTCGTAGTCGTTGAGGCGCGCCACCAGCTTGGGCGACCAGAAGCTGGAGAAGAGGTTGAACTTCTCCGACGTCAGCGGGCATAGATCTAGTCTGCCTGCCCGCCAGTGGCCGTCCGGGCGAGCGGAGCCGCCCGCACCGCGGCAGATCCGGGCGACCGGAGCCGCCAACACCGCGGCCTTGAGCGGGCGCTACCGGGGGCGCAGCGACGCTGCAACAATGAAGGCTCGATCAAGCCATTGCCGCATCCGCTCGCCCGAGTTTCCCAACGTGTATCGGTGACGCATGGCGGAACCACGACGTCTGCTCGTGGTGACCCGCCCGACCCCGACCCAGGAGGAACCGATGGAGTTCCAGCGCACCGCACAGTTGAACGTGCCCTTCGCCGAGGCGGTGACCCGGACCCGCGAGGCGCTCGGCGCGCACGGCTTTGGCATCCTCACCGAGATCGACATGCAGGCGACGCTCCTGGCCAAGCGCGGCACCCAGATCGAGCCCTACGTCATCCTCGGAGCGTGCAACCCGGCCCTGGCCGAGGGTGCGCTCGCCGCCGACCCTCGGATCGGCGTGCTGCTGCCGTGCAGCGTCGTGGTGCGGGCGACCGGGCCCGACCAGAGCGAGGTCCACGTCTTCGACCCCGATCTCAT
>JAJYTJ010000183.1 GCA_021793115.1 Actinomycetes bacterium | reverse complement strand
CCGGGGAGCTTGCCCAACTTGCCCGTGAGCGCGGAGACGCGCTCGACGGAGGTGTCGACGACGACGGTGATGATGTTCACGCCGCGCGCCGGGTGGGGAAGCCCGAGCCGTCCGATGATCCCGTCGCTGAACTGCGAGAGCAGGTCATTGACGTCATCGACGGGGGCGACCGACCGCTCCACGATGATCGACACCACACCAAGTCTCTTCTCCACCGGACGCTCCCGTGAATCAGATGTGGTCTGGACTGACGCGACGATGCTCCCAGCGCGATCCGGCCCGTCCCCCGGACATATGTCCCCCGGTCGGTCCGGCTCGCCGTTCAAGCCTCCACCCGTGACTTCTCCGGTCCAGCACGAAACGTCCGCGGCCGCCCGGCGGGCTTTCGGCGCATCTGGCCCGCTCGAGGTGGCGTGGCCCCGCCTCCCGGCACAGCCCGAACCGTCGTGCCGGCAGGTGGTCGACGCCGGCCGGAGGGGTGCCCTCGGTCGCGCCGCTCGCACGTGACCCGTCATGTAGGCGCCGCCGCGACGGGTCGCTGGCTAGCGTGTGGTTCCGTGGGTGGCGAGACGAGGGTGTGCGCGCGGGTGCTGCTGCTGGACGGGTCGTCGCGGGTGCTGCTGTTCGAGGCTCGCGATCTGGCGGATCCCGGCGACACGGTGCGCTACTGGTTCACCGCCGGCGGTGCGCTGGAGGCCGACGAGTCGCTCGCGGACGCGGCGGTGCGTGAGGTGCGCGAGGAGACGGGACTGTCGGGCCTGCGCCTCGTCGGGCCCTTCGAGCGTCGGGAGTTCGACTTCGTCGACCACGGCGTGGCGCGTCATCAGGTGGAGCACTTCTTCGCCGCGCGGACTGCGGACGTGGATCTGACGGTTGACGGCTGGACGGAGCTCGAGCGCGAGGCGGTGACGTCGTGGCGCTGGTGGTCCGTCGACGAGCTGGAGGTGGGCGGGGTCGACTTCTTCCCCGAGAACCTGGTGCAGCTTGTTCGGATCGCTGACAGCGCACTCGAGGCTGGGACTGCACGACGCAGATGGACAGGCGCCGGCCGCGGGTCGAGTTGAGCCCGGCGCCGAGGAGGCCGGTCAGAGTCCCGGCACGAGCAGCTCGTCGACCGGCGGCTCGCCCGCGGCGGAGCTGAAGAGCGTCAGGCCGCGCACCACGTCGGCGCGCTCGGCGGGGGACAGCTGTGTGATGACGGAGCGGATCTCCTCGCGGCGCCGGTCGGTGGCGTCGCGCACCAGCTGCCGGCCCTCGTCGGTGAGGTCGACGAGCACCTCGCGCCGGCTGTCGGGGTTCTCGCGGCGGGTGATCCAGCCGCCGGCCTCCATGCGGTCCAGCGAGCGCGTGAAGGTGGAGGGCACCGCGCCCATGCGGGCGGCCAGCGTGCTGGTGCGCAGCGGGCCGTCCGTGGAGAGGATGACGAGCACCCGGAACTGGGGTGGGGTGACGTGCTCGAGGGCACTGGCGACGGAGCGCGCGACCACGCCGAGGAGGGCGCGTGACGCGGTGAGCGTCGCATCGACCGCCGCGGGGATCGAGCCCGCGGCCTCGGCGTTCGTCATGTCCACCCCCGGCTGATTCGCGTGTAAGCGTGCAACAGTTGCATCATTGCACGCATGTCGTCCTCGTCGTCGTCCTGGCTCCGCAGCTCCCGCTTCGGCCTGTTCACGCTAGCAGTGGGTGTCGGAGCCGCCTCCGGGCTGGCGGCGGTGGGCTTCCGCTACCTCATCTCGCTGGTGACCTGGCTGGTCACGGGCCAGGGCGAGTTCGGGCAGAGCGGCCGCGTGGCCAGCTCGCACCTGCCGTGGCTGGGTCTGGCCTTCTACGTGGTCATCCCGGTGCTCGGCGGCATCGTCTACGGCCCGGTGGTCTACCGGTACGCCCGTGAGGCACGCGGCCACGGCGTGCCCGAGGTGATGGTCGCGGTCGCGGAGAACGGTGGCCGGATGCGGCCGCGCGTCGCGGCGGTCAAGGCGATGGCCTCCGCGGTGACCATCGGCACCGGCGGCAGCGTCGGGCGCGAGGGGCCGATCGTGCAGATCGGCTCGGCCCTGGCCTCGACGCTGGGCCAGTGGGTACGGGTGCCCGAGTCCCGGCTGCGCATCCTCGTCGCGTGCGGCGCGGGCGGCGCCATCGCCGCGACCTTCAACGCGCCCATCGCCGGCGTCTTCTTCGGCGTCGAGATCATCCTGCGGGAGATGTCGGGCGACGCCCTCTTCGCGGTGATGCTGTCCGCCATGCTGGCGGACGCCGTGGCGCGCCCCATCCTGGGCAACCAGCCGTTCCTGTCCCAGTTCCCCCACGGCGCCACGCTCCACGGCTCCGCGGACTACGTGCTCGTCGCCGTGCTCGCGGTGGGTGCGGCCCTCGTCGGCCAGCTGTTCCGCGCGGCCCTCTACTGGATCGAGGAGGTCTGCGACCGCCTCTGGGGCAGCCGGCCCGAGTGGGCCCGGCCCATCGTCGGCGGCCTGGCCGTCGGGGCGCTGCTGCTGGCGGTGCCGCAGATGTACGGCGTGGGCTACCCGGTGATGTTCAAGGCGCTGGCCGGCAACTACGCGACGTGGTTCGTGCTGGTGCTGCTCCTGGCCAAGATCCTCGCCACGAGCCTCACCCTCGGGGTGGGCGGCTCCGGTGGTGTGTTCGCCCCGTCGCTGTTCATCGGGCTCATGACGGGTGTCCTCTACGGCGCGCTCGTCAGCCACGTGTTCGGCGCGGCCGCGGGCAACCCGGCGCTGTACGCCGCGGTGGGCATGGCGGGCGTGTTCGGCTCGTCGACCCGCGCCCCGCTGACCGCGCTGGCCAGCGTGGTCGAGATGACCGGCGACTACTCCATCACGCTGCCGATCATGCTCACGGTGGCGATCGCCACGCTCGTCTCCCGCCGCGTCAGCTACGGCACCATCTACACCACCAAGCTGCTGCGGCGTGGCCAGGACATCGACCGCACCGCGCCGTGGCGCTCCTTCCTCGAGCTGCGCGCCGACGAGGCCATGGACACCGCGTCGCCGCCCCTCCAGGTGCCGGCCGCCGGCCCCACCGAGCCGGCGGAGGAGGCCGTGCTCGGCGCGCGCGTGGTGGAGCGGCGGGCGCCGCGACCGGTGTTCGCCTCGGAGTCGCTCACCGAGGTGCTGCGCCACCTGGAGGTGCACGGCGACGAGGTGATCCCGGTGCTGGGCGACGACGCCGACCGCGTGGTCGGGTGGGTGACCGGGACGAGCGTGCTGCGCACCGTCGCGCGCCAGCTGACGCTGCGGCCGGAGCAGTCCGACGGCACGGGCGACGGGCGCAGCCCGCTGCCGGCCCACGAGGTGCTCGCGGTCGCCGTCGCGGAGGGGTCGGGGCTGGCCGGCGCCCGGCTGGGCGAGGTGCCGTGGCCCGAGGGCTACGTCCCGGTCGGCTACACGCGCGGCAAGCGCCGCGGCGAGCCCCTGCCGGACGTCATCCTCCACGCCGGCGACCGCGTGGAGCTGCTGGCGCGCAAGCCCTGACGGCGGCGGCCGACAGCGGCCGCGCGCGCGGGCCCGCCGCCCGGACCTCCCGCCGCCGGTCGCCCGCCGCCCGTCAGGGCTGCTCGGCCTGCGCGTCGTGCTCGGCCATGGCGCGCAGGCGCTCGTTGTAGGCGACGAGCTCGGCGTCGTGGTCGCGCTCGGCCTTCCGGTCGTAGCGGCGGGCAGCGCGGTCGTCGTCGCGGGCCCACTGGACGGCGACGATGAGCGCGGCGACGAGCACCGGGAACTCGCCGGCCCCCCAGGCGATGGCGCCGCCCAGCTGCTGGTCGGCCAGCCAGGTGGCGGGGGTGCCGACGCCCAGCGCCGCCCACCAGGTGGGCGCCAGCAGCTGCGTGCCGGACATGACGGCCACGCCGAAGAACGCGTGGAACACCATGGTGGCCAGGAGCGTGATGAGCCGGATCGGGTACGGCGCGCGGTTGGCCCCGGGGTCCGTCCCCACGAGCACCCAGAAGAAGAGGTAGCCCGCGAGCAGGAAGTGGACCTGCATGACCAGGTGCCCGGGGTGCTCGAACAGCGCGTAGGAGAACCAGCCGGTGAAGTAGAACGCGACGAGGCTGCCCGCGAAGATCGTGCCCGCCACCGGCGGCCGAGAGAGCACCCGCAGGTAGCGCGACTGCAGCACCAGCAGCAGCCACTCGCGCGGGCCGCGCGAGCCGTCGTCCCGCGGCGGCAGCGCGCGCAGGGCCAGCAGCGTGGGCGAGCCCAGCACGAGGGGCAACGGCACGTACATCATCAGCGCCATGTGCTCGATCATGTGCGTCGAGAAGTGCACGGACTCGTACACCCCGGGGCCGCCGCTCGTCGCGTACGCGAGCAGCAGGCAGCCGACGAGCCAGGAGACGGTGCGGCCCACCGGCCAGGCGTCGCCGCGCGCCCGCAGCCGGCGCACGCCCGCGAGGTAGACGAACGCGCCGACGACCGAGACGCCGAGGAACAGCCAGTCCGGGTGGAACCGGACCAGGAGGTTGACCAGGCTGACCGGCGGCGGGTAGGCGAACCCGAGGAGCGCGTGCCGCTCGTCGTACACCACCGGGGCCTGCGACACCGGCGGGGCCGAGCGCGACAGCGCCACCGAGGCGCCCAGCGCGACGGCCATGACGACGAGCTCGCCGAGGGCCAGCCGCGTGAACCGGCGCTCGCCGCCCTCGTCGTCGAGCCTGGGCACGATCCGGCGCCGCTGGGACCAGCCGGCCACGCCGAGCGCGAGCAGCGCGACCACCTTGACCGACAGCAGCCGCCCGTAGGCGGAGCCGACGAGGTCCGCCGGCGAGTGCAGCCGGAGCGACGCGTTGATGACGCCGGAGTACACCGCGCCCGCGTAGCACCAGCCGGCCAGCGCGGAGTAGCGCGCGACGACCGACGACAGCTGGCCGCGCAGGCGGCGCCGCAGCAGCACGACGCCCGCGAGGCCGCCCACCCAGACCGTCACGGAGACCAGGTGGATCCCCATGGCGTTGACCGCGTTGGCGTGCTCGTCGGACCCCGCCGCGTGGCCCGAGAGCGCCAGCGGCGCCAGCGCGGCCAGCGCCAGCACGGCCGCCACGCCCACCCTGGTCACCCGCTGGGCGCCGAGGCTGACGAGCATCGTGGCGAGCACCAGCAGCGCGGACAGCGACAGGTATTGCCCCAGCTGGATGCGGGTCGCGTAGAACCACACCTGGGTGGCCATGCCCGGCGCCGAGAGCGGCTCCCCGATGGTGCTGGCGGCCGAGAGGACGACGACCGAGAGCCCGGCGGCGGCCCACACCGCCGCGCTGCGCGCCGCCCAGCGTGCCGCGACCCACTGCGAGTAGGAGACCGCGCCGGGCACCTCGCGCTGTCCCGGCAGCACGCCGGCGGCCAGGACCAGCAGGCCGATGGTGAGCGCGGCGACGAGGTCGTGGAGCGCCCGGGCCACCGGCAGGCCGTAGCGGACGAACGCGCCCGGGTCGCCGAGCACCAGCGTGTCGGCCGCGCCCGTGCTCACCAGGCCGAGCACGCACGCGCCCACCGCGACCGGCACGCAGGCGAGGAGCGCCTTCTGCGTGCCGGTCAGGGTGGGCAGCTCGAAGCCTCCCGGTGCCTCGTCGTCGCTCATGCGCGTGGCCTCACCGTCGCTCACGTCCGTGGCCTCGTCGCGATCGTCGCACTCCGCCGGCGCAGCGCGAGCCAGCCGAGCCCGGCGACGAGGAGGGCCGCCATGGCGATGCCGACGCCGATGGCGGGCGACCCGGACCCGCCGCCCGAGGCGCCCACCGGCTGCGCGGTCGCCTGGTCGAGCGGGTGCTGCCGCGCCCGGCTCGTCGCCTGCGCCGCCGTGAAGTGGAACGTGCCGCTGACGGGGTGCCCGTCGGCCGACGTCACGCGCCACACCACGGTGTAGCTGCCCGCAGGCAGGGTGCCGGCGATCGGCTGCTGGACGGTGCTGTCCACCAGGCGGGCCGCGCCGTCGTCGACGTTGGTGCCGTCGGGCGCGGTGACGACGAGCGCGGTGCCCAGCGCCAGCGCCGGCTGGTCGAACGTCAGCACCACCGCGGCGGGTGCGGTTGTCACGCCCGCGCCGTCCGTGGGGGTGGTCGACTGGAGCGAGTCGTGCGCCGCGGCCGCGGTGGCGGGCAGCACCACGAGCGCGGCGGCGGCCGCCAGCGCCGCGAGCCACCGCCCGCGCCGGGCGCTCACCGGGCCGCCCCCGCGGTGGGCCGGCGCCGCAGCAGGGTGCCGACCGAGAGCAGCAGGGCGGCGACACCCAGCACCAGGCCGGAGCCGGCCAGCCAGCGCGCCGTGCCGTCGGAGGCGGCGGAGCCGGACCCGGACGAGCTCGTGGTCGCGGCGGTGGTCTCGGCCGCCGCGGTGACGGTGAACGCCGGCGCCGGGTGCTCCGGTTCGGTGGCCCCGGTCTGCACCTGGTCCCAGTGGACCACGGTGCCGTCGGAGTAGGTCTGCGTCGTGGGGAACACCAGCGTGGTCCCGGCCGCGGGCAGCGGGCCGGCCGAGATCTCGAACTCCTGGAACTCGTGCTGGCCGATCGCCGCGGCGGGGTCGGTGGCGGTCCACGTGACGGTGGCGGGGGCCTTGGTGATCGTCGTGCCGTCGACCACGGCCGGCGTGGGCAGCGGGGCCTCCACGACGGACACGGTCCAGCCCGCGACAGGCCGGGCCGAGACGGCGATCAGGGGTGTCGCCGTGGGCATGGTCAGGGTGACGGCCGTGGTCGCGGCGGTGTCGGACTCGTTCGGCACGCGGAACGTCAGCGTCGTGGTGGCGCCGGCCGCGCTCGAGCCGGGGGTGACCGGTACGTGCGCGACGGCGGCCGTCACGGGGACGACGACGAGCGCGACGGCGGCGGCGCCGGCGGCGACCGCGCGGGTCAGCCGGTGGGTCCGTGGGTGGGCGGGTGTGTGCCGGGGGTGCATGACGTACTCCTCGTGAGGCTCTCGCGGGTGGGTCGCTGCGCACGGACCGGCGGCGCGCGGCGGTGCCCGACCCGTGCGTGCCGCAGGTGTGCGGCCGCCGGCCCCTGGGGGCCGCGAGGGTCCACCGCGCGGGCGGCGGAGCGGAAGGCTCGCGACGGGACGCGGTGGGCAAGGTCAGGCGAGCGCCGTGCCGAGGCCGGCGGGCGCTCGCGGCGGGCCGCGGCGCGTCGCGAGCGCCCGCAGGTGCAGCGCGCCGGTCACCACGCCCGGGCGCCACGGCCCCGCGGCATGTGGGCGTGGCCCGACGAGGGG
>JAJYTJ010000182.1 GCA_021793115.1 Actinomycetes bacterium | reverse complement strand
GTCGTACCTCGGCATGGGCGTGCGGCCGCCGGACACGTCGCTCGGCCGGCTCATCAGCGACAACCAGGCGGCGTTCTCCACCCGGCCGTGGCTGTTCTGGTGGCCCGGCCTGTTCATCGTGGTCATCTGCCTGTGCATCAACTTCGTCGGTGACGGTCTGCGCGACGCGTTCGACCCGCGCCAGAAGAAGCTGGTCCTCAAGCGGGTCAAGGAGCCGGACCACGACCCCCTGCTCGAGGCGACGCAGGCCAGCGCGCTGCCGGGCATGCCGCTGAGCGAGATCGTCGCCCCACCCACTGCCGCGGGCGGCCCCACCACGACGATCGACCTCGACGAGGGCGGCCGGTGACCGGCCGGGCGGCCTCAGAGCGCGAGCTGCAGCGCGACGCCCAGGGCCAGGAGCAGCGCGAGCACCACGAGCCCGCGCACGTCGACGTGGCGCGTCACGGGGGTCTCGTCGGCCTCTCCGAGCGCGAGGGCACCCGACTCGGACAGCGCCTCCCAACGCTGCCGGACCACGCGGGCCACCTGCCCGCTGGGCGCGGAGGGCAGCTCGCCGAGGTCGGCACCGAGCTTGGGGTCGCGGCCGGCCGCGCGCAGGTCCACGGCGCTGGCCATCGCGGCGGCGTGCCGGCCCGGTCCCGGTGCGGCGAACGCCTGCACCGCACGGTGGGGCGTCACGAAGGTGCAGGCGAAACGGGTGCGCACCAGGACGAGGGCGGCCCACGGCACGTGATAGCTGGCCAGCGGGTTGTCCACGTCGATGCCGTCATCGCGCACGTGCACCCGGGGCTTGCCGAACACCAGCCAGCCGGCGAGGGCGCCGGCGAGCGCGAAGGGCAGCGCCTGCACCAGGCCTCTCGTCCCGCCGTCCACCACCTGTGCGAACGCCAGGCCGGCCGCCACCACGACGGTCGCCACGAAGGCCGGCACGGAGCTGCGGGGGCGGTACGTCCAGTCGTTGTCGCTCGTCGGCACGTCGTCATGATCCCAGGAGTTGTTCGATGACCACGACGCCCCTCGGCGCCCAGGTGCTGCAGGTCCGCGACCTGAGCGTGGACTTCGCCGTCAACAAGAAGTGGGTCCCCGCAGCGGTGGGGCTGAGCTTCGACGTCGCCGCGGGCGAGGTGCTCGCGATCGTCGGCGAGTCCGGTTCCGGCAAGTCCGTCACGTCGATGGCGATCCTCGACCTGCTGCCGAAGAACGCGCGGATCAAGGGCTCCGTCCGGCTCAAGGGCGAGGAGCTGCGCGGCGCGTCGGCGTCCCGGCTGCGTCACATCCGCGGCAACGACATCGCCATGATCTTCCAGGAGCCGATGACGGCTCTGAACCCCGTGTACACCATCGGATTCCAGATCGTCGAGACGCTGCGGCTGCACTCCGCGCTCTCGCCCGAGCACGCCAAGCAGCGCGCGCTCGAGCTGCTCGAGATGGTGGAGCTGCCCGACCCGACGAAGGCGTACCGGTCCTACCCCCACCAGCTGTCGGGCGGCCAGCGGCAGCGCGCGATGATCGCGCAGTCGCTCGCGTGCGACCCGGCGCTGCTCATCGCTGACGAGCCGACCACCGCGCTGGACGTCACCGTGCAGGCCGAGATCCTCGACCTCATGCGCAACCTGCGTGACAGCCTCAACTCGGCAGTCATCCTCATCACCCACGACATGGGAGTGGTGGCCGACCTCGCGGACCGGATCGCGGTGATGCGGCGCGGCGTGGTCGTCGAGACGGGCACGGCGGACCAGATCTTCGGCAACCCCCGCCACCCCTACACGCAGGAGCTGCTGGCGGCGGTGCCGCACCTCGGCGGGGCCGAGATCGACATCACCGCGGCCCTGGTCCAGGCGACCGGCGCGGAGAACCTCGTCGTCGACGTCACGGCCGAGGAGCTGCAGCGCCGTGAGGTGGAGAACGCGCGGCTCGTGGAGATCTCCGAGCGCAAGGAGCGGGAGGAGGCCATGGCGGCCTCCCGCGAGACGCCCATCCTCGAGCTCGTCGACGTGGCGATCGAGTACCCGAAGCAGGGCCGGATGCCGGCGTTCCGCGCGGTCGAGGGCGCCAGCCTCGTGGTGCGGCCCGGTGAGGTCGTCGGCCTGGTCGGGGAGTCCGGCTCGGGCAAGACGACGATCGGGCGTGCGGCCGTGGGCCTGCTGCCGATCGCGGCCGGCAACCTCACCGTGGCGGGCGTCGACATGTCCAAGCACGACCGGCACGCGACGGTCCAGCTGCGCCGCAAGGTGGGCATGGTGTTCCAGGACCCGGCGTCCTCGCTCAACCCGCGCCTGCCCATCGGCGAGTCGATCGGTGAGCCGATGTACCTGGCGGGCGTCGCCAAGGGCACGGCGCTGCAGAAGCGCATCGAGGACCTGCTGGACCAGGTCGAGCTGCCGCGCAACTACCGCAACCGGTTCCCGCACGAGCTGTCCGGCGGCCAGAAGCAGCGCGTCGGAATCGCCCGCGCGCTGTCGCTGTCGCCGGAGCTGCTCGTCGCCGACGAGCCGACGTCCGCGCTGGACGTGTCGGTGCAGGCCCACGTGCTCGACCTGCTGCAGCAGCTGCAGGCGGAGCTGAAGTTCGCGTGCCTGTTCGTGACCCACGACCTGGCCGTCGTCGACCTGCTGGCGCACCGCATCGCCGTCATGGAACGCGGGCACATCGTCGAGCAGGGCACCCGTGACGCCATCCTGCGCAGCCCGCAGGAGGCCTACACGCAGCGGCTCATCGCCGCGGTGCCGCTGCCCAACCCGGAGAAGCAGCGCGAGCGGCGCGAGCTGCGGGCCCTGCTGCTGGAGGAGCACGCCCGGACGGCGTCGTGACCCGCTCCCGCCTGCTGATGAGGGCCGCCGTCGTGCTGACGGCGGCCCTCGTCGCACCGTTGGCGGCGTGCACGTCGCACCCGGTCGATCCGGAGCGGGCGGGCACCGTGGTGGTGGCGGTCGACTCGCCGTTCACGTCGCTCAACGCCGGGCTGCCGGAGGGGCGCACGGCCGGCAGCACGCTCGTGCGAGGACTGGTGCAGGACGAGCTCGTCGGGCTCGACGGCGCCGGCACGGTGGTGACCGACCCGCGGTTCGGCACCGTGGCGAAGGTGTCCGACTCGCCGCTGACCGTGCGCTACACCATCGCGCCGGGGGCCCGCTGGTCCGACGGCGTGGCCGTCAGCCCCGCCGACCTGCTGCTCGACTGGGCGGCGCGGTCCGGGCGCTTCGATGCCGGCACACCGGCGCAGGGCCGGGGGCCGACGACGACCGCTGCCGCGCCCGCCAGCCCGGCCACGACGACCGCTGCCGCGCCGGCCAGCCCGGCCACGACGACCGCTGCCGCGCCGGGCGCCGCGCCGGGCGCGGCCGACGGCACGGTTCGTTTCGGTGCGACGTCCGCCGCGGTGCTCGCGGCGAGCGCGACCCCGACGCTCGACGCGCAGGGCATGACCGTGGTCTACACGCACCCGGTGGCCGACTGGCAGGTGGCGCTCGACGTGGACATCCCGGCCCACGTGGTCGGCAGGCTTGCGGCGCTCGGTGCGCCGACGCCGGGCGTCTCGCCGACGGCGGCGGCCGCGTCCTCGGCGGGCGCGCCGCAGCCCGCCGTGCGGTGGGCGTCCGACGAGTGGGCCCAGGCGGTCGCGGAGGCCGTCGTCGGCGACGACCGCGCCGCGCTCGCCCGGATCTCCCAGGTGTGGCGCACCGGGTTCGACGCGTCAGCACTGGCCGCGGACCCCGGCCGGGCGGTCACCACAGGGCCGTACCGCATCGCGTCGGTGGATCCTGCCGGCTCCGTGACGATGGTCCGCAACAGCCACTACTCCGGCGCGCGCCCCGCGGCGCGCGACCGCATCGTGGTGCGCTGGAACCTCGATCCGCTGGCGGCCGTGGACGCGCTGCGCGCGGGCGCCGTCGACGTCGTCGCACCGGTGGTCACGCCGGACGTCACCGCGGCGCTGGCGCGCGTCCCGGGCGCGCACGTGGCGACCGGTGGCGGGGCCGTGCTCCAGCTTCAGCTCAACACTGCGGCGGGCCCGTTCTCGGCGGCGGGGGCCGGCGACGGTGCCGCAGCGCGGCAGCTGCGTGCCGCGTTCCTCGACGCGGCGCCGGGGGCGGCGCTCGCGGCGGCCGGCGGTGCCGAACCGTCGGACGTGGTGCTCGCCAGCGTCGGCGCGGGGCGGGCGTCCGGTACGGCGGCCACGGCCGGTGCGGCGGTCCCGGGTGCGGGTGCGGTCGCATCGGTGCCGGCAGGGGCGTCCGGACCGACGCCGACCGCGGCGTCCGGACCGACGTCGGCAGCCACGTCCGGACCGACGTCGGGGGCGACGCCCGGATCGACGCCCGCAGCGACGTCGTCGGCCGTGCCGTCGTCGGGCGGCCTGTCGCCGAGCGCACCGGTGACGGTGCGGGTGCTCGTCGCGACCGGCGACCCGGTGCGGGCCGCGATGCTGGCCGCGCTGACCGCCGCGGTGCGCCCCGCGGGCTTCGTCGTCACCGTCGCGGACCCGGCCGACCCGTCGACCGCGCTGTGGTCGGACCGCGCCTCGTGGGACGCCGCACTGGTCCCCGTGCCGCAGACCGAGCTGCCGGTGGCCGGCGTGGTCGACGCCTGGCGCACGGGCGGCGCGACGAACGCCACGGGCCTCGCCGACCCGACGCTCGACGCGATGCTCGACCAGCTCGGCCGGACCCCGGACCCGGCAGCGATCGGCCCGGGCCTCGCCCAGGTCGCGGCCGCGGTGCGCGCCGCGCAGGTCGTCGAGCCCGTGGGCCGGCAGCCCAGCCTCACCGCCACCGCGTCCCGTGCGGCGGGCTCGGGCCTGCCGGAGGTCGGCACCGTCCCGGCCGTGCCGTGGGGGTCCGCGGACCTCTCGTCCTGGTGGTCCTGGGCGGTCCAGCGGGGCAGCTGAGGCGCTCCGGGTAGAATCGAGCTCGCGCGCCCGGCGTCGTGGCGCGATTCCCCCGTCGAAAGCTGAGCCCCCGTATGTCTGCCGTGCGACCGGACCTGCGCAACGTCGCGATCGTCGCGCACGTCGACCATGGCAAGACGACCCTGGTCGACGCGATGCTCTGGCAGACCGGAGCGTTCGGCGAGCACGACCACGTGGAGCGCCGCGCCCTGGACTCCGGCGAGCTCGAGCGCGAGAAGGGGATCACGATCCTCGCCAAGAACACCGCGGTCCGGTACACCGGTCCCGCGGCGGCGGAGCACGGCCAGCCCGACGGCATCACCATCAACGTCATCGACACGCCGGGTCACGCCGACTTCGGCGGCGAGGTCGAGCGCGGCCTGTCGATGGTCGACGGCGTGGTGCTGCTCGTGGACGCGTCCGAGGGGCCGCTGCCGCAGACCCGGTTCGTGCTGCGCAAGGCGCTCGCGGCGGAGCTGCCCGTGATCCTCGTCGTCAACAAGGTGGACCGGCCGGACGCCCGCATCGCCGAGGTCGTCGCCGAGACCACCGACCTGCTGCTCGGCCTGGCGGCGGACCTGCACGAGGACAACCCCGACCTCGACCTCGACACGGTGCTCGACGTGCCGGTCGTCTACGCCAGCGCGAAGTCCGGCCGCTCGTCGCTCGCGGCACCCGCGGACGGCGACCAGCCCGACGGCCCGGACCTCGAGCCGCTGTTCGCCACGATCCTGGCGAAGATCCCGGCACCGACGTACGACGAGGACGCGCCGCTGCAGGCGCACGTCACCAACCTCGACGCCTCGCCGTTCCTCGGCCGACTGGCGCTGCTGCGCATCTTCAACGGCACGCTGCGCAAGGGTCAGAACGTCGCGTGGGTGCGCCACGGGGGCACCACGCAGACCGTGAAGATCACCGAGCTGCTGGAGACCCGCGCGCTGGAGCGGATCCCGACCGACGAGGCCGGCCCGGGCGACATCGTCGCGGTCGCCGGCATCGAGGACATCACCATCGGCGAGACGCTCACCGATCCGGACGACCCGCGGCCGTTGCCGCTCATCACGGTCGACGACCCGGCGATCTCCGTCACCGTCGGCATCAACACCTCGCCGCTGGCCGGCCGGGGCGGCAAGGGCCACAAGGTGACCGCCCGCCAGGTCAAGGACCGGCTGGACCGCGAGCTGGTCGGCAACGTGTCGCTGCGGGTGCTGCCCACGGACCGGCCGGACGCGTGGGAGGTGCAGGGGCGCGGCGAGCTGGCGCTGGCGATCCTTGTCGAGCAGATGCGCCGCGAGGGCTTCGAGCTCACCGTCGGCAAGCCGCAGGTGGTCACCCGCGAGGTCGACGGGGCCGTCCACGAGCCGGTGGAGCGCATGACGATCGACGTGCCGGAGGAGTACCTCGGCGCGGTGACGCAGCTGCTCGCGGCCCGCAAGGGCCGCATGCTCACCATGGCCAACCACGGCACCGGCTGGGTGCGCATGGAGTTCCAGGTGCCCGCCCGGGGCCTCATCGGGTTCCGCACCCGGTTCCTCACCGACACCCGGGGCACCGGCATCGCGTCGTCGATCGCGGACGGGTACGAGCCGTGGGCCGGCCCGATCGAGGCGCGCGCCACGGGCTCGCTCGTCGCCGACCGCGCCGGCGCGGTCACGGCGTACGCGCTGAACGCGCTCTCGGACCGGGGCACCTTCTTCGTCGGGCCGACGGAGGAGGTCTACGAGGGCATGGTGGTGGGCGAGAACCCGCGCAACGAGGACATGGACGTCAACATCACGCGCGAGAAGCAGATGACGAACATGCGCTCGTCGACCGCGGACGTGTTCCAGAGCCTGACCCCGCCGCGCCACCTCACGCTCGAGGAGTCGCTGGAGTTCGCCGGGGACGACGAGTGCTGCGAGGTGACGCCCGAGGTGGTGCGCCTGCGCAAGGTCGAGCTCAACCAGGAGCAGCGCGCCCGGCTGCGTGCCCGGTCCCGGGCGGCGACCCGGTCGTGAGGGCGCGGCGGTCCGAAGCGGGCGGCGCGGGCGTGCGATGAGCGACGGCGGCGCGACGAGCCTCGCGGCCCCCGCGTCAGGTGCCGTGACCGGCGGGTTGCTCGCCGTGCACGCGCACCCCGACGACGAGACGCTCGCGACCGGCGCGCTGCTGGCGGCCTGGGCCGCCGCCGGCCTGCCGGTGACCGTCGTCACCGCGACCCGCGGGGAGCGGGGCGAGGTGATCCCGCCGGAGCTGCACCACCTCGAGGGTGACGGCGCCGCTCTCGCGGCGCACCGCACCCGCGAGCTGGCGGCGGCGCTGGCCGCGCTCGGGGTCGGCGACCGGGTGTTCCTC
>JAJYTJ010000022.1 GCA_021793115.1 Actinomycetes bacterium | reverse complement strand
CGGGGTTTCCTCGTCGCCGAGCCCGCCCGCCGCGGGACGCGCGGCGCGCGGGAGGTGCCCTACCGGGCGACGCGCAAGTCCTGGCACTCGGCGCCCGGCCCCGGGCAGACGCGCGTGCTGCTCGAGACGTTCCTCGAGGAGTTCGCCCTGGTCGAGCGTCCCGAGGAGGTGCACATGGCGCGCCTCGGCCTCCGGCTGGACGACGCCGCCCACCGCGAGCTCCGCACCCGGGTGCAGGCGCTCCTCGAGGAGTACGCGGCCCGCGCGCCCGATCCCGACGGCACGCCGTACTCGCTGTTCTACGTGCTGCACGAGGACCCGACGCGCCGCCGGCGCCCCTGATCCGAGGGCGTGACCGCCACCGGCTCGTCATCACCCGACCGCGCTTCGCCGCCGTGCCGCGCCCGCGGCCGAGTGGGACGGATCCGGTGCGGAATCGGGCCGGGCGCGCGCGGGTTCCTCTGACATGCAGGCCCTCGTCGACGGCGAGCGGGCCACGAGCCCTGCAGCGAACGCGCGCTGAGGTCGCGCGTCGCACGAGAACCCTGATCCCACGAGAGAGTGAGCCGAGACCATGGCTGACGTCGTCGAGAACCCGTTCGTCATCACGCCGGGCACCGTCCAGCAGGGGCTCAAGCGGGTCCGCGCCTTCAGCGCGGGGGAGCTGGTGGCGGACTCCGCGGCTCCGTTGCAGGTGTGGGAGCACCCGTACTTCCCGGAGTACTTCTTCACCGCGGAGGACCTGGAGGTGGAGCTGCGGCCGGCGGGCCGGGGTCCGCGCTCCAAGGTCCTCGGTGTCAGCGACGTCTTCGACGTGGTGATCGGGGACCGGGTGCTGCCGCGCGCGGCGCGGCGTCACCCGGAGGCCGAGGTGCCCGCCCTGCGGGAGGCGTACGCGCTCACGTGGTCGGCGTTCGACACCTGGATGGAGGAGGACGAGGTCGTCTTCACCCACCCGCGCAGCCCTTACGTGCGCATCGACGCGCTGGCCAGCAGCCGGCACGTCGTGGTGACGTGCGCGGGCGTGGTCGTCGCGGACTCGCGCCGCCCCGTGGTGCTGTTCGAGACCGGGCTCGTCCCGCGCTACTACCTGCCGCAGGCCGACGTCCGGATGGACCTGCTGACGCCCGTGACCACGGTGAGCCACTGTCCCTACAAGGGCACGGCCAGCTACTGGGACCTGAGCGTCGACGGGACCACGGTCGGCGACGCGGCCTGGTCGTACCGCACCCCGTTGCCCGAGTCGACGAAGATCGCCGGTCTCGTCGCGTTCTGGCCCGAGAAGAGCCCCGAGCTGCACGTCTTCGTCGACGGCCAGGAGATCGGCGTCGGCTGACGAACCGCGCCTCGCCCGAGCCCGGTGAGCCGGGTGAGGCGCGGTCTGGATCGTCACCCGGGCGCCCGAGGGGCGGGAACGCGACGTCGACGTAGGGTCGGTGACATGCGTTGGTTTGGCCGCATGCGCCGACTCGTCGCGGTGCTGGGTGCTCGTCGCGACGCCCCAGCCGACGTACCGAAGGTGGAGATGAGCTCGCAGGCCACGCGCCAGCGGCTCGTGGCGAAGCATGACGAGCAGATGCGCCGGGAACGCCTGCTGGCCGAAGAACGACGCCGGGCGGGTGCCGCTGGTCCGACCACCCCGGGCAGTCTCGGCCCGGGTCGCGGCTGGGAGGCCGGTCTGAACCGGGAGTGAGCGCCGTGGGCGGGACCGGGGACGCGCCTAGGGAGTAGGTCCGTTCGCCGGGCGGAGGAAGGCTCGCGGGCCTGTCGAAGCCAGCGGGTGCGGCAGCGACGACATGCCCGCCCGAAGGCCGTCGACGCGGTCGCCGAGATGGTGCAGGCTGGCGCGCGATGCGTGACGTTCCAGCTCGGTCTGCAAGGCCCTACCTGTGGGTGGTGGGGCTGTTCTGGGTGCTCCCGGCCGTCCTCACGCTCCTGGGCTGGCTCGTGCTGCCCCACCACAACGCGTCCGGTCAGTGCGAGGGCATCGGCTTCGGCTGCGTGCCCGCCCCGAACGACGGGCTCGTCATCGTCATGATGGTCGTCGGCGCACCGTTCCTCCTGGTCAGCGGCTTCGTCGCTCTTGGTGTCGTCGCGCTGGTCCGGTTCCTCCGCCGCCGCGCGGGCTCACGAAGGATCGGTTGAGGGTCCATCGAGGCAGCGGGCCGGCGCCGAGTCAACCGCCCGGCACGCTCCCGATCCCGGCTGCCGAGCGGCAGGATCGTGTGGGCGTCGGCGACCGCACGCGGTGCTGTGACCCACAGCCGGAGCATCGCCACGCTCGCCACCCTGGCCCACTGAGATGTGATCACGCGGTCGGCACCGGGGTCGTCGACCGTGATCGAACCTGGCTGCCGGTAGATCCGGTCGGTGCGGCACTCGAGCCGCAGGGGCTGTCCGGTGGCGTCGCGGGCGGCCCCGCCGGCTGCGCTGTCGATGTAGGGCATGTCCTCGAGCCCGTACACGGTGACACGCCGCACGTCGCTGACTCGTAGGTACGTGTGCAGCGCGGCCTGGAAGGTGGCGGTCACGGCATCGGCGTTGCGCACGGTGAGGTCGAGCCGAAGGCTGCGTCCGGCCGTGACCCGGCAGCGTGCGACCAGCCGCTCGGGCCAGTCCGGGCTGGTGCGGGGCCCGGTCTCGGGCAGTCCGAGCAGCACGGAGACGGAGCCGTCGTCGCCGATGGTGCTCCGCGTCAGCGACCAGTCCTGCAGCCGCGCCAAGCCGTGGTCCGGGCCCTCACCGTGCGGGTGCGGCCCGAACCACGGGAAGCAGATCGGCACGCCGACCGGCGGGGGGCATCACACCTGGGCGCCCGAGTGATCCGGCTCGCGGCCGGGCGCGCCCGCGGCGCCCAGGATGGACGCCATCTTGTCGGCGATGATCCCGATCGCCTTGACGGGGTTGAGGCGCGAGATCCGGTCGAGGGAGACGGCGTCCTTGCCGATGCGGAGCCGCGGTGTGCCCTTCTCGATGGCCTCGATGGTCAGGCGAGCGGCCTCCTGGGGTGTGGTGGTGGCGAGCTTTCGGGCGTCGATCTTGCTCTCGTCGATCGCCATGGTGACGCCGGAGTTGCCGGCGATGTTCGTCGAGATCCCACCAGGGAAGACGACCGTCACCGCGACGCTGGTGTCCCTCAGCTCGGCGTACAGAGTCTCGCCGAACAGCTTGACCGCCGCCTTGCTGGCCCCGTAGGCGCCTTGACCCGGCACCGGCACGAGCGCGCCCATGCTGGAGAAGGTGACAAGGCTGGCGTGCGGGCGGGCCAGCAGGTAGGGCAGGAACGCCTTGGCGACATAGGCCGTGCCCCAGAAGTTGACCGCGACGACCTTCTCGATCTCCTCGATGCGCAGGTCTGTCACGGGCGCGAACCGATGGATGATCCCGGCGACGTGCACCACGCCGTCCACCTGGCGGTGACGGGCCAGGACCGCTTCCGGCAGCCCCTCGACGGCCGTCCTGTCCGTGATGTCGGCGACATGAGTGCTGAGCCGGTCGCCCGCCTGGGCCAGGTGGGCGGTCTCGAGCAGGCCCTTCTCCGAGACGTCGACGGCTGCCACCCGCGCGCCTTTGCCCAGCAGCTGCACGACGATCTCACGGGCGATCCCGTTACCGCCGCCGGTGACGACGAACACCTTGTCCTTGACCTGCATGTCCGTGCTCCCTTGCACGTCGGGGTCGTCTTCGCGACCGGTCAGCGCATGTCAACAACGTTGACTAGGACTTTGGTCCCGACGAAGCGGCAGTGGCGTTGCTTGGGACGAACCGCGCGCGCCGGCGAGCGGCGGGACGCGTCCGGTCCGGACGGCGGGCTCCCCGAGCGTCCCGGGCCCCCGCGGGGCGGCCGGCCACGTAGTCTCGGCCGATGGCACGCCGCACGGCGCAGGAGACCAGGGCGGCGATCCTGGCGACAGCGATGAACCTGTTTCGTGAGCGTGGCTATGCCACGACATCGGTGCGCGACATCGCTGCCGGAGCTCACACGGATCCCGCGTTGGTCATCCGTCACTTCGGCTCCAAGGAGTCGTTGTTCCTCGAGGTCGTCGGCACGGACGCGCTGGTTCGACCCCTGTCGGACGGACCGCTCGAGACCCTCGGCGTCGACACCATCCGAACCGTCCTGAGGACCGACGAGCGCGTGCGCGCCATGGTGCTCCATCTCCTGCACGCCGGCGGGAGCACGGGTGTCGCGGCGAGGCTCCGCGCGCTGCACGAGACCGAGCTCGTGCATCCGCTGCGCGATCGGCTGGTGGGGCCTGATGCCGACGTGCGGGCGCGCCTTGCCGCCGCCCTGGTCGGGGGTCTGATCTACAGCCTGTGGGTCGTCGGTGACCGGGAGCTCCTGGCAGCGGGCGACGATGTCGTCGTCGCGCGCTATGGCGCGCTGCTGCAAGAGCTCATCCTGCCCGGCACCACGTCGGGATCGGCGACCGTGCTGCCGGGCGGCGGCTCGTGACCGCCGAGCGGGAAGGCGCGGGCGCATCCCGTCACCAGGCTGCGACATGGGACCCCGCCCTGCCGACCACGGCCGCGGCACATGCCACGATGCCGGGGTGAGCGACACCCAGGCGCCGGCCGATCCCGGCAGGAGCGGCGCGGCGGCGACACCCGCCGTCGTCGCGCGGCATCCCGTCCGGCACGGCGTGACCGCGCTCGCGCTCGGCGCGCTCGGCGTGGTGTTCGGCGACATCGGGACCAGCCCGCTGTACGCGATGCAGACCGTGTTCAGCATCGACCACAACGACGTGCAGCCCACCACCGGCGACGTGCTCGGCGTGGTGTCGATGGTGTTCTGGTCCATCACCGTCGTGGTGTCGGTGAAGTACGTGGCGCTCATCATGCGGGCCGACAACGAGGGCGAGGGCGGCATCCTCGCCCTGGTCGCCCTGCTGCGGGAGCGCCTCGGCGACCCGCGGCGGCTCGCCGCGGCCACGCTGCTCGGGATCTTCGGCGCGGCGCTGTTCTACGGCGACAGCGTCATCACGCCGGCCATCTCCGTGATGTCCGCGATGGAGGGTCTGGTCGTGGTGGACCCGGGGCTGGCGAACCTGGTGCTGCCGGTGTCGGTGGGCATCCTCACCGTGCTGTTCGTGGTGCAGCGGCGGGGGACCGAAGCCGTCAGCCGGGCGTTCGCTCCCGTGATGGCGGTGTGGTTCGTGGCGCTCGCCGTGCTCGGGGTGCCGCAGATCGTGCGCAACCCGGGGGTGCTGCGCGCGCTCTCGCCGACCTACGCGCTGGCCTTCGTCGTCGACCGCCCGCTCGTGGCCTTCATCGCGCTCGGGGCGGTGGTGCTGACGATCACCGGGGCGGAGGCGCTGTACGCGGACATGGGCCACTTCGGCCCGCACGCGATCCGCCGCGCCTGGTACCTGGTGGTGTTCCCCGCCCTGGTCCTCAACTACTTCGGCCAGGGCGCGATGATCCTGCGCGACCCGGGCAGCACGGCCAACCCGTTCTTCCGCATGGCCCCCAGCTGGGCGACGCTGCCGCTCGTCGTGCTCGCGACCCTCGCCACCGTCATCGCGTCCCAGGCGGTGATCTCCGGCGCCTACTCGGTGTCCCGGCAGGCGGTGCGGCTGGGCCTGTTCCCCCGGCTGTCCGTGCGCCACACCTCCCGCGAGGAGGGCGGCCAGATCTACGTGCCGGCGGTGAACTGGATCCTGTTCGTGGGCGTGCTCGTGCTCATCGCGGTGTTCCGCAGCTCGGCGCACCTGGCCACGGCCTACGGGCTGGCCGTGACGGGCACGCTGGTCCTCACCAGCCTGCTGTTCCTGCTGCTGGCCAAGCGGGTGTGGCGATGGGCGCCGTGGAAGGTCGTCGCCTACAGCGTCGTCGTCGGCGGCCTGGAGATCCTGTTCTTCGGCGCGAACCTGCTGAAGATCGTCAGCGGCGGCTGGCTACCGCTGCTCATCGCCGGGGTGGTGGTCACCCTGATGACCACCTGGCGCACGGGCGCACGGACCCTCAACGAGCAGCGTGCCCGGCTGGAGGGACCCCTCGACGAGTTCGTCACCATGGTGCGCGAGAAGGGCGTCACCCGGGTGCCGGGCTTCGCCGTGTTCCCCCACCCCAACAAGACGACGACGCCGCTGGCCCTGCGCTCGCACGTCACCTTCAACCACGTGCTGCACGAGCACGTGGCCATCGTGCAGATCGTCAACGAGAACGTGCCGCACATCCGCCACGCCGAGCGTGTGCAGGTCGACGACCTGGGCTACGCCGACGACGGCATCGTGCACGTGGCGGTGCGGGTCGGGTTCAACGACAGCCAGGACATCCCCCGGGGGCTGGCGCTAGCCATCGGCACGTCCCCCGAGCTCGACGTCGACATCGCCGACGCGCACTACTTCCTGTCGGTGCTCACGCTGCACGCCAGCGGGGCGCCGCGCATGAGGGGCTGGCGGGAGCGGCTGTTCGTCTGGATGGCGCACAACGCCGCGAACCGGACGGAGGTGTTCCACCTGCCGCCCGACCGCACGGTGGTGATGGGCGCCAACCTGGGGCTGTGACCGGCGCGGACGGTCCGGTCACCGCTCGAGGATCACCTCGAGCAGCCGCGCCGCCGCCGGACCGGGGGAGGTGGGCCCGCGCCAGACGGCGCGGATGCGCCGGCGCAGCGGGCCGCCCCGGTGGTGGGCGCCGGGCGCGTCGGCGAGCGGCACCTGCACCAGCCGGCCCTCCGCGAGCTCGGCCTGCACCGCGAGCCGGGAGATGACGGTCGGCGCCACGCCGGACAGCGCCGCGGCGACGAGCGCCGTGGTGGAGGCGACCTCGACGGCGGCGGTCGGCTGCACGCCGTCCTCGGCGAGCCAGCGCTCGAGCACGTCCCGGGTCCCCGAGCCGGGCTCCCGCAGCGCCAGCGGCACGCCGTCGAGGTCGCGCGGCTGCAGCGGCGCGGTCGCGCCGGCCCACGGGTGCGTGGCCCGCACCAGGAGCGCGAGCTCGTCCGTGCAGATCGTGGCGCTGTGCAGCCCGCGCGGCGCGGAGGCGCCCTCGACGAACCCCAGGGCGACCGCGCCGGAGCGCACCTGCTCGGCCACGTCCGCGGAGTTCGCCATCCGCACGGCGATGCTGATCTCCGGCGCCTGGTGCGACATCCGCACCAGCCACTGCGGCACCAGGTGCTCAGCGACCGTGAGGCTGGCGCACACCGTCAGCTGCGTCGCGGCCTCGCCACGCAGGGTGCGTGCGGCGTCCGTCAGGTCGCTCGTCGCGGCGAGCACCTTGCGGGCGAGCTCGACGACGATCCGGCCCTCGTCGGTCAGCTCGGAGCCCGTGCGTCCTCGTCGGACGAGCCCGAGCCCGAGCCGCCGCTCCAGCGCGCGGACGCCGTCGCTGGCGGAGGGCTGGCTGATCCCCAAGGCCCGGGCCGCCGCGCCGATGCCGCCGGCGTCCGCCACCGCGACGAGGAGACCGAGGGCCCGCAGGTCCGGCGCCGCGGCCGGGGGTGTCGCCATAGGAACAGCCTATGACGTGATCGGCGACCGGCGGCTAGCGGGCACGCCGGCACGGGCGCAGTCTCCTCGGGTGACCAGCTCCGAGACCTCTCTCGCCCCGACCCCCGTCAGCGTGCCCGTCGTCCGCAGCCGCCGGTGGCCTGGCCTCCTGCTCGCGGCCGCGCTCGGCGGCCTCGCCACCTGGGTGGGCGTCCTCGTCCCCGTGGTCGGCGGCCCCGTGATCGGCATCGTGCTCGGCGTGCTGACCCGCGAGGTGCTGGTGCGGCGGTCGGTGTCGCTCGAGCTCACCCACGGCGCCAGGTTCGCCTCCAAGCAGGTGCTGCAGACCGCCGTGGTGCTGCTCGGGTTCGGGCTGTCGCTCAGCCAGGTGCTCCGCACCGGGCGGTCCGCTCTGCCGGTGATGCTCGGCACGCTGGCGATCGGGCTGGTCGGCTCCGCGCTCGTCGGCCGCCGCCTGGGGCTCGACCGCGAGACGCGCACCCTGGTGGGCGTCGGCACCGCCATCTGCGGCGCCTCGGCGATCGCCACCACCAGCGCCGTCATCGGCGCGTCCGAGGTGGCGATCGCCACCTCGGTCACCACGATCTTCCTGTTCAACGCCTTGGCCGCGGTGTTCTTCCCGCTCATCGGCCACGCGATGGGGCTGTCGCAGGCGGCGTTCGGCCTGTGGGCCGGCACCGCGATCAACGACACGTCCTCCGTGGTGGCGGCCGGGACCGTCTTCGGCGCGAGCGCCCTGGCCACCGCGGTGGTCGTCAAGCTCACGCGGACCCTGATGATCGTGCCGATCTCCCTGGGGCTCGCCGTCGGCACCCACCGCCGGGCGCGGGCCGCGGCCACGGCGGACGGCGCGCCGGCGCCGACGCTGCGCTGGCAGCGGCTGGTGCCGCCGTTCCTCGTCCTCTTCCTCGTCGCCGCGGGCGTGAACAGCACGGGCGTGGTGCCGGCGGGCTGGGTGCCGGGCGTGGACTGGACGGCGCGCGTGCTCACCGCTGTCGCGCTCGCGGGCGTGGGGCTGCTCACGCCGGTGGAGGGTCTGCGCCGGGCCGGGTGGCGGCCGCTCGCCCTGGGCGGCGTGCTGTGGATCGCGGTGGCGAGCAGCAGCCTCGGGCTGCAGGCGCTCACCGGCCGCCTGTAGCGGGAGGCCGGCGGGCCGCCTCCGCCTGGGTGGCGCCGCCGGCACGACGAGACACCTGCTCGTGCCGGTGTCCGGAGAGCGGGGAGCTCTCCGAGGTCGGCCGCCACCGAGGCCGGCCTCTGGGTCCGGCGCGCCGGTGAGCGCGTGGCTCTTGACAAGACCCGCGCGGGCTGGAAACGTATCCGTCAGTTGCTGGAAACGTTTCCGTCTCGAAGGAGAGACCGACCATGGGTCGTCGCCCGACGTTGCACGAGGTCGCAAGCCTCGCGGGGGCGTCGCTGGCGTCGACCTCCCGCGCCCTCAACGGCGTGGGCGCGAGCCCGGAGATGATCGAGCGGGTCCAGGCGGCAGCCCAGCGGCTCGGGTACACCCCGGACGCCGCCGGCCGATCGCTCCGGATGGGCCGCACCTTCCAGGTCGGGTTCGCCGTCGCCGACATCGGCAACCCCGTGTACGTGGACATGATGAAGGCCATCCACGAGGTGGTCGGCCCGCGGGGCTACCACGTGGTGGTGGCGACCACGGGCAACGACGTCTCGTCGACCGCGGACGTCATCCGCTCGCTGAGCTCGGGCGTCGTCGACGGCCTGGTCATCAGCCCGTTGCGGTCCGACGAGACCTTGGCCGAGCAGATGGAGCACGCACCGGTCCCTGTCGTGGTCATCGGCCGGGTGGCCGACGGGACGACGCTCGACTCCGTGTGGGCCGACTCCGCGGCAGGCATCGGCATGGCGGTCGAGCAGCTGGTCGCGGCGGGGCGGCGCCGGCTGCTCTTCCTCAACGGCCCGCTGGGCACCACTCCCGCCTCCCGCCGCCTCCAGGGCTTCGACGACGCGGTCGCTCGCCACGACCTGCCGCACCTCGAGATGCTCGTCGCTGACGACTTCACCGTCGAGGCAGGGACCCGGGCGGTGGGCTCCCTGCTCGACGAGGACGCGGCCGAACGCCCCGACGCCATCGTGGCGGCGAACGACCTGCTCGCCATCGGCTGCATCCAGGCGCTGCGCCGGCGTCACCTGAGCGTGCCGGACGACGTCGCCGTGACGGGGATGGACGACACGGAGATCGCCGCCGTGTTCTCCCCGAGCCTCACCAGCGTCGCCCTCGGCTCGTGGGAGCGCGGGAAGGCCGCCGCGGAGCTGCTCCTGCGTCGCATGGGTGGCGAGCAGGGGCCGGCGCAACGGGTGCAGGTCGCACCCAGGCTCGTCGTGCGCGAGTCCTCGGGTGGTCCGGCGTGACGGGGCTGACCACCACGCCGTCGCCGGTGCGGGCCGCCGTCCGGCGGTCCCCGGGTGCCGTCGCCCGCCAGCGCCGGGAGACGACCCTGCTCGTGCTGCCGTCCGTGCTGCTCATCGTCGTGCTGTCGGTCACGCCCCTGCTCGCGGGGCTCACGCTGGCGTTCACGGACGCCCGCCTGGTGCACACGCCGCACCACTCGTTCGTCGGCCTCGACAACTTCGCGAAGCTCGCCGGCAACAGCATGTTCTGGTCGTCCTTCCGCATCGGCATGGTGTGGGCCGTCTCGGTCACGGTGCTGCAGCTCGTCGCCGCCATGGGGCTGGCCCTGCTGCTCGACGCCGACCTGAGGCTGCGCGGGTTGGCGCGCGTGCTGGCGCTCATCCCCTGGGCGATGCCGCCCGTGGTCGTCTCGATCATGTGGCGGATGATCTACTCCCCGAACGCGGGACCGCTGAACGCCGTGCTCGGCTCAATCGGGTTGCCGAACGACACCAACTGGCTGGGGTCGTTCACCACCGCGCTGCCGGCCGTCATCGCGGTCGGCGTCTGGGTGGGGATGCCGCAGACCACGGTCACGCTCCTCGCCGGGCTGCAGCAGGTGCCGCCCGAGACCTACGAGGCGGCCGCGATCGACGGCGCCGGCGCGTGGCGACGGTTCACGGCCGTCACGGTGCCGAGCCTCCGGCCGATCATCACGTCGATCACGTCGCTGAACTTCATCTGGAACTTCAACTCGTTCAGCCTGGTCTACGTCCTGACCGAGGGCGGCCCGGGCGGCCAGACGATGCTGCCGATGCTGTTCACGTACATCGAGGCGTTCCAGAACCGGAACATCGGGTACGCGGCCGCCATGGGCGTGGTGCTCGTCGTGGTGGTCGTCGCCCTCCTGGGCCTGTACCTGTGGTCCCAGCTCCGGACCGAGGACAAGCCGTGAGGCCGCGCGCGCTGGTCCGCCCGGCGCAGTACGTCGCGCTCGTCTGCTACATCCTCTTCCTGGGCTTCCCCCTGCTGTGGCTGATCTCGTCGTCGGTCAAGTCGTCCGGCGAGCTCAACTCGCTGACCGTGTCCCTGTTCCCGACCCGGGGCTGGAGTTGGGGCAACTACGCCGACGCCCTCGCGCGGCAGGGCCTGGTCCGTTCCGCCGGGAACTCGGCGGTCGTCGCGCTCTCCTCGACCGCCCTCGTGGTGCTCATCGGCATGCCGGCCGCGTACGCGCTGGCGCGGCTGCGAGGGGCCGTGCGCACCCTCGGGACCGGCTGGATCCTGGTCAGCCAGGTGTTCCCGGTGATCCTCATCATCCTGCCGTTGTTCCTGGTGCTGCGGACGCTGGCCCTGACCGACTCGCTCGTCGGGCTGACCTTGGTGCACACCACCTACACGCTCCCGTTCGGGCTCTGGATGCTCCAGGGGTACGTGGCCGCCATCCCGCGCGAGCTGGAGGAGGCCGGCGCGATCGACGGGGCCAGCAGGCTGCGCGTGCTGCGGCACATCGTGCTGCCGCTGCTGGCGCCCGGCGTGGCCGCGACGGCGATGTTCGCGTTCGTCTCCTCGTGGAACGAGTTCTTCTTCGCGCTCGTGCTCCTGCAGTCGCCCGCCCACTACACGCTGCCGATCGCGCTGAGCATGTTCGTCGGCGGCGAGGGGAAGGTCGCGCTCGGTCCCCTCGCGGCCGGTTCGGTGCTGGCCGCGATCCCGAGCATCGCCTTCTTCGCGCTCCTGCAGCGCCGCCTGGTGGGCGGCCTGATGTCGGGAGCCGTGAAGGGATGACCCGTCCGGTCCTGAGGGGGCACAACGTCGCAGCCTGCGACACCAACCAAGAGAAGGGAACGTCGATGAAGACCGTTCACCGCATGCCGCTCGTCGCTGCGGCCGTGGCCGTGCTCGCCCTCGCCGGTTGTTCGAGCGGCGGAGGCAACGCGACCGCCACCGGGAGCGCGGGGGCTTCCACCGCGGCCGCCACCCCGGTCACCCTGACCTTCCAGTCCCTGTCGGACCAGCCGGCCACCATCGCGGCGACGAAGAAGGTCGTCGACAGCTGGAACGCCGCCAACCCCGACATCCAGGTGCAGGTGGTCCAGGCGAGCTGGGACTCGATCAACGACAAGCTGACGACACAGTTCGCCGGCGGCACGGCGCCGGACATCATCCACGACGACGCCGCGTCGATCGTCTCCTTCGCCGCCGACGGGTACCTGGCCGACCTGACCAGCCAGATGTCGCAGGCGAAGAAGGACGACATCGGCAAGGGCCTGCTGGCCTCGGTGACGGTCGACGGCAAGGTGATCGCCTACCCGACCGAGGTGCAGTCCTACATGGTGTTCGCCAACAAGACGCTCCTCGACCAGGCCGGGGTCACGATCCCGACCGGCGACTCCATGACGTGGGACCAGTTCCGGCAGATCGCCAAGGCGACCACCAAGAACGGGGTGGCGGGGGTCGGCTGGGGGTTGAAGGCCCCGGTGGCGACCTTCATGACCCTGGGCCTGGGGTCCGGCGGCACGTACTTCGATGGCACGGGGACGTCCGCGACCATCCACGTGGGTGACGGCGAGATGGCGCTGCCCAAGCTCGTGCACCAGATGGCCTACGACGACAAGTCGATCCTGCCGGTCACGCTGACCCAGTCGGGCTCCGACGCCCTCGCCGCGTTCTACGGCGGGAAGGTCGCCATGACCGTCCAGGGCTCGTACCTCGCCGCCAGCATGTCCAAGGACGCGCCGGCCGGCTTCGACTGGGTGGTGCTCCCGCCGCTCGCCGGTCCGGACGGTCCGGCGCAGGCGGCCGACCCGCAGACGCTCTCGGTCAGCGCCGACTCCAAGCACGTCGCGCAGGCGGTGAAGTTCCTCGAGTACTTCACCTCGACGAACAACCTGGAAGCCATCAACGAGGCGGATGCCCTGATCCCCGCCACCACCTCGGCACAGCAGGCGATGGCGGCCAAGCTCGGGTCGCAGAACGGCTGGGACCAGATCCTCAAGAGCGGCAAGGACTTCCAGTCGGCACCCTTCCTGTTCGTGGACAAGTACGCCCAGTGGAAGAGCACCGTGGCCACCCCGGCCTTCCAGAAGTACCTGGCGAACCAGATCGACGAC
The DNA here is from genome assembly GCA_021793115.1 of Actinomycetes bacterium. The sequence goes on along the minus strand of JAJYTJ010000022.1, from coordinate 23,826 downwards.
GCCGGGCTCGTGAACGCGCTGACCAGCGGGTGGAAGCAGCTGGGATGAGCCGACCTCGGGGCGGCCACCACCCGTGGCCGCCCCGAGCGGGTCGGGTGGTCTCGCAGGAGGAGGAGCTGGTGGACGGGCTGAAGGACCGCGTGATCGCCGTGATCACAGGTTCGGCCGTGGGGGACGCCCTCGGCGGGGCGACCGAGGGCTGGACGCCCCAGCAGATCGAGGAGCGGTACGGCGGCCGGGTGCGCGGGATCGTCGGACCGTTCCACGAGAACTGGCGGGCCGCCAGGCCCATCGCCCCTTACCACAAGGGCGACGGACACGTCACGGACGACACCCTCATGACCTGCGCGTTGGTCGAGGTCTACGCCCGACGACGCGACCACCTCGACGCGTACGCGATCGCCGAGTCGCTGGTGCCCCTGATGATCGGCGAACCGCAGTGGGTGCCGGAGCTCGAGGACACCGTGCTGCTGCTGCAGCGGGTGTTCCTCGCCGAGAAGTGGCTGGTGGCGCGGCTGCACTACGGGCACGTCGACCCCCGCGAGGCCGGGGCGGGCAACATCGTCAACTGCGGCGCCGCGATGTTCATGGCCCCGGTGGGCCTCGCCAACCCGGGGGAGCCCGCGGCTGCGTACGCCGAGGCGATCGACGTGGCGGGTGCGCACCAGTCCAGCTACGGGCGGGAGGCGGCCGGCGTACTGGCCGCTGCTGTGGCGGCTGCCGTCGCACCGGGCGCGACGCTCGACTCCGTGCTGGAGGCCGCGCGTCGGTTCGCCCACGACGGCACCGCGGCCGCGATCGCCGCGGTCCTCGACGCGGTCGCCAGCGTGCCGCCGCCCGCGGACGACGAGGCCGAACGAGACCTCGCGCACCGGGTGCGTGCCGCCGTGGCGCCCTTCGACACCGTGGGGGAGGACTACCGGTCGCCGGCGATGGACGCGCGGCGCCCCTCGCGCACCAAGTCGATCGAGGAGCTCCCGGTGGCCCTGGCGCTGCTGGCCGCCCACCGGGGCGACTACCGGGGCGCCGTGCTGGCTGCGGTGAACTACGGCCGGGACGCCGACTCGATCGCCTCGATGGCGGGCGCCCTTGCGGCCGGCCTGGGCGGGACCGCGGCCGTGCCGACCGAGTGGCTGGACCAGATCGAGCAGGCCAGCCGCATCGACCTGCGCGCCACGGGGCACCTCATGGCCGAGGTCGTCGCGGGCCTGGTCGACGTCGACGCCCGGCACGCGTCAGAGCGTGCCGCCCGGCTGGCGGCGCTGTCGCGGCAGGCCGTGGGAGAGCCTCGATGAGGCTCACCTGGGCCCAGCCGGAGGACCTCCTCGCCCACGAGCTGGTGCAGTCGGCGGCCGAGGGCAAGGACGTCGCCGGTGTGCTCGACCGGTGGGTCGCCGCTGGCGGCGACCCGACCCCGATGGCCTCGGGCGCGTCCGAGGCGCGCGTCGAGCCGCGCCTGCAGGCGCTGGCCGGTGTCCTCCTGGACGAGCTGGATGCGACGGCAGCGCCGCCGGACCCGGCGCAGCCGGAGCGGTGGGAGGACCTGGCGCGGCTCGCCGGGCCGGCCACCGCCGGGTCGCCCGGTCGCGACCTCGGCGCGCGGCTGGAGGGGGCGTGGACGGGCCGGGCCGCCGGTTGCGTGCTGGGCAAGCCGGTGGAGAAGATCCCCCGGCAGGGCATCGAGGAGATCCTCCGGTCGACCGGCCGGTGGCCGCTGGACCGCTACTTCACCGCGGTGGGCCTGCCGGTCGACGTGGCGGCACGGTGGCCGTGGAACCGGCGCAGCGCGCCGACGAGCCTCGAGGAGAACATCTCCGGTGCCCCGGAGGACGACGACCTGAACTTCCCGATGCTGGGGCTGCTGCTCCTCGAGCGCCACGGGGTCGGGTTCACCACGGACGACGTGGCCCAGCTGTGGCTGGACCAGCTGCCCGCCGGGCGGGTGTTCACCGCGGAACGAGCCGCGTACCGCAACCTCCTCGAGGCATGCCCGGTGTCGGAGACCGCCCGGCGACGCAACCCGTTCCGGGAGTGGATCGGCGCGCTCATCCGCGCGGACGTGTACGGATGGGCCTCACCGGGCCGGCCGCTGCGCGCCGCCGAGCTGGCCTGGCGGGACGCCCGGCTGAGCCACACGCGCAACGGCCTGTACGGCGCGATGTGGGCCGCGGCGCTCGCCTCGACGGCGGTGGTGGCCGACTCGGTGACGGCGGTGCTGGACGCAGCCTCGAGCGTCGTCCCGCCGGGAAGTGCCCTCGCCGAGGCGATCGAGCTGGGGCGTCGCGCCGGACGGCACGGGGGCTCCCTCGCCGACGGTCTCGACGAGCTGCACCGCCGCTACGGCCAGCTGCACTGGGTGCACGTGCTGCCGAACGCCGCGACCATCGCGTTCGCCCTCGAGCGCGGCGGCGGTCGGTTCGGCGACAGCGTGTGCGCCGCGGTGACGGCCGGGTGGGACACCGACTCGGTCGGTGCGACGGTCGGCGGGGTGGTCGGTGCCCTGGTGGGCGTTCAGGGGATCGGCGAGGAGTGGTCCGGGCCGATCGCGGGGCGGATCGCCACGTCGTTGCCCGGGGGCGAGCAGCGCATCGCCGCCCTCGCCGCCCGGACGGCCCTGCTGGCGGACGAGCTGCGGGGGACGCGATGACCGGGTGTGTGGCAGTGGTCGGCTCGGCGAACGTCGACCTGGTGGTCGACGTGGACCGCCGCCCCGGGCCCGGCGAGACGGTGCTCGGCGGTGACCTGCGCCGCAGCCCCGGCGGCAAGGGTGCGAACCAGGCGGTGGCCGCGGCGCGTGCGGGAGGGGCGGCGACCGTATTCATCGGCGCGCTCGGCCGTGACGACGCGGCCGAGCTCCTGCTGGAGTCGCTCCGCGGAGCGGGCGTCGCCACCGAGGCGGTCGGCCGGGTGGACGCGCCGACCGGCACCGCGCTCATCACCGTCACGCCGGATGGCGAGAACTCGATCGTCGTCGCGGCCGGCGCGAACGCGCGGCTGGCTCTGACCCCCGCGGCGGCCGCCGCCGTGGCCGGCGCGGACGTGGTCCTGGCCCAGCTGGAGGTGTCGCTCGAGGTGGTGCTCGCCGCGGCAGCGGCGCGCCGGCCCGGGTGCCTCCTGGTACTGAACGCGGCACCGTCGCGGCCGCTGCCCGACGAGCTGTGGGCTGTGGTCGACGTGGTCGTGGTCAACGAGCACGAGGCGGTCGACCTGGGCCCCGGCGGCGCCGACCTCGAAGCCGCGGTGCGGCAGCTGCTCGAGAAGGTGCCGACCGTCGTGGTGACGATGGGCGCCCTCGGCGCGCTCGTCGCGGGCCGCGGTGCCCCCTTGGTGCGCGTGCCCTCGATCGACGTCGACCCGGTGGACTCGACCGGGGCGGGCGACACATTCTGCGGCGTCCTCGCGGCTCGCCTGGCCGACGGCGTCGAGGTGGTCGCGGCGGTGCGCGCGGCGGTCGTGGCCGGCGCCCTGGCGGTCACGCGGCAGGGCGCGCAGTCCGGGGTCCCGACGGCCGTCGAGGTCCTCGCGGAGCTGGGGCGGCTCGCATGAGCGAGGCGTTCGACGCACTCGTCCCGCGGTCGATCGACCTGCCGACCGCCGTGGACCTGCGCGCGCCGCTCACCCCGGAGCTGGTCGCGCAGTTGGACGGGGCGAAGATCTTCGCCGCCCCGGACGACCCCGACGACCTGCCCGCCTGGCGCGCCCGCCTCGCCGAGTGGCGTGCCGCGTCCCGCGACGGCGTCGGCTACGACGGCCGGATCTACGACGAACCGGGTGCGGCCTGGGCGGCGCGCTGCCATGCGGTCGCCCAGGTGTGGCTCTGGGACGAGCTGCTCTACGACGCCGAGCGGGGCGCGTTCACGCCCGGCCGGTTCCTCGCGGACGCGCACGAGCGGTTCGGCGGCCTGGACGCCGTGGTCCTCTGGCACGCCTACCCGGTGATCGGCATCGACGAGCGCAACCAGTGGGACTGGTACCGCGACGTCCCGGGACTGCGCACCCTGGTCGACGACCTGCACGCGGCCGGCCTGCACGTCTTCGTCGACTACAACCCGTGGGACGTCGGCACGCGTCGGGCCGGGGACGACGTCACGGAGCTCGCGTCGCTGGTCGCGCACCTCGGCGTCGACGGCGTCTTCCTCGACACGCTGCGCAAGGCGGACCCCGAGCTGGTCGGCGCGCTGCAGCGCGTGCGGCCGGGGATCGTGCTGGAGGGCGAGTCGACGCTCGCCGTCGAGCGGATCGGCGACCACGCGGCGTCGTGGGCCCAGTACTTCGCCGACTCCACCGTGCCCGGGGTGCTGCGCGCCCACTGGTTCGAGCGTCGGCACATGCAGCACCACACCCGCCGCTGGCACCGTGACCACGCCGAAGAGCTCCAGTCGGCGTGGCTCAACGGTGCCGGGGTGATGGTCTGGGAGGTCGTCTTCGGGGTCTGGGTGGGGTGGAACGCACGCGACGCCGCCACCGCGCGCCGGGCGCTCACGGTCCAGCGAGCGACGGACGACCTGCTCCTGGCCGGCGACTGGACCCCGCTCGCACCGCTCGCGCCCGGGGCGCCGCACGGCCTGTACGCCTCGCGGTTCGCTCGCGGCGGCGTTCAGCTGTGGGCGCTGGTCAACCGTGGCGACGACGACGCCATCGGGCGGGTGCTTCCCGACGGCACGGCCGGGACGGCCGTGGACCTGACGGCCGCGCCCGACCTGGACCAGCCGGCCGGCAGCGAGGAGGTCCTCGTCCCGGCGCACGGCATCGCGGCCGTCCTCGTGCTGGAGCCCGGGACGCCGGAACCGTCCTGGCTGCCCACGCTCCGAGCCGCCATGCGCGGGCGCGACCACGTGACCGATGCACGGTTCCACCACCGGGTGGCCACGCGTGTCGGTCCGCCGACACCCGCGCCGGCGCTGCGCGAGGCGATCACCGAGGAGACCGTCGTCGTGCCGGCCGGCCCGTGGGCGCTCACCGTGCGGTACCGGGCCCGCGAGACCGGCATGTACCAGGGCGCTCCGTACGTCGACGAGTGGAAGCCGCTGCCGCCGCGGCTGCACGACACGCGCACGCTGCAGCGAGACGGCGTCCTTGCCGCACCGGTCGCGGTGGGGGCCCTCGAGGTCAGCAACGCCCAGTTCGCGCAGTTCCTGGGCGCGACCGGCTACCGGCCCGCCGTGCCGCACCGCTTCCTGGCCCACTGGTCCGGCGGCCGGCCCGCGGCGGGTCACGACGACGATCCGGTCGTCTTCGTCGACCTGGCCGACGCGCGCGCCTACTGCGCCTGGCGCGGCGGCCGGCTGCCCACCGAGGACGAGTGGCAGCTCGCGGCCCAGACCGGTGCGCTGCGGCGCCGGACGCCGCTGGTGTGGAGCTGGACCGAGAGCGAGCACACCGACGGGCGGACCCGGTTCGCGATGCTCAAGGGTGGCTCGGACCATGCTGCGCAGGGGTCGGACTGGTACTTCGACGGGGGGCCGCGAGAGCCGGAGTTCACCGCGAAGCTGCTGCTGCCCGGCCTCGGACTGGCGCGGAGCCGATGGGTCGGGTTCCGTTGCGCCTGGGCGATCGAGGAGGGACGAGCGTGACCGCGCATCGCGAGCGGGGTCCGTTGGCGGACCTGCGCGTCGTCGACGCCTCCACCCTGTTCGCGGGCCCGATGGCCGCCATGCACCTCGGCGACATGGGTGCCGAGGTGGTCAAGGTGGAGCACCCGCGCAAGCCCGACCCCTCCCGCGGGCACGGGGTGGCCAAGGACGGCGTCAACCTCTGGTGGAAGACGCTGGGCCGCAACAAGGCGACGGTGACGGCGGACCTGTCGCGGCCGGGCGGCCGGGAGGTGTTCCTCGCGCTCGCCCGCAGGTCGGACGTCGTCATCGAGAACTTCCGCCCCGGGACGCTCGAACGATGGGGCCTGGGTTACGACGTGCTGTCGGCGGCGAACCCGCGCATCGTCCTGGCCCGAGTCACCGGCTTCGGGCAGATCGGCCCGTACCGCGGACGCCCGGGCTTCGGCACGCTGGCCGAGGCGATGTCCGGGTTCGCCAGCCTCACGGGCGAGGCGGATGGCCCGCCGACGCTGCCGCCCTTCGGCCTGGCCGACGGCATCGCCTCCCTGGCCTGCGCGTACGCCGTCATGGTGGCGCTGCACGACAGGGAGCGGACCGGGCGCGGCCAGCAGGTCGACCTCGCGATCATCGAGCCGATCTTGGCGATGCTCGGTCCGCAGATCACGCGGTGGCACCAGCTCGGCACCGTCCAGGCCCGCACCGGCAACCGGTCGTCGAACAACGCCCCGCGCAACACCTACCGCACGGCCGACGACCGGTGGGTGGCGGTGTCCACGTCGGCGCAGTCCATCGCGGAGCGAGTCGTCCGGCTGGTCGGGCACCCCGAGCTGGCGGAGCAGCCGTGGTTCGCCTCGGGCGCCTCCCGCGCCGAGCACGCAGACGAGCTGGATGCCGTGGTCGGCGGCTGGATCCGGCGCCGGACGCGCGACGAGGTCGTCGCGTCCTTCGAGGCGGCCGACGCCGCCGTCGCGCCGATCTACGACGCGCACGACATCGTCGAGGACCCGCAGTTCCGGGCGCTCGGCACGATCCACGAGATCGACGACCCGGACCTCGGACGGATGACGATGCAGGGGCCCCTCTTCCGCCTCTCGGACGCCGACGCCGTCATCGCCTACACGGGGCGGCCGCACGGCGCGGACACCGATGCCGTGCTGCGCGACCTCGGCTTCAGCGACGAGCGCATCGCCGCGCTCCGGGCCGGTGGCGACATATGACCGCGCCCGTCGTCACCCTCCTGTACGCACCGGCCGACCGGCCGGACCTCGTCGCCAAGGCCCTGCGCTCGGCGGCCGACGTCGTGGTGCTCGACCTCGAGGACGCTGTCGCCCCCGCGCACAAGGCGGCCGCCCGCGACACGGTCCGCGACCTGGTTGCCGGGTCCGCGCGCCCCGTCCAGGTGAGGGTCAACGGGTTCGCGACGCCGTGGCACGACGACGATCTCGTGCTGGTGTCGTCCTTGCCGACGGACGTCGGCCTGCGGCTGCCCAAGGTGGAGCTGCCCGCCGACGTCGCGCGGACCGCGGCGCAGCTTCCGGGCCGGCCGTTGCACCTGCTCGTCGAGAGCGCGCTCGGCGTCGAGCGCGCGTTCGCGCTCGCCACCGCGGCTGCCACGGTCGCCTCCGTCGGCCTGGGCGAGGCAGACCTGCGGTCGGACCTGCGGTGCACCTCGGACGAAGGCCTCGCGTTCGCCCGCTCGCGGGTCGTCGTCGCGGCCCGTGCCGCCGGGCTCCCGTCGCCGACGATGTCCGTCTACCCGCACGTGCGCGACCACGACGGGCTGCGCGACTCGTGCCTGGTCGGCCGTCGGCTGGGGTTCTGCGGCCGGGCGGCGATCCATCCCGCGCAGCTGGGCGTCATCCGGGCCGCATTCGCTCCGACGCCGGAGGAGGTCGCGCACGCCCGTCGCGTGATCGACCGCGTCGGTGCGGCGGGGGATGCCGGCATCGGTGCCGTCCTCCTGGCGGACGGCGGGTTCCTCGACGTCGCGATGGTGGAGCACGCGCGGTTCGTGCTGGCTCTCGCCGCCGCCACGGTCGACGCCGGGGACGGCCTGCCCGCCTGACCACGCGCTGCTCGCGCAGGTCTGTCGGGCCCTACGATCACGCCCGGCTCGCGGGCGCCGCGCGTTCGTAGAGCAGGTAGTCGCCGTCGCGTCCGACGAGCGCGTACCCGGCCTGCGGGTACAGGCCGTGGGCCGGGTTGGCCTCGTGGGCACCCAGCCGCAGCACCCGGGCGCCGGCGGCGCCGGCCTGGGTCGCGAAGGTCTCGAGCAGCCGCGTGCCCAGGCCCCGTCGACGGTGCGCGGGGAGCGCCTGGAGGGTGATCAACGTCGCAGACGGGACGGCGGGCTCTCGCCGGGGACGCCGACGTCGCCGTCCGGCATCCACATGACGAAGCCTGCGGTCGTCGTGCCCGTTCCGCCGTCGAGCTCGAGGACCGTGGTGCGGTCCAGGTGCTCGATCCAGAGGGCCAGGTTGCGGTCGATCGCGGCGGTCCAGGGAGCCAGCTGCGTCGGTTCCACGGCGGCGACGTAGTCCCGCTCGGCTCGGAGGATCGTCGGCAGGTCCCCGACGACGGCCGGACGCAGCCGGTGGTCGCTCATGCCTCTGACCTCCTCTCCGTGGGCCGTCGCGGCGCGGGCCAGGAGGCCGATGACGCGCCCTGCCCGGGCGGGGCGTCGCGACAGGCTAACGGCCGGTCGCGGCGTCGCGGTGGTGGCAGTCGGATCCCTGGGGGCCGGAGCCCTACGCTGCAAGGACGGTTACCCCCGTAGGTCCGGCCGTCCGGTGGCCGGGCACCTCACAGCTGGAGTTCGCGCGATGAGAGCCCTCTACAAGAGTGCCGCGGCGCCCGGTCTCACCTTGACCGAGCGGCCCGAACCGACACCCGGCCGCAAGGACGTGAAGATCCGCGTCCAGCGCACCGGCATCTGCGGCACCGACCTGCACATCGAGCAGTGGGACGCCTGGGCCGCCGGTGCGATCGACGCGCCCCTCATCCCCGGCCACGAGTTCTCCGGCCGGGTGGTCGAGGTGGGCGACGACGTCGCCGACGTGGCGGTGGGCGACCTGGTCTCGGCCGAGGGCCACGTGGTGTGCGGCCAGTGCCGCAACTGCCGGGCGGGCCGGCGGCACCTGTGCATCCGGGTCTCGAGCCTGGGCGTCAACCGCGACGGGGCCTTCGCCGAGTACGTCGTGGTGCCCGAGAGCAACGTGTGGCACCACCCGGACGACATCGACCCCGACCTGGCGGCGATCTTCGACCCGCTGGGCAACGCGGTCCACACCGCGCTGTCGTTCCCGCTCGTCGGCGAGGACGTGCTCATCACCGGGGCCGGCCCGATCGGGCTGATGGCGGCGGCCGTCGCGCGGCACGTCGGGGCGCGGTTCGTCGTCGTGACGGACGTGAACGAAGCCCGACTGGAGCTGGCGCGGAGCATGGGCGTCGACCTCGCCATCAACGTGGCGAGGGACCGGATCGCCACCGCCCAGCAGCGGCTCGGCATGCAGGAGGGGTTCGACATCGGCCTGGAGATGAGCGGGAACGCCGGCGCCCTGCCCGAGATGCTCGACAACCTGACGCACGGCGCCCGCGTGGCGCTCCTCGGGCTGCCGAGCCGGCCCATCGCCATCGACTGGGCCAAGGTCGTGTCCCACATGATCACCATCAAGGGGATCTACGGCCGCGAGATGTTCGAGACCTGGTACGCGATGACCGCGATGGTGAGCACGGGGCTGGACGTCTCGCGCGTCATCACGGACCGGTTCCCGGCCTCCCGCTGGCAGGAGGCGTTCGCCGCCGCCCGCAGCGGGAACCGCGGCAAGGTCATCATCGACTGGGACGAGGTCTAGGCCATGTACTCCACGGTTCGCGGCGAGCTCGAGACCACCCTCGCGGAGATCAGGGCGGCCGGCCTGTACAAGGCGGAGCGCCAGCTCGCCTCCCCGCAGTCGGCGCACGTGACGGCGGCGGGGCGCAGCGTGCTGAACTTCTGCGCGAACAACTACCTGGGGTTCGCCGACGACCCGCGCCTGGTCTCCGCCGCGAAGGCCGCGCTCGACGAGTGGGGCTTCGGGATGGCGAGCGTGCGCTTCATCTGCGGCACGCAGACGCAGCACGTCGAGCTGGAGCAGAAGATCTCGGCCTTCCTGCGCGCCGAGGCGACGATCCTCTTCCCGTCGTGCTTCGACGCCAACGGCGGGGTGTTCGAGGTGCTGCTCGGCGAGCAGGACGCGGTGATCTCCGACGAGCTCAACCACGCCTCGATCATCGACGGCATCCGGCTGTGCAAGGCGCAGCGCCTGCGGTACCGGAACCGCGACATGGCCGACCTCGAGGCGCAGCTGCAGGCGGCGAGCGGCGCACGCCGCCGGCTCGTCGTCACGGACGGCGTGTTCTCCATGGACGGCTACCTCGCCCCGCTCGACGCCATCTGCGACCTCGCCGAGCGGTACGACGCGCTCGTCATGGTCGACGACTCGCACGCCGTCGGCTTCGTCGGGCCGTCCGGTGCGGGCACCCCGGAGCTGTTCGGCGTGCAGGACCGGGTCGACATCGTCTCCGGCACGCTCGGCAAGGCGCTCGGCGGCGCGTCCGGGGGGTACATCAGCGCCCACGCCGAGATCGTGGAGCTGCTGCGGCAGCGGGCCCGGCCGTACCTGTTCTCCAACGCGGTGCCGCCGTCGGTGGTCGCCGCGTCCCTCGTCGCCCTGGACCTGGTGGCGGACGGCGCGGCGCAGCGGGAGCGGCTGTGGGCCAACGCGGCGGACTTCCGCGAGCGGATGCAGGCCGCCGGGTTCGACCTGCTGCCGGGCGAGCACGCGATCATCCCGGTGATGTTCCCGGACGCCCACGAGGCCGTCGCGATCGCGGACGCACTCCTGGAGCGCGGCGTCTACGTGATCCCGTTCTCCTACCCGGTGGTGCCGCTGGGCAGGTCACGGATCCGCGTGCAGATCTCCGCCGCGCACTCGCCGGAGGACATCGCCACCTGCGTGCAGGCGTTCGTGGAGGCCCGCGAGGCCGTGCGTACCGCGCGGCCCTAGCCCCGGCCCGGCGGTGCGGGCAGAGGGAGGGGCCGCACCGCGTGCACGGCCAGGTGGCCTTCCAGTGCGGCGACGGCTTCGTCGCCGTCACCCGCCACGATCAGCGCCAGCAGGCGACCGTGCTCCGCGTGGACCTGCGCGGGGCTCAGCGCGCGGCGCACGCCCAGCTGTGAGGCACACAGGCGGGCCTCGGTGAGCAGCCCGAGGTGGAGGCGGCTCAGCCGGCAGGACCCGCGGCCGTCACCATCGCGGCGTGGAAGCGCAGGTCGGCGTCGAGGAGGTCGAGGGTCGGCGCCACCTCGAGGGCGGCGATCCCGGCGTCGGCCTTGCGGGCGTCGTCGGGCACCTCGCGCCGGGCGGCGTCGTCGCGCGATGGGCCGGCCGTGCGGTGGTGTCACGCCGCCAGTCAACGCACCCGTGGGTTGCCCGCCCGTATCGGGCTCCCGATACGGGCACGATAGGTGGCGGCTCGTACCATCGCGCGTGTGCGCGTGCTGGTCGTCGAGGACGAACCCCTCCTGGCGGAGGCCATCCGCGACGGCCTGCGCCTGGAGGCGATCGCGGCCGACCTCGCGGGCGACGGGAACACCGCGCTGGAGATGCTGGCCCTCAACGCCTACGACATCGCGGTCCTCGACCGGGACATCCCGGGGCCGTCCGGGGACGAGATCGCTGCGGGCATCGTTGCGTCCGGCAGCGGGATGCCCATCCTCATGCTCACCGCCGCCGACCGGCTGGACGACAAGGCGTCCGGGTTCGAGCTGGGCGCCGACGACTACCTGACCAAACCGTTCGAGCTGCGGGAGCTGGCGCTGCGGCTGCGCGCGCTCGACCGTCGCCGCGCCTACCACCGGCCCCCCGTGCGGGAGATCGCGGGCCTGCGGCTGGACCCGTTCCGGCGCGAGGTCTACCGCGACGGCAGGTACGTCGCCCTCACCCGCAAGCAGTTCGCCGTGCTCGAGGTCCTCGTCGCGGCCGAGGGTGGCGTCGTCAGCGCCGAGGAGCTGCTCGAGCGGGCCTGGGACGAGAACGCCGACCCCTTCACCAACGCGGTCCGCATCACGGTCTCGGCGCTGCGCAAGCGGCTCGGCGAGCCGTGGGTGATCGTCACGGTGCCCGGGGTCGGCTATCGCGTCGACCCCGCGGGCGACGACGGGCACGACGCGGGCACCCGTGGCTAGGACCCGGGGGATGAGCGTGCGCCTGAAGCTCACGCTCAGCTATGCCGGGTTCCTCACGCTGGCCGGGGCCCTGCTGCTCGCCGTGGTGCTCGTCTTCCTGCTGCGGTACGTGCCGGACGAGGCGATCAGGTTGCCCCTGCACAGCGACGCGGGCGACGGGCGGAGTCCCGGCCTCTTCATCCCGGGCCGTACCGACCTCTGGCGCGCGTTCGCCCCGAAGGCGGCCGCGGCCGGCGCGTTCCTCCTCGTCTTCGGCCTGGTCGGCGGGTGGTTCCTCGCGGGCCGCATGCTGGCGCCCCTGGGTCGGATCACCGACGCCACGCGGCGCGTCGCGACCGGGTCGCTGTCCCACCGGATCGCCCTGGAGGGCAGGAACGACGAGCTCCACGAGCTCGCCGACGCGTTCGACACGATGCTCGCCCGGCTCGAGGCGCACGACGCGCAACAGCGACGGTTCGCGGCGAACGCCTCCCACGAGCTGCGCACGCCGTTGGCGATCACGCAGGCGCTGCTGGACGTGGCGCGCACGGATCCGGAGCGCGACGCCGGTGCGCTGGTCGAACACCTCCAGGTGGTCAACAGCCGCGCGATCGCCCTCACCGAGGCGCTGCTGGTGCTGAGCCGCAGCGAGCAGCGGTCGTTCACGCCCGAACGGGTGGACCTGTCGCTCGTCGCGGAGGAGGCCGCCGAGACGCTGCTGCCCCTCGCGGAGCGGCAGGGCGTGGCCATCGAGATGTCCGGTGACGTGGCGACGACTCTCGGCTCGCGGGCACTCCTGCGGCAGATGGTGGCGAACCTCCTCCACAACGCCGTGGTCCACAACCTGCCCGAGCACGGCACCGTGCGGGCGAGCACGGCCGCCGGCACGGGGCTCGCCACGCTCGTCGTGGAGAACACGGGCGACATCGTGGACCCGGAGCTGGTTCGCAGGTTCACCGAGCCCTTCCAGCGTGGCACCGAGCGCATCCGCGGCGACCAGGCGGGCGTCGGGCTCGGCCTGGCCATCGTCGCGAGCATCGTCCAGGCGCACGACGGGACTCTGAACCTCGTGCCTCGGGCCGGCGGGGGGCTGCGGGTCACCGTGCACCTGCCACTGGCTCCGCCGGCACCGCCGGGCGGCTGACGTCGCCACCGCGCGGGCCGCCCCGGACGGCTACTCGACGGGGAAGTCGAAGTACGTGTCCGGGTAGGGCTCGTCGGCGAGCGTGTAGTGCCACCACTCGGCGTCGTAGCGGCGGAAGCCGCCGCGCTCCATGAGGGTGCACAGCAGCTCGCGGTTCCGGGCCTCGCGGTCGCCGATGCCCCGCGCGCCGTGGTGCGACACCGGGTCCATGAGGTCGTGGTCCCCGCCCATGCAGATGCGCTCCGACGTGGTGAGGTCGTAGAGGGTCAGGTCGACCGTGCTGCCCCGGCTGTGGCCGGACCTGGTGGCGACGTAGCCCTGCGCGAACATCTCGCGCCGTGCCAGGTGCGGGTAGTGCCGTCGCTTGGTCCGGCCGTCCTCGGGCTGGCGTGACCAGCGTACGAAGCAGTCGACGGCCCGCTGGGGCCGGTACCCGTCCCACAGCAGCAGGCCGAGGCCGAACCGCTCGGCCTCGTCGCGCGCCCGCGCCAGCGCGATGCCCAGTGCGCGGGTGCCGACGATGCGGTTCGCCAGGTACCCGTCGACGGGCCTGCCGGTGAAGTTGTCCCACGTGGCGTACTTGGCGTCCCACCGGACGCCGGGCACCGCCTCGTCGATGAAGACGAAGTCCTCGGTCACCGCGATCGCCCCGCCAGCGCCAGCGCCACCGTGCGGTCGACCACGTCGCCGAGGGTGAGGCCGGCGGCCGCCATCATCCGCGGGTACCGGCTGTAGGACGTCAGGCCCGGCAACGTGTTGACCTCGTTGAGCACCACCGTGCCGTCGCCCGTGAGGAACATGTCCACACGGGCCAGCCCCGTGCAGCCCAGGGCTCGGTAGACGATCTTCGCGGTCTCCTGCACGCGGGCGCGCAGCTCCGCCGGGATGTCCGCCGGCACGATCGGAGTCGAGTTCTCCGAGCCGCTCTCGGGGGCGTCCTCCTGGTGGATCCGGAAGAAGCCGTGCGTCAGGGCGATCCGGTCCACCTCGCCCGCGAGGAGGTCCTCGCCGTCGCCGAGGAGCGCGCATCCCACCTCCCTGCCGTCGACGGCCTGCTCGACGAGGACCTTCGGGTCGTAGCGGCGCGCCAGCTCCAGTGCCGCGGGGAGCTCGTCGGCTCGGGCCACCCTGCTGACGCCGAAGGACGACCCCGAGCGGGCCGGCTTGACGAAGACGGGGTAGGCGAACGCCGTCGGGTCGGGCGCCTCGTCGGCCGCCACCACGCGGAACGTCGGCGTCGCGACCCCTGCGCTGCGGGCGACGACGTAGGCGAGGGACTTGTCCATGCCGAGCGCGGAGGCGGCGACTCCGCAGCCGACGTAGGGCACGCCCGACAGCTCCAGCAGGCCCTGCACCGCACCGTCCTCGCCGAACCTGCCGTGCAGCACGGGCAGCACGACGTCCAGCTCGACCGTCGTGTGCCGCCCCTGGTCCAGGACGAGCAGGCCGTGGACGCCCCGGTCCGGTGACAGCACGGCCGGGCGCGCGTTCCTCGTCTCCCACCCCGGTTCCGGGCCGTCGCACAGCAGCCAGGCGCCCGACGAGGTGATCCCGATCCAGAACGGCTCGTACGCCGTGGCGTCGAGGTGCGTGGCGACCTCGCGTGCCGACGTGACGGAGATGGAGTGCTCCTCGCCGGCGCCGCCGAACAGGATGGCGATCCTCAGCCTGCTCATGCCGCGCGCCCCCGCTCGAAGTCGCGGCAGCCCACGAGCGTGCCCGCGACGATGTCGGCGAGCGCGTGGTCGGTGCGGTAGGCGATGTGCGGGCTGACGAGCACCGTGGGCAGGCGTCGCAACCGGCCCAGCCACGTGCCGTCGAGACGGCCGGGGCTGCGCTCGGCGGAGAACAGCGTCTCCTCGTTCTCGAGGACGTCGAGGGCCGCACCGCCCAGGTGACCGCGCTCCAGCGCGGAGACGAGGGCCTCGGTGTCGATCAACCCACCACGCCCGGTGTTGACGACGAACGAGCCGGGCCGCAGCAGGGCGAGGCGCCGGCGGTCCAGGAGGTGGTGCGTGGTCACGTCGAGAGGCGTGTGGAGCGTGACGACGTCGCTGCGCCGCACCAGGTCGTCGAGCGGGACGTAGTCCGCGTCGGTCTTGGGGTGCCTGTCGTAGGCCAGGACGCGGCACCCGAACGCGCGCAGCCGGTCGATGACGGCCGTGCCGATGCGGCCCGTGCCGACCACGCCGACGGTGAGGTCGCGCAGCTCCCTGCCCACGGGCCGGCGCTGGCCGTGGTCGCCGGTGTCCCGGAGGACGGCCCCTGTGTCGCGCACCAGCGCCAGCACGAGCAGCACGGTGTAGTCGGCCACGCCGTCGGGGGAGTAGGCGACGGTAGCGACCGTCAGGCCGACGCTGCGGGCGAAGTCCACGTCGATGTGGTCGCGCCCGATGCTCCTGGTGGACAGGTACTCCACCCCGACCTCGCGCAGCGCGCGGAGCACCGGGTTGGCGACCGGCGTGCGGTGGTCGACGCTGACGCAGCGGTTGCCGAGCGCCAGGTCGACGTTCGCGCGGCCGATCGGGGCCTCGGTGAGTGTCGGCACGACCCCGAGCCGGGGCGCGAGCCGCCGGACCAGGGCGGCCTCGTCGCCGCCGCAGCCGTAGACCGTGACGCCGGTCGTGGCGGTCACGGGCGACGACGCACGGGACCGGGACGGCGACGAGGCCGGCGGCCGGGGACGGTCCGCGGTGCGGGTGGACGTGCGTGGGCTCATGCCGGCCAGTCAAGGCGGCGGCCCGTTGTCGGCGCGTATCCGGTTCTCGATATGCCGCCGAGATGCCCGGAGCGGTCGGCGGGCTCGGGGCCCGGCTCAGAGCGGGTGGGCGTCCCGATCGGCCCCGCCGGGTAAGGTCGGGTCGCCCACCCCGGGCGCGCGGCGAGCAGAGGCGGAACGGGTGCGACGGCTTCTCGGCACACTGACCGGCAAGGCGGTCGCGGCCGCCGTGCGGCTGCGCGGCAGGAGCGCCGGCCAGGCCATGCCGGGCCGCGTGGTCGAGCGGCTGGTGCCCGGCTACCTCGCCGCGGTGCTGGGGCGGCTGCCGCGCGGCGTGGTGATGATCACCGGCACCAACGGCAAGACGACCACCACCAAGATGGTGGTCGAGGTGCTGCGCGCCAACGGCCTGCGGGTGCTCACCAACGCCACCGGCAGCAACATGACGCGCGGCATCATCTCGAGCGTGAGCCAGCAGGCCACGCTCACCGGCCGCCTGCCGTTCGACGTCGCGGTGTTCGAGCTCGACGAGGCCTACGCGCCGCAGGTCGCGGCGCAGGCGCGGCCGGCGTGGGTGCTCGGCCTCAACGCGAGCCGCGACCAGCTGGACCGGTTCGGCGAGGTGGACACGGTGGCGCGGCTCATCACCAGCGCCATGCGCACGGCCAGCGCCGGGGTGGTGGTCAACCGCGACGACCCGCGGCTGCACGCCGGCGTGGCCGGCACCGGCCAGCGGGTGGAGCGGTTCGGCGTGGCGCCCGCGCTGCTGGCCGCCTTCCCGCGGGACGACGAGCTGGTGCGCACCGGCGCGGCGACCCGCGTGGCACCCGAGGCGCCGGACGACGAGCCGGCGGCGGTCGAGCTGCTGGACTTCGAGGGCGACCGCGCGCGCTACCGCGTGGGCGGCGAGGAGGTCGACGCCCGGCTGCAGGTGACCGGCCAGCACAACTTCCAGAACGGCGCCGCCGCGCTCGCGCTGGTGCACGCGATGCTCCCCGACGTGCCGGTGCGCACGCTCGTCGACCAGCTCGCGGCGGTGCGGCCCGCCTTCGGGCGCGGCCAGGTCTACGCACTGCCCGGCGGCGGCCGGGTCCAGCTCAACCTCGTGAAGAACCCGGCCAGCTTCCGGCAGGGGCTCGCCTCGTACGTGCGGCCGGACACGGGCGTCGTGGTGGCCGTCAACGACCTGGTGGCGGACGGGCGCGACCTCTCGTGGCTGTGGGACGTGGACTTCTCGCCGCTGGCCGGCCGTGAGGTGGCGCTGACCACCGGCGTGCGCGCGGTCGACATGGCGCTGCGCCTGCGGTACGACGACGTGGCGGTGGGTCGCATCGAGCCCGACCTGCGGGCGGCGCTCGCGGCGATCACCGAGTCGCCGGGGGAGACGGTGGTCTTCGCCACGTACACCGCGATGCTGCGCCTGCACGCCCTGCTCTCCGCGGCGGCGGTGACCTCTCGATGACGCTGCACCTGGTGCACCTGTACCCGGACGAGATGAACACGTACGGCGACCGCGGCAACCGGCTGACGCTGCTGCAGCGCGCCCGGTGGCGCGGGCTGGACGCCGTGGTCCACTTCGTCGGCATCGGCGACGAGCTCCCGCCCGAGACGGACCTGGTGCTGGGCGGCGGCGGCCAGGACTCCGCGCAGGCCGACATCCAGGCCGACGTCCTCCGCAAGGGTGACCGATTGCACGAGTTGGTGCAGGCCGGCGTGCCGATGCTCCTGGTGTGCGGCACGTACCAGCTGCTCGGCCGCCGCTTCCTCACTCACGAGGGCGAGGAGATCGCCGGCATCGGCGTGTTCGACGTCGAGACCGTCGGCGGCGACCGCCGGCTCATCGGCAACGCCGCGGTGCAGACGGAGGCGTTCGGCACGCTGTACGGCTTCGAGAACCACAGCGGGCGCACCGTGCTGGGCGCGGGGCAGCAGCCCCTGGGCCGCGTGCTGCGCGGCAACGGCAACAACGGCGAGGACGGCACCGAGGGCGCGCGGACGGTCAACGCCATCGGCACCTACCTGCACGGGCCCCTGCTGCCGGCGAACCCGGTGCTCGCGGACGCGCTGCTGGCGCTCGCGCTGGAGCGCCGCGGCGAGCCGGCCGAGCTGACTCCGATCGACGAGCCGCTCGTCGAGCGCTCGCGCGCGGAGGCGGCGCGCCGGGCGTACTGACCGCCCGGGCGCGGTCGGCGCCGGCGTCACGCCCACGCACCGGGGCGGGCCCGTACCGCCCGCGGCGTCGCCCCTGTGCACCAGGTTCCGGCCGGCACCGGTTGCGCCGCCGCGCCGGCGGAGGAACCGGGAGACAAGCAGTCGCATGGCGCGCGAGCAGGCAGGCGACGATGACGACGACCCCGACGCCCCCGGCCGGACCGGACCTGGACCCCTCCGGCGAGACCCCTGCGCGCGGCGCGCTGCGGCGGGCCCTCGCCCCGCTCGTGGCCGGGGGCACGCTGTCCGCGGCGCAGGCCGACGCGGTGCTCGTCGTGCTCGCGCCCCTGGTCGAGGCGCCCGCCGAGGCAGCCGCCGGTCCCGCGGTGGTGCCGGTGGGTCCGGAGCCGGAGCCGGCGCCGGAGCCGGCGCCTGGCGGGCTCGGGGGAGCGGCGCCGGCCGGTGCGGCGGCACCGGCGCCCTGGCGGGGCCGGCTCCTGGAGGCGGCGGTCTACCTCGGCAGCGCGTTCGTGCTGGCGGCGGTCGGCGTGGTGGTGCAGCAGCGGTGGTCGGTGATGCCGCGTGGCGGGCGGCTGCTGCTCACCGCAGGCCTGGCCGCGGCGGCCCTGGCGGTCGGGCTCGGGGTGAGCTGGCCGGTGCGGCCCCGGCGCGCGGCGTCGGCCGAGCCTGGGCATGCCGTGCGGCGGCGGTCCGGGAGCGTGGTCCTCACGCTCGGCGTGGCGCTCGCGGTGGCCGCGGTGGCGGTGGCCGTGGGGGACGGCCGGTGGCGGCCGGTGGCGGCCGCGGGCGTGGCCGTGGTGCTCATGGTCGGCGTTCACGGCGTGGCGCCGAGCGTGCTGGCGGAGCTGGCGCTGTTCGGGGCCGGGGTGGCGCTCGCCACGGCCGTCCCGGACGCGGCGATGCCGGCCCCGACCGGAGACAGCGCGGGGGAGGCGTTCGACTGGGCCGCGGTGGACCTGGTGCGCGGCACCCTGCTGCTCGTCTACGGCGCGGGCTGGGCGTGGGGTGTCTCGCGCCACCTGCCCCAGCGCGAGCTCGCGGTGGCTCTCGGCCTGGGGGCAGGGATCGTCGGCGCCATGGCCACGGAAGGCCGTGGCCAACCGCTCGCGTCGGTGCTGCTGGGCGTGCTGGCACTGGCGGCCGTGCTCACGTACCTGCGCGACCCGGCGTGGCCCTGGGTGGTGGGGGCGGTCGGCGCGGTGTTCTTCGCGGTGCTCCTCGTGGGCAACCGCACGCTCGGGCCGGCGCTGGCGTTCCTGGTCGCGGGCGTGGTGCTGCTCGGCGGCACCGCGGGCGCCGTGGCGCTCGGGCACCGGCGGGCGCGACGGGCAGCCGGAGGGTGAGGCGCGCAGCCTGCGGCTGCCGCCCCCGAGATGGTGACGCCGTGTCGTCACGTTGACTTTGTCGACACGTCGTCGGTAAAGTCGTCGTCGTGACACACGAGAGCACCGACCTGTCGAGCGCACCGGCGCCGGCGGGCACCCTGGACCGTCGCGGCTGGGCCGCGCTGCTCACCATCGGCTTCGGCGTGGCCGTCGTCATCATGGACGCCACCATCGTCAACGTCGCGCTGCCGGTGGTCATGTCCGACCTGCACCTGACGGGTGCCGACGCGCAGTGGCTCAACGCCTCCTACGCGCTGGTGTTCGCGGCGGTGCTCATCACCGTCGGCCGCCTGGGCGACCTGCACGGCCGGCGCCGGTTCTTCGCCGCCGGCATGGTGCTGTTCATGGCGGCGTCCCTGGTGGCCGGCCTCAGCGGGGGTGCGCCGCAGCTCATCGTCGCGCGCCTGGTGCAGGGCCTCGGCGCCGCCATGGTGGTGCCGTCCACGCTGTCCACGCTCAACGCGACGTTCACCGGCAAGGCGCGGGCCATCGGCTTCGCGGTGTGGGGGTCCGCGATCGGGGGCATGGCGGCCATCGGCCCGCTCGTCGGCGGCTGGCTGGCCACGGACGTGTCGTGGCGATGGGCGTTCTGGCTCAACATCCCGGTCGGGGTGGCGGTGCTCGTCGGGATCGTGCGCGCGGTGCCCGAGACGCGGGACGCCACCGCGACCCCCGGCACCGACCTGTGGGGCGTGATCCTCAGCGCCCTCGGCATGGGCGGCATCGTCTTCGCCCTCATCGAGTCGTCGTGGTTCGGCTGGACCCGCCAGGCCTCCGGCACGCTCTCGCCCGTGCCGTTCGCGCTGGTGGGCGGGGTGCTGGCGCTCGTGGTGTTCGTCGTCCTCGAGGTACGGCGCGCCGCGGCCGGCCGGCACGCGCTCGTCGACCTCTCGCTGCTGCGGGTGCGCACGTTCCGGGCCGGGATCGTCGCCGCGCTCATCGTCGCGTTCGGCGAGTTCGGCCTGCTCTTCACGCTGCCGCTGCTGCTGCAGGGGACGCTCGGCTACTCGGCGCTCGGCACGGGCGGCGTCATCCTCTGCCTGGCCATGGGGACGTTCCTCGTCTCGGCCGCGCTGCCGCAGCTGGGGCGCCGGATGTCGCAGCGCGCGATCGTGCAGACCGGCCTCGCGCTCGAGGCGCTCGCGGTCGGCGGGCTGGCCCTGACGGTCTCGACGAGCATCAGTGCCTTCGAGCTGTGCCTGTGGCTGTTCGTCTACGGCGTCGGCGTGGGCATGGCGACCGCGCAGCTGACGTCGCTGCTGCTCTCGGACATCCCGGTGGACGAGAGCGGCCAGGCGTCCGGGCTGCAGAGCACCGTGCGGCAGCTGGGCTCGGCCCTTGGGGTGGCCCTGCTGGGCGGTCTCCTCGTCTCCAGCCTCGCCACCGCGACGCGGCACAACCTCGGCGCCCTCGGGCTGCCCGGTGCCACCGTGGACCAGCTCACGGCTGCGGTGAAGGACTCCGCCGGGACCGCCATCGCGGGCCTGCAGGCGGCCCCCGGGATGCACGCCGCGGCCGCGGCTGCCGGGGACGCGATGATCCACGCGACGCAGCTGACCACCGGGTTGGCCGCCGTCGCGCTCGCGGTCGGCTTCGCCGCGACCTTCGCGCTGCCGCGGCGGGCGGCGCACCCCGGAGCGGCGTCCTAGGAGATCGAGGACGGGCTGCACGGGTCGCCGCTCCGCCGGGCGCGGAAGACGATGCCGCGGCCGCCCGCGGCCGGCGCCGCTGACGTTGACGTCCGACCCGTTTCCGGCCAGCCCTCCGGGGAACGCGACCGGTCGTGGCCACCAGGGGGAGCCGCGACCGGTCGCGGTCGGAACCGCTCCAGCACACCCGTGCACCCCTGGCCCGCCGGCGGCCGCGCGAGGATGGGTCGGGGCACCGGCCCACGGGCGCGGGCGACGACGGAGACCACGGACGACGATGGAGGACGCGATGGCCAGGGGAGTGGCGCTGCACCTGAGCGAGGGCTCGCCGGACAAGCACCGGGCGGTGCTGCGCAACGCGCTCAACCTGCTGCCGGGCCTCGAGCCCGGGACGCCGGTCGAGGTGGTGGTGCACGGCGAGGCCCTGGCGCTGGCGCTGCCCGGCGCGGCGGCCGGCGAGGCGCTCGCGCAGGCGCGCGCGGCGGGCGTCGGGCTCGCGGTGTGCCGCAACTCCATGCGCTCGGCCGGTGTGGACGACGCCGACCTGGTGCCCGGCGCGGTCGTCGTGCCGTCCGGTGTGGGCCACCTCGTCGCCCGGCAGTTCGAGGGCTGGGCCTACCTGCGGCCCTGACCGGCGGCCGGCCGGTCCGCACCGGGGACCGCGGGCGCGGACGGCAGGCGGACGGTCACGCTCGTGCCGCGGCCGGCCGACGCGACCTCGATGGTGCCGCCGTGCGCGGTGACGATCTCGCGGGCCACCGCCAGGCCGATACCGGACCCGGCGACGTGCACGGCCGCCCGACCGCGCCACAGCCGCTCGAACACGTGGGGCAGCTCGTCCGGCGGGATCCCCGGCCCGGTGTCCACCACCTCGAGCACCGCCCGGCCGGCGTCGGCGCGCACGTGCACGTCCACGCGGTCGCCGGCGCGGCAGTACCGCGCCGCGTTGGCCAGGAGGTTGCCCAGCACCTGGTGGAGGCGGTCGGGGTCGGCCAGCACGGCGACCTCGTCGGCGGTGTGCAGGCCCACCTCCAGGCCGGCCGTGCGGAGCTGGGGCGTGCGGGCCGCGACCTCGTCGGCCGCGAGCCGCGCGAGGTCCGCACGCTCGCGCCGCACGCTCGCGCCGCCGGTCTCCGCCTCGGCCGCGGAGAGCTCCGCCAGGTCGCCGATCACGCGGCCCAGCCGCAGCGCCTGGTCGTGCAGCGCGGCCAGCCGGGCCGGGTCGGGCTCGACGAAGCCGTCGCGCAGCTCCTCCAGCCCGGCCTGCAGCGCGGCCAGTGGCGTGCGCAGCTCGTGCGCGACGTCCCCGGTGAGCGTGCGCTGCTCCCGCTCCGAGCGGACGACGGCGTCGGCCATGGAGTTGACCGCGTGGCCCAGCTCCGCCAGCTCGCCCGGCCCGGTGGCGGTGGTGCGGGCGGACCGGTCGCCCGCGGCGAACGCGCGCGCGGCCCGGGTGGTGCGGAGCACGGGCCCCGTGACCCAGCGCGTGACCGCCCATCCGGCGGCGACCGCCAGCAGCAGCGCGGCCGCGGCGGCGAGGCCGATCCAGGTCCAGGCGACGTCCCGGGCCCGGGTGAGGCTGGCGGGCGGGAAGACGAGCCGCACCGTGCCCACCTGCGTGCCGTCCACCGTCACCGGCGCGCTGATCACGCCCGTGCCGCCGGCCGGACCGGCGCCGCCCTGGCCCGCCTGACCTTGCCCCGCCTGGCCCGCCCCGGCCGTGCCGGCGCCGCCGCGGCCGGAGCCCACCGGCTGTCCAGCGGACGACGTGACGAAGAGTCGCGCGCCGGCCAGCTCCGCGACCGCGGACGCCTGCGACAGGTCCGCCCCGGACCAGCCGCCGGCGGCGGCGTAGGCGGACGCGGCCGCGGCGGCCGACGAGGTCGCGGCCGCCTGGTGGGTGGCGTCCTGCGACACCGTGAGGCCGCGCCCCACGCCGACCAGGGCCGCCGCGGTGACGACGACGAGTGAGAAGGCCGTGACCAGGACGAACGCCAGCATGAGCCGCCGCCCGACGGGGCCCAGCCCGGCGTGGCTCACGAGGCTCGGCTCGCGTGGCGGGCGCGGCCCGTGCGGCTGGTGCGGCTCGTCCGCGCGCTCGCCGGCGGCGTCCATCACGAGCCGTCTGAGCTCAGCCCGAGGCGGTAGCCCACCCCGAGCACGGTCTCCACCACGGTGCCGCCGTCCGGGCCGAGCTTGTGGCGCAGGTTCTTCACGTGGGAGTCGATGGTCCGCTCGTAGCCTGCGTACTCGTAGCCGCGGACGCGGTTGACGAGCTCGTAGCGGGAGAACACGCGTCCGGGTGCACCGGCCAGCGCCGCGAGGATGCCCCACTCGGTGGGCGTCAGGTCGAGCTCGCGGCCGTCGAACCGCATCGCGTGCCGCGCCTCGTCGATCCACAAACGGCCGCCGACGAGCACGCCCTCGTCCGCCGCGGCCGACGGGCCGGCCGTGCGCTGGAGGATCGCCCCGACCCGCAGCACCACCTCCGCCGGGCTGAAGGGCTTGGTCACGTAGTCGTCGGCCCCGAGACGCAGGCCGCGGATGCGGTCGTCCACCGTGCTGCGCGCCGTGAGCACCAGCACCGGGGTGCGTCCGGCGGCGCGGACCTCGGTGAGCACGTCCGTCCCCTCGACGTCCGGCAGCCCCAGGTCCAGCACGACGAGGTCGACCGCCGCGGTGGCGAGCCGCAGCGCCTCGGCCCCGCTGCCCGTGGTGAGCACGGCGTACCCCGCGCGCTCGAGGTAGCGGCGCAGCACCTCGCGGATGTCGGACTCGTCCTCGACGACGAGCACGGTGGCCATGGGCCCATCATGTCGGCTCCGGCGTCCCGGTAGGAGGCCGCCGGGCGCGGCCGGCCAGAACTCCATCCCGTCTCCACACGGGCGGCGCAGGCGCTCCACCCGGGCGTCCGACGCTGGGGCGTGCCAGCAAGGACACCGACACCACAGGAGCACACCATGCGTACCAGGACCCGCTTCGCGATCGCCGCCG
>JAJYTJ010000181.1 GCA_021793115.1 Actinomycetes bacterium | reverse complement strand
GCCCGCGCCCGCGGCCGACGCCACGAGGTCCGCGACCCGCTCGACGGCCGCCGGCTCGATGAGCGGCCCGACCGTCACGCCGGGCTCGGCGCCGTGGCCGACGACGAGCGACCGGAACGCCTCCGTGAGCCGGTCCGTGAACTCGCCCGCCACGGCGGCGTGCACGAGGAACCGGTTGGCCGCGACGCACGTCTGCCCGGCGTTGCGCATCTTCGCCGCGACCGCGCCGGCCACGGCGGCGTCGAGGTCCGCGTCCTCGAAGACGAGGAACGGGGCGTTACCCCCGAGCTCCATGGACGTGCGGAGCACGTTCTGCGCCGCCCCCGCCAGCAGCGTGCGGCCGACCTCGGTGGACCCGGTGAAGCTCAGCTTGCGCAGGCGCGGGTCCGCCAGCAGCGGCTCGGCGACCGAGCGCGCGGACGACGACGGGACCACGTTGAGCACGCCGCCCGGCAGGCCGTGCTCGTCGAGCGCCTCGCGGACGATCTCCGCGACGAACGCTGTGGTCAGCGGCGCGAGCCGGGCGGGCTTGACGATCGCGGTGCACCCGGCGGCGAGCGCGGGGGCGAGCTTGCGCGCGATCATCGCGATGGGGAAGTTCCAGGGGGTGATGAGCAAAGCGGGCCCGACGGGCCGGCGCAGCACCAGCTGGTGGTGCGTGCCGGCCGGCGCGCGCCGCGTCAGGCCGTCGAACCGCAGCGCCTCGCCGGAGAACCAGCGGAAGTAGTCCGCGGCGTAGGCCACCTCGGCGCGCGCCTCGGCCAGCGGCTTGCCGCCCTCCGCGGTGACGAGGGCCGCCACGTCCTCCGCGCGCGCGGTGATCGCCTCGTACACCGACCGCAGCAGCTCCGAGCGGTCGTACGGCGCGGTGACGCGGTAGACCGCGAAGGCCTCGTCGGCGGCCTGCAGCGCGGCCAGCGCGTCGTCGCTCGTCCCGTCCGCGACGTCGAACAGCACCCGCTCGGTCGCCGGGTCGTGCACCGGGAACGTCGCCCCGCCCGAGGCGGGGCGCCAGGCGCCCCCGACGAGCAGCCCGGTGGGGACGTGGGCGGCGACCGTGGGCGGCAGCGATGACGTCATCCAGCCAGTGTGGCGCGCATCCGCCGCGCCGCACCCAGGGGCGTCCGGCCGCGGGCCGCGGGCGATGCCTAGCATGTCGCCCGTGACCGGTATCCCCACGCCGTACGAGGACCTGCTGCGGCTCGTGCTCGAGACCGGGACGCCGAAGGCGGACCGCACCGGGACGGGCACCCGCAGCGTGTTCGGCCACCAGATGCGCTTCGACCTCTCGGCCGGGTTCCCGCTCGTGACCACCAAGCGTGTGCACCTGAAGTCGGTGGTGTACGAGCTGCTGTGGTTCCTGCGCGGCGAGTCCAACGTGGGGTGGCTGCGCGAGCACGGGGTGAGCATCTGGGACGAGTGGGCGGACGCGGACGGCGAGCTCGGGCCGGTGTACGGCGTGCAGTGGCGCAGCTGGCCCGCGCCGGACGGCCGGCACGTCGACCAGATCGCCGAGGTGATCGAGAACCTGCGGCGCGACCCCGACTCCCGCCGGCACATCGTCTCGGCCTGGAACGTCGCCGACATCCCGGCGATGGCGCTGGCGCCCTGCCACGCGTTCTTCCAGTTCTACGTCGCCGGCGGGCGCCTGAGCTGCCAGCTCTACCAGCGCAGCGCGGACCTGTTCCTCGGGGTGCCGTTCAACATCGCGTCCTACGCCCTGCTCACCCACATGGTCGCGCAGCAGGCCGGGTACGAGGTCGGCGACTTCGTCTGGACCGGCGGCGACTGCCACATCTACGACAACCACGTCGAGCAGGTGCGCGAGCAGCTGAGCCGGGACCCGTACCCGGCGCCGCGGCTCGTGCTGCACCCGGCGCCGTCGATCGACGCCTACACGTACGAGGACGTCGAGATCGTCGGCTACCAGCACCACCCCGCCATCAAGGCGCCGGTGGCGGTGTGACGGCAGACCGGGCCGGGCGCCTGGGGCTCGTCTGGGCGCAGACGAGCGCGGGGGTCATCGGCCGCGACGGCACGCTGCCCTGGCACCTCCCCGAGGACCTCGCGCACTTCCGTCAGCTGACGAACGGCTTCCCCGTGGTCATGGGCCGCGCCACCTGGCAGTCGCTGCCGGAGCGGTTCCGGCCCCTTCCCGGGCGACCCAACCTCGTCCTGTCCCGGGACCCCGGGTTCGTCGCGCCCGAGGCCCAGGTGGCGCGCTCGCTCCGCGAGGCGCTGGACGCCGCGTACGACGAGCACGACGAGGCCTGGGTGATCGGCGGCGCTGCGGTGTACGCGGCAGCCCTGCCCCTGGCCGACCGGCTCGAGGTGACCGAGGTGGACCTGCGGGTGGCCGGGGACGCGTGGGCCCCGGTCGTGGACGCCGCGCTGTGGCGGGCCGTGGCGGGCCCGTGGCTCACGTCCCGCACCGGCACCCGCTACCGCTTCGTCAGCCACACGCGGCGCGTGGCGCGGACGGGCCCGGCCGCCAGCGGGTCGGGGCGGTAGCCTGCCCCCATGCCGCCCGCCAGCACCGCCGCGCGGCCCTTCGGGTCCGTGCTCACCGCCATGGTCACTCCGATGACGCCCGACGGCGACGTCGACCTCGCCGCGGCGGTGGCCCTGGCGACCCACCTGGTCGACGCGGGCAACGACGGGCTGGTGCTCAACGGCACCACCGGCGAGGCGCCGACGACGCACGCGCCGGAGAAGGCCGAGCTCGTCGCCGTCGTCGTCGAGGCCGTGGGGGACCGGGCCTTCGTGGTCGCGGGCGCCGGCTCGAACGACACGGCGCACGCCGTGCGCATGGCCGAGCAGGCCGCCGAGGCCGGCGCCCACGGCCTGCTGGTGGTGAGCCCTTACTACTCGCGGCCCTCGCAGGCCGGCCTGGCCACGCACATCGAGACCGTCGCGAGCTCCACGGACCTGCCCGTGCTCGTCTACGACATCCCGGGGCGTGCGGGGGTCCGCGTCGCGCCGGCCACGTTCGCCCGCCTCGCCGAGCACCCGCGGATCGTCGGCGTCAAGGACGCCGCCGGGGACGTGTACGGCTCCGCCAAGGTGATGCGCGACACCGGGCTGGCCTACTACGCGGGCGACGACAGCCTGTACCTCGCGCTGCTGGCGTGCGGTGGCGCGGGCATCGTCTCGGTCGCCGGCCACGTCGTCACGCCGCTGCTGGCGCGCGTCGCCCGGGCGTGGCAGGCCGGGGACACCGCGGGCGCGCTGGCGGCCTTCCGTGCCGCGGCACCCGCGATCGACGCCCTCAACGGCGCCGGCCAGCAGGCCCCCACCACGAAGGCGGCGCTCGAGCTGCTCGGCCTCATCCCGAGCCGTGCCACCCGCCTGCCCATCACCCCGCTGCCCGACGAGGAGCTGCCGGCGCTACGCGCCGCGCTCGCGGCGGCGGGTGTCATCGACGTCGTCGCCGGCTGACCCGGCGGCACCCACCCCCTGGAGAATCGTGAGTCACCCGCATCCCGAGCTGACCCTGCCCCCACCCCTGGCCCCCGGCGCGCTCCGCGTCGTCGCGCTCGGCGGCCTCGGCGAGGTCGGGCGCAACATGTCCGTGCTGGAGTACGACGGGCGTCTGCTCGTCGTCGACTGCGGGGTGCTCTTCCCCGAGGACAGCCAGCCCGGCGTCGACCTCATCCTCCCGGACTTCGACTACATCCACGACCGGCTGGCCGACGTGGAGGCGATCGTCCTCACGCACGGCCACGAGGACCACATCGGCGGCGTGCCGTACCTGCTGCGGCACCGGCCGGACATCCCTCTGGTGGGCTCGCAGCTCACGCTGGCCTTCGTCGAGGCGAAGCTCAAGGAGCACCGGATCACCCCGTTCACGTTCGCCGTGAAGGAGGGCCAGCGGGAGCGGTTCGGCGCGTTCGACTGCGAGTTCGTCGCCGTCAACCACTCGATCCCGGACGCGCTCGCGGTCGCGATCCGCACGCCCGCCGGCACCGTGCTCAACACCGGCGACTTCAAGATGGACCAGCTGCCGCTCGACGGGCGCATCACGGACCTGCGGGCGTTCGCGCGCCTGGGCGAGGAGGGGGTCGACCTCTTCATGGTCGACTCGACGAACGCCGAGGTCCCGGGCTTCGTCGCCGGGGAGCGCGAGATCGGCCCGGTGCTGGACCGCGTGTTCTCGGAGTCGGCGCGCCGCATCGTCGTCGCGTCCTTCGCCTCGCACGTCCACCGCGTCCAGCAGGTGCTCGACGCCGCGGCGGCGCACGAGCGGAAGGTGGCGTTCGTCGGCCGCTCGATGGTCCGCAACATGGCCATCGCCGCCGAGCTCGGCTACCTGCGGGTGCCCGAGGACGTGCTCGTGGACCAGAAGGAGGCCGGCACCCTGCCCGACGAGCAGGTGGTGCTCATGTGCACCGGCTCGCAGGGTGAGCCGATGGCCGCGCTGTCGCGCATCGCCAACAACGACCACAAGATCAAGGTCGGCCCGGGCGACACCGTGATCCTCGCGTCGTCGCTCATCCCGGGGAACGAGAACGCGGTGTTCCGCGTCATCAACGGCCTCACCCGGCTCGGCGCGCGCGTGGTGCACTCCGGCAACGCCAAGGTGCACGTCTCCGGCCACGCCGCGGCCGGCGAGCTCGTCTACGTCTACAACGTGCTGCGGCCGCGCAACGTCATGCCCATCCACGGCGAGGTGCGTCACCTCGTCGCCAACGGCGCGCTGGCCGTGCTCACGGGCGTGCCGGCGGCGGGCGTCATGCTCGCCGAGGACGGCGTCGTGGTGGACCTCGCCGACGGCCGCGCGTCGATCGTCGGCGCCGTGCCGTGCGGCTACGTCTACGTCGACGGATCGAGCGTCGGCGGCGTGACCGAGGCTGAGCTCAAGGACCGCCGCATCCTCGGCGAGGAGGGCTTCGTGTCGATCTTCGCCGTCGTCTCGTCGGCCGACGGCAAGGTGCTCGCGGGGCCGCAGATCCACGCGCGCGGCGTCGCGGAGGAGGACGAGGTGTTCGGCGAGGTGCTGCCCGAGCTGACGAGCGCCCTCGAGGCTGCCGTCGCGGGCGGCACGATGGACACCCAGCAGCTGCAGCAGGTGGTGCGCCGCGTGGTGGGGCGGTGGGTGGCGTCCCGGCTCCGCCGGCGGCCGATGATCATCCCGGTCATCGTCGAGGCGTAGCCCGGTCCTCCGCGCCGAGCGCGTGGCGACGCTCGAGCTCGTCGGCCTGGTGGCGGGCGAGCGCCCCGGCGGTGGCGAGGTCGGCGAGCATCGTCTTCTCCCTGTCAGGTGCCGGTGCCACCGGCTGGTGACGGGGACGACGGTGCTCGCCAAGGGGCCCCGTCCTCATCGGGCCCCCGCCCGTGGGGGGCCTCAGGTTGCCAGCGGCAGCGCCGGGTCGGACGCGGGCCGGGCCTCAGGGAGCACGCCCGACGGCCGCGCGCGCCGACCACCGGCGGCCGGTCGTGCCGAGGCCCGCATCGCCGGGACCACCTCGTGCGCGGGCAGGGCGCGGCTGTACCGGAAGCCCTGGGCCAGCCCGACGCCGGCGCACCGCAGCGTCATCTCGTCGAGCGGCTCCTCCACACCCTCGCCGACGATCTCGAGCCCGAACCGCTGCGAGAGCCGGACGACGAGCGAGAGCACCTCGGTGTCGACGGGTTCGCGGGCGCCGGCGCCGACGACGAGGCTCCGGTCGAGCTTGATCGTCTCGATCGGCAGGCGGTCCAGCACGCGCAGCGTGTCGAGCGAGGCGCCGAGGTCGTCGAGCGCGATCCGCACACCCGCCGTGGCGAGCTCGTTGAGGCTGCCGAGCGCCCTGGTGAGGTCGGGGACGCCCGCCCGCTCCGACAGCTCGAGCCGCACGCACCCGCGCGGCAGGCCGGACGCGTCGATCGTCGACAGGAGCGCGGTCACCAGGTCGGGGTGGGACAGCGAGTCGGCGGCGAGGTTGACGTGCACGGCGGTGGGGGCGTCGTCGCCCATCTCGTCGCGCCACGAGACCATGTCCTGGCACGACCGCTCGAGCACCCAACGGTCCAGGTCGAGCGTCAGTCCGGCCCGCGCGGCCTCGTCCAGCGCCGTGGCCGGCCCGTCGAGGCCGCCGTCCGGGGTGCGGCGCCGGAGCAGCGCCTCGACCGCGACGATCCGGCCGCCCTGCAGGTCGACGATCGGCTGGTAGTGCACCTCGAGGTGGCGGCTCTCCGCCCAGGCGCGCGGTCGGGGCGCCTCCGCGCCCGCCAGGCTGACCCGGTTGCCGCCGGCCACCTTCGCGGCATACATCGCCTGGTCCGCGGCGTGCAGCACGGCGTCCGACGACGTGTCGGGCGACAGCGCCACCGCGAGGCCGACGCTGGCGGTCGAGTGTGCGGCGGTGGGCAGCTGCGGGTCCTCGGAGTCGACCGCGGCGCGCAGCTCTTCACCGAGCGCGAGCGCGAGGCCACCCGCGTCCGACACGTCTCCGGAGGGCAGGCACCGCACCACCGCGAACTCGTCGCCCCCCAACCGCCCCAGCAGGTCGCCCGGGCCGAGCCGGTCGCCGATGCGGCGCACCACCGAGCGCAGCAGGGCGTCGCCCCACGAGTGGCCGAGCGCGTCGTTGACGGCCTTGAGCCGGTCGAGGTCGAGGAACGCGACGACGACGGCGCCGATGGTCGTGCCGATCTCGGGCAGCCGGGCCGCGAGGAGCCCGACGAAGTGGCTGCGGGAGGCGCCCCCCGTGAGACCGTCCGTGGCCGCCTGCTGCACGGCGAGGTCGGCGAGCGCCTGCATGAGCCGCAGCGGCCGGATGATGCCGAGCGGGACGCGGTCCTCGTCGACCACCACGAGGTCGTGGTCGCCCTCCCGGTTCGTGCCGAGCAGCGCGACGGCCTGCGGCAGCGACGCGGTGGCGGGCAGCGGGGGGACCTTCCAGGAGGCGAGCTCGCCGACGGGGCGGCTGTCCCACTGCAGGCGGCCGTAGCCCCGGTGGCCCGCCATGGAGGCCAGGAAGCGCGACCGGCTGACGATGCCGGGGTCACCGCCCGGGTGGGGCGAGGTGACGATGATCGACGACGAGGTCCAGCGGTTCCGGAACGAGCGCTCGATCTCGCCGCACGTCGTCGTGGGCGCGACGACCGTCACGGGCTCGACGAGCCCGCGCAGCGCACGTCCCACCGCCCGTGGTCGATCGACGCTCACGTCGGAGAGTCGGCAGCGACGCCGCCGTGCTGAGGGATCCGGACGAGATCGGGGTGCTAGCACCCAGGGGCCGACGGGTCCCCGACACGCGCCCCGGCCGCCGGGCCCCGGCGCGTGCCGCGGCTACCGTGAGGACCATGGCCACGCGTACGTCCCCGCCGGGCGCCGC
>JAJYTJ010000021.1 GCA_021793115.1 Actinomycetes bacterium | reverse complement strand
CCACAACGCTGAGGGGACCCACGACGCCGCAGCCGTCCCCGAGCGGAATCTTGATCCAGTCTTCATCACCACGGTCGCCGGCGGCTTCATCAAACCTTCGTCGCCACCGGCATCGGACCTTCACCCGAGGGCACCAGCATCGAGGGGCGGCCGCAGAACCACTGCAGCACCCGGGCGACGGAGACGACGATGATGGGCTGGCTGGGATGGGGTGTCCCCACGATGTGGATCGGCATGGGCCTGTTCTGGGTCCTGCTGATCGCTGCGATCGTGTGGCTGGTCGTCGAGATCGACCGGCCCAAGCACTTCCACCAGGCGCCGAACTCGGCGAACGGCTTCGTGCCGGGCGGGCCGATCGGCGGATCGCCGCTGGAGGTCCTCGACCGTCGCCTCGCGACCGGTCAGGTGGACCTGGTCACCTATCAGCAGGTGCGCGCGGCCCTGCTGCAGTCACGCGCCACGCTGTGAGCCATCCGACCACACGGGCAGCCCACCCCGACCGTCGCGGACGCGGACTGCAGGTCGCTGGCCTCGTGACGGCGGTCGCCTTCCTGATGGGCGCCGTCGTCCTGACCATGTCCTGGCGTCCCGACACCCCGACGGGCGCACCCGGCCCGACGTTCGGTCTGGTCCGCGTGCTCGATGACGGCGACGACCAACCGGCCATCGTCCAGGCGCGGCTTCACGCCACCTTCATCGTTCTCCAGCCGGAACTTGACCAAACCCCGGCAGGGTGGACGGAGAAGCGATGGTCAGGCGACGCGGCGCAAGCCGCCCGGGTCCGTCGCCGGGAAGGCGAAGCGATGCACCACTACCCCCCCTCATCGGCACTCGTCGACGGCGCGGCACCCCTGCTGTGCGCCAGCGGGCAGATGGCCTGACCGGGCCCGCACCTTTCGCCGGCGCACATCGCTCGGCGAGAGGACCGCACTGCCTGCTGCTACCGCATGGGACGACACACCGCCACACCGCCGACGCCCGACCAGGGGTGCGCCCGCCATCGACGCGCCGCGCGCCCCGTCCGGCGTCGATTCCCGCTGATCGCGGTGGGCCGCCTCGGCCTGGGGGCCGTCATGCTCGTCACGCTGACGGCGTCGACCCTCAGCAACGGCCCGGCTGGTGCGCAGAGCGCCGCGAATGTGCCCACCCTCAGCACGGTCGAGGCCCTGACGTCGAGTCTCCCGGCGCCGTCCCCCCCTGCTGAGCTCGTCTCGCCGCCACACCATGACGCACAGGACGTCCTGCGGGCGAGCGCCACCTCCGACGAAGTGTCCCGGTCGATGCCGCGCGCCACCTTCCGCACCGACACCGGCGGCACCGTGCAGTGCTCAGGAGTCGTACCCGACATCGGCACCAACGGGCACGTGCCCGACGAGTCACTGTGCGACCTGTGGCAGAAGCCCTACCGCGACCGGGCGGACGCGGTCGTCACGCTCACCAAGCTCAACGACGCCCACACCGCCAAGTTCGGCGAACCCATGTGCCTGACCTCCGGCTACCGAACCTTGGAAGAACAAGCTGCGCTGCGGCGCAAGGAGCCCGGCCTGGCGGCCCCCGCCGGCCTGTCCAACCACGGCTGGGGGCTGGCCGTCGACTTCTGCAAGGAGACCTACACCGGTATTCATGGCACCTGGCTGAGGGCCAACGCTGCCACCTACGACTGGGATAACCCGGCGTGGGCCCGCCGCGGCGGATCCGGCCCGTACGAGCCGTGGCACTGGGAATACGAGA
This sequence comes from Actinomycetes bacterium, assembly GCA_021793115.1. The sequence continues at coordinate 35,261 of JAJYTJ010000021.1, read as the reverse complement.
CTGGCGTCAACGCGCTCGTCGCCGCCGGACTGGAGAAGTAGCCAGCGTCCCGCGGCTTCGACATGACCGCCAGGGAGGCCACTGCACCACGTGCTCGGATACTCGGCGTGCCTCGACACCCCGACGCGGCGCCGTCAACGCCGAGCCCGTGCGGCGCCCGCTGACCAACGAGGCGCGTCTGCGCGTCAGGTCACCCGGCTACTACGGGCGCCAACCAAGGGCGCTACCAGCACGCCGTCGGCACCGCTTCTAGCCACCCGACCGTCGCTTGGCGATGCGAGGCGACAGTGGATCTAGATTGCATCGTCACGGCGAACCGGCGGCCGCGGCGGCGGGCACAAGCCGGTTGGGGTCGGCAGTCGCCCACAGCGGCGTGGCGGCGGGTGGACCGGGGATCCGCTGGCGGCCGCGGAGCGCCAGCACCAGCAGCACCACGGGGTAGAGCAGGTAGCCGGCGCGGCTCGTCGGGAGCACCAGCATGGCCGCGGTGAGGGCCAGGGCGAGGAACGCGCCGGCCCGGGCCAGCGTCCGGGGCGGGCGGTAGGCGAGCGCCACGAGGAGCGCCAGGACGACGAGCAGCATGAGCGCGTAGCCGGCGAGCTTCGCGGTGGGGCCGCCGTGGGCGAGCAGGACGCCCGGCGTCGGGGAGTCGGCCGGCGACGCGAAGGTGCTGTTCGCCATCGGGAAGCCCGCGGCCTGGGCGAACATCGCGCGAGCGGTGGGCCCGACGAGCACGGGCAGCGAGACGCCGACGACGACCGCGGTGGCGTTGGCGGCGAACCGGCCGGCGTGCCGCCAGCCCCACCGGGCGATGACGAACGCGCCGATCACCGCGACCGCGGGCCATGCGGACGCCTTGAGCGCGCTGGCGACACCGAGGGCTAAGCCGGCCTGCGAGAGGCGGCCGCGGGCGGCGAGGGCCAGCGACAGGGCGAGCAGGCCGACGACCGGCAGGTCATGTCCGCCGACCGAGGCGTGCAGCGCCAGGAACGGGGTAGCCAGGACGGCCCACAGGGCACCTTCGGTGCGCCCGGCGCGGCGCGCCAGGCGGTCGGCGGCGACGAAGCACGCGCAGAAGACGAGCAGGAACCACCAGCGCGGGTCGCCGAGCCCGATGTGCGGGAACACGAGCCGCGGGATGCCGAACAGGGACATCAGCGGCAGGTACGGGTTGACGTCGTAGGTCGTCGTCGGCTGCGCCAGGTAGGGCGACCCGGTGTCGACCAGCAGCCGGGCCGAGCGCTCGACCACGCCGACCTCGGGCTGGGAGATGCCGGCCACGACGAGCACCAGCGTGGGCAGCAGCACCGAGCCGGCGACGGCGATCCGCACCCCGGCGATCGGCCGGCGCGTGCGCAGCGCGGCCACCCCCGCCACCAGGTACCCGGCCGCCGCCAGCAGGCCCCAGATGCGGTGCGCCTGCTGGTCGGTCACCACGGCCATGCCGAGCGCGATGACCGCGCACACGGCGAGCGCGCCCGCCACGCCCAGGTAGGCAGGTGTGCGGTCGAGCCAGGCGACGACCGCTCGTCGTGCCCGGTCAACCGACTGGCTGTACGGCACGGCGATGTCCCCTCCGTTCTGGCTGGTGCGACAAAGGCGACCGTACCGGCATCATCTGAGCGCCCGGGCACGTCCGTTCAAGGGGACGCTGCAGCGCTGGGGTGCCGCATGGCCGGATGTCGTGGCGCACCATCAGCACCGGCGCGCAGTTCGACGCTCGGATGCGGATTGGCGGAGTCCTCCAGGTCTGGATGGTGGGCACGTCGCGAGCGCGACCATGCGCCACGGGAGCACTGGTTCGGCGCGGTTCGCAGCAGGGCTGCGCGCGCCGGGACGGGATTCCACTCGATCCGGCCTGCGAGTTCATCGACCTTGGGTGCACGAGTCGATACCGGTTCGGGGCTGGCGCCGTCGGTGCCCCCCGGACTCTCGCGGGCCGCCGGCCGCTGTCGGAGCGCGGAACGGCAGCAAATCGGCGGATTGCTGCATGTCGCGCACCGGTTGTGCTGGAACGTAGTCCACGGCGCCTGCTGGGGACGTCGCCTATGGCAGCAGCGCCTCGACCGCAGTCGTCAGACCTAGGACGATGACCAGCCCGGTAAGGGCGTAGGTCGTGACCTGGCGGGCCCCTCGCATCCGATACTCGCCGGGAAGCGCCCGGCGTTCCAAGAGGAGCAGGAATCCCAACACGACCGGCAGCAGGATGGCGTTCATGACCTCGACGTCCAATGACAGCGCGACGAGGTTGGGGGCAAGAAGCGCGACGAGAGCACCGGCGAGGATTGCTGCCAATGCGAGGGCGTAGAAGCCCTTGGCCTGCCGTGGTGAGTCGTTCAGGCTGTGTCGCAGGTCCAGCACTTCGGCCATGCCCCACGCTCCGGCGAGGGAGACGACAAGTGCGGCCACGGTGGCAGCGCCGAGCATTCCGAGCCCAAACAGGACAGCCGCACTGCGTTGCCCGAGGAATGGTGTCAGCGCGGCGGCGATCTGACCGATGCTCTCCAGATTCGCACCGGGGCGTGTGGTGCCGATGGTGGCAGCGACGGCGACCAGGACCGCGATCATGACTGCCTGGGTGGCGACGGCGCCCAGCGCGGTGTTCCAGCGGGCCGACCGCAGGACCGTGCGTAGGTCCTTGTCGTGGTCGTCTTTGTCGATGATGGCCTCCTGCTGGTAGAAGACCATCCAGGGCATGATCACGGCGCCGACGTTGGCCGCGAGCAACATGAGGAACTGGCTGTTCGCTTGGACGGGATGGGTCAGACCGCCCCATAGCGCGCTGGGAGCCGGGCGAGCGAGCAAGGCCGCGGGGATGAACAGCAGCTCGAGCGCGCCGATTGCGATGCCGACCGTTTCGATGCGCCGGTATCGCCCGAGCAGGATCAGCGCCGCCAGGGCCATCGCCGGGACCGTGATCGACACCAGTCGTGGCACGCCGACCATGGCGCCGATGCCTGCCAGTCCTGCGAACTCGGTGACCAGGGCGCCCAGGCATGCCAGGAAGAGGGTGCCTGCCGAGAGCAGGGCCCACCGGGCGCCGAAGGTGCGACGGATCAGTGCGCCATGCCCTCGTCCGGTGAGAAGTCCCAGCCGGGCCGTGATCTCTTGCACCAGATAGAGCACGGGGATCAGCACGATCTGCGCCAGGATCAGCTGGTATCCGTAGCGCGCCCCGGACTGAGCCGCAGTGATGAGACTGCCGGCGTCGGTGTCGGCGAGCATGACCATCAGGCCCGGACCGAGCAGCACCCCCATCCAGCGACGACCTGGATGATGCGCGGCCCGCGCCGAGACCGGACGTGCTGCGGATGCGACGTCGAGCGAACGAAGACTCATAGACCGCGCCCGTCTCTTGGCTTAGCTGAGGCTTGCCTTACTGCCCAGCCAGGCCAGGCTGCCAGTCCAGCGCCCGCCCGTTGAGGACTTAGGGCCCGCCGGCCGTGTCGGCCAAGACGTCCGGTTCCGTGGCCTTTCGTGGACGTAGAACCTAGCGGCGGTGGATATCCGCTTGACCCAACTGCCGTGCCGACCAACGAACCGGTCGAGGGGATACCAGCCGGCCGTCCAGGTACGGGACGGGCAGATGATCGCCCTGACGCTAGATGAAGCGTTCGTCGTACCCCGACGGGGAGCCTGCGTCGATCGGGGGACGGGCAGTCGCGCAGTGACGTGCGGGGTGTCAAGTGATGGGTTGCCGCAGACCGCACCTGTTCGACGTGACGGTCTCGATCCGGGTGATGACGGCCGGGCAGGGAGTGCGCTACCTGTTCAGCTCGATAATCGCCGGCGACGGTGACCGTGATGCGACCACGGCTCTGACTCGCTACTACGTCGAGCAGGGCACGCCGCCAGGACGATGGATGGGTCGGGGACTGACGGGCCTGACGGTGACGAGCTCGAGCCCCGTGACCGAGGAGCAGCTTCGTCGCCTCCTCGGCCATGGCCAGGACCCGATGACGGGTGAGCCGTTGGGCCGCCCGTACCGCACGTTCGCTCCCGCGACCGACCGGGTAGCCCGTCGCCTGGCCGCCCTCCCGGGAGACCTGACGGGCGCCGACCATACCCGACAGGTGGCGTGGATCAACGCCGAGGAGGCAGCCAAGGCAATCAGGGTTCCGGTCGCAGGCTTCGACCTGACCTTCTCCGCCCCCAAGTCCCTGTCGAGCCTGTGGGCGGTCGCCGATGGGGGAACCCAGGCGTTGATCGCTCAGGCCCACCATGCCGCGATCGACGACGTGCTGGACCTGATGGAGCGCGAGGTGGCGATGACCCGCGTCGGTGCTGAGGGCATGCGGGGAGCGGTCGCCCAGGTGCAGGTGCGGGGCGTGGTTGCGGCCGCGTTCGACCACTACGACTCCCGGGCGGCGGACCCTCAGCTGCACACGCATGTGGTGGTGGCCAACAGGGTGCAGGCGGCGGTGCGGGACGGCCGGTGGCGGACCCTGGACTCGCGGGCCTTGCACGGGGCGGTGGCGGGGTTGTCGGAGCACTACAACGCGGTGCTGTCCGATCATGTGGCGCGCCTGCTGGGGGTCGGCTGGCAGGCGCGCACCCGGGGGCCGGGGCGGATCACCCGCTGGGAGATCACTGGTGTGCCGCAGGAGCTGATGGACGAGTTCTCCGTCCGCACCCACGACCTGGAGCAGGCCAAGGACCGGCTGGTCAGCGACTACGTGGCCCGCCACGGTCGTGCGCCGTCGCGGGCGGTGCTGTGGCGGATCCGCCAGCAGGCGACCCTGGCGACCCGCCCGCCCAAGGAGACGCATTCGCTGGCCGAGCTGACCGACACCTGGCGCCGGCGGGCCACGACCCTCCTGGGCCGGGACGCGACAGGCTGGGCCAGCCAGGTGCTGGGCGCCGGCACGCAGGAGGCACTGCTGCGCGCCGACGACCTGCCGCTGGAACACTTGCACCAGATCGCGGCCACGGTGCTACAGGAAGTCGGTGACCGCCGCTCGACGTGGCGGCGGTGGAACCTTCATGCCGAAGCGGTGCGGCAGACGATGAGGCTGCGGTTCGGTTCGGCTGGCGACCGGGAGGCGGTGCTGCGGATCATCGTGGAGGCTGCCGAACACGCCTCGCTGCAGCTGACGCCACCCGAGCTGGCGGTCAGCCCGCAGCAGTTTCGCCGCGCGGACGGCTCGAGCGTGTTGCGGCCGAGGGCGTCGATCGTCTACTCCTCGGGCCAGATGCTGGCAGCCGAGGACCGGCTGCGAGCCGCCACCCTGCACCGCACCGCACCGACCGTCTCGGCCGACCTGGTCCAGGACGCCGCCCGACCGTGGGGTCGGCTAGGCGGCGGACTGGCCGGCGACCAGGTCGACGCGATCACCGCGATCGGGGTGTCCGCACGGGTGCTGGACCTGCTGGTCGGACCGGCCGGGACCGGCAAGACGAGGACAATGGCGGCGCTGCGGCGCGCCTGGGAGCAGCGCTACGGCCCGGGGTCGGTGCTCGGGTTGGCGCCGTCGGCCGCCGCCGCCGCCGTGTTGGGCGACGAGCTGGGCATCCCAACGGAGAACACCACCAAGTGGCTGTACGAGCACCGCCGCGGCAACTGGCGGCTGACACCGGGCCAGTTGGTGATCATCGACGAGGCCAGCCTGGCCGGCACCTTCGCACTGGACGCGATCACGACCCACGCCGCCACGGTGGGCGCCAAGGTGCTGCTGGTCGGGGACTGGGCCCAGCTGCAGGCAGTGGACGCCGGCGGAGCGTTCGGCATGCTGGTACGTGAGCGGCCGGACGCCCCACAGCTCGTTGATGTGCGCCGGTTCGGCCACGACTGGGAAAAGCACGCCTCCCTCGGGCTGCGGCTGGGAGACACCGCCGTCATCGACACCTACCTCACCCACAGCCGAGTCCTGGGCGCCGACTACGACACCGTCCTGGACAGCGCCTACCAGGCGTGGCGGGCTGACCAGCGGGCCGGGAAGGTGTCGGTGCTGATCGCCGAGGCGAACCAGACCGTGATCGAGCTCAACCAACGGGCCCGCGCCGACCGGGTCCTGGCCGGCCTGGTCGACGAGGCCGGGGTCCGGCTGCACGACGGCACCCAGGCCGCCCGCGGCGACCTGGTCGTCACCCGCAAGAACGACCGCCGCCTGGCGTTGGGCCGCGGCTGGGTGAAGAACAACGACCGCTGGCAGGTCGTCACCGCCCACACCGACGGGTCCCTGACGGTGCGGCGGGAAGCGTCCCGCTGGCACACCACGCTGCGGCTACCGGCCGACTACGTGGCCAACGACGTCGAGCTCGGCTACGCCATCACCGCCTACCGCGCGCAGGGCGTCACCGTGGACAGCGCCCACACCCTGGTCGCCTCCACCACCATGACCCGCGAGGCCTTCTACGTCGCGATGAGCCGGGGCCGGCAGTCCAACATCGCCTACGTCGCCACCGACGCCCACGACCTGGAGGACCACCAGCGCCGCGACGACCTGGCCATGACCGCCTCGTCGATCCTGTTCGGGATCCTGCAGCACTCCGGTGCCGAGCTGTCCGCCACCGAGACCCTCGTCGCTGAGCAGGACGCCTGGGGGTCGATCCGTCAGCTGGTCGGCGAGTACGACACCATCGCACAGGTCGCCCAGCACGAGCGCTGGCTCGCCCTGCTGCGTGCCGGCGGCCTGGACGAGCCCACCGTGGACGAGCTTGTCACCACCGACTCCTACCCGATCCTGGCCGCCGCGCTACGCCGGCTGGAGGCCGACGGCCACGACGTCGAGCGCCTGCTGCCCCAGGTCGTGCGCGCCGGCGGCCTGGCCGGCGCCCAGGACCTCGGCTCCCTGCTGCGCTACCGGCTCCAGCGGGCCACCAGCCGCTACACCCCGGCTCCACGCCGCCGTCGGCTCATCGCCGGACTGATCCCGCAGGCAACCGGTGTGGCGGACCCGCAACTGCGGGTCGCCCTCGCCCAGCGTGAGCAGCTGATCACCCAACGCGCCGACGCCCTGGCCGCCGCCGCGGCCGCCAACCCCCAGTCCTGGGCGACCCATCTGGGGCCCGTGCCCGCCGACCCGACGGCTGCCGCCCGGTGTCGCCGACAGCTGGCGACGGTGGCCGCCTACCGGGACCGCTGGACCATCACCACCAGCGACCCACTCGGCCCGATCCCCGGCACCGACGCCCAGCGCCTGGACTACGAACGCGCCCGCGCCGCTCTGCGCACCCTCCAGCCGCCCGCCCTCGACGAGGCAGCTGGCCCGTGGCCGGCACCAACCCGCACCACCGCCCGCCCCCCTCTCTAGCGTCAAACCCCGCCAGCCAAGGCCGGCGAGGGTAGTCTGACGGCTGCGGCGGGACGAACAACAGGGCCGAGCCGACCCACACCGGTCGGGCAGAGCAGACCCCCCGCGGGGACCTCACCAGCACAGGACCACGCCGCACCAGGTTCCGTGCCCTGCCATCGTGAGGAAGCCCCAAGATGCTGCTGCGCAGCCTGTGGACCTTGTCCACCCACACCCAGGCGCTCACCGCCCGCCTGCCCTCCAACCGCCTGCTGGCTTTGCTGCGGACCCGCCGCGGCCTGAAGTGGGGCGTGCCCGCCATGAGCGTGGGCCTGGCCTACCTGTACGCCGCCGCGATCTGCACCACGCTCATCGACCGGCACGGCGCACCCGGCTGGCTCTACCTGCCTGCGGCCGTGTTCATCTGGACCGCCTTGAAGTTCCTTCTATTCGGCCCGCTCAGCCTCCTCCTGCTGGCCACCGCCCGATACAGGCAGCACCGCCCCGTGCGCGCCCCCGGGCGCCCCACCAGCGCGGGCGGCCACAGCACGGTGCAGCCCAACCGCTGAGTGCGAAGGCCGCCCGACCGATAGGGCGGGCGTGATCGGCGACATCCCAGGCTGCGTGCCCGCCACCCCGACCTCGCAGGTCCGCTACGGCCACGTCCACGGTCGGCCGGTGCTGGGCCTGCTGGCGTCGGCGACGACGAGCCGACTGTCCGGCACACTGCCGGCGTCCACCGAAGGCATGGCCGGGGCGGCCGAGCAACTGGGACTCGACCCGCTCACCCCCGGCGCCTCGCGTACCCCCCCTGGCAAACACCGCTGTTCCTCACCGTGTCCACCAGGGACGCGCACGTGGAGCTGCACGGGCAGCGACCCTTCACCGTCACCGGACACCGAACCGAGATCGAGCAGATGCTGGCCCGAGGAGACGACACCTCCTGCTCGTCCTCGGCCCGGACCTGCCGCCAGACCGCTCGTTCGCCGGCAGGCCTCGCAAGGCCGCGGCCGCCCGCAGCCACTTCGCCGGCGCCGTCCAGGTCGTCGACCTGAGCGCCGCGGACCCCGACGACGAGCACGACCGGTTCTTCGCCTCCGGGGCGACCAGCAGTCAGACCCACCAACTCATCCCAGCCGCGATCGGCCAGCCGATCGCGGCGATCGTCGACCTGAACGTCCTCATCGCGCTGCGCAAGGCCATCGAAGGCAGCTCCGAGACAGCGCTCGAGACATCCCGTGACCTGGCCGCCACCCTGCGTGGACTCCACGTCATCCCGGGGTTCGCCCTCGCGGAGAGCTTCACCTCGATGACCTCTGAGCCGACCGAGGTTCACCACAAGCCCGTCGCAGCCCTTCACGCGTGGCTGCACGCCCCATCACCGACATGACGTACGCCACGCTGACAGCCCTGTACGAAAACCAACCTGGGCCAGCAGATGCGGGGTGGACCGACTCCCGACGTGCGCAGCGAACAGCTCACCAACCTGAACTCCGCGACGCTCCCTCACCTGGCGCTGACCTTGGAAGACCCGCGCCGCCGGCCGGTTCGACCCCCACCTCACGGCTCCAGGCCTACGCCCGCCACATCGCCCGCTTCAACGCTGCCGGCCGGGGCGTGTCCGCCGACTGCCTGGCGGTCGCCCGCGTCCTGCTCCTGGGCACCAACCAGGACCGCGGCCAGACGGAGAAGCTTCCGTGCCTGAAGAACGCGATGACCGCAGAAGTCCACCGGGCGGCACTGGGTGCCGCCGCATGGGACCTGTCGTACCCCGTCATCACCGACCTCGCCGCCGCCGGCCAGCTCGAAAGCGCCGCCGGCGAGAGCTGCTACCTGGTCACCGGGGACCGGCCACTGGCGCGCCTGGTATCGACCGGCGCACTGGTCGGCACGTTCGCGGTCGGCTACCTCGCCACCGGCATCGTGCGCCTGAAAGACAACTGCGACGCGCAACTGACCGCCACCCACCGAGTACAGATCCGAGGCCTAGAAGCCGACCTGCTCGACGCCGCGATGCTCTGCGGACTGACCCGAACGATCACCGACCCCGACCGCCTCACCTCGACGATCGCCGAGCTCGAGCGCGACCTCACGCAGGCGTTCTCGCTCCCGCGCGCCCGCACCCCTCTTCACCGCGGCGTTCATCGCACGTCGGCGCGGAGTGGCCCACACACGGTCAGCCACCCCGCGCCGATGCTCTGCGCTGCGGCTACTGCTCGGCCCGATCCCGGTCGTCCGTGGTGGGCGGGAGTTCCTCCTCACGCACGTATCCGGTGCGCTGGCGGTGCTGGGCCAGGCGGCGTCCGAACAGCAGGATCCCCCCGGTCGAGGCCGCCACCAGGGCGACCAGTGCGATCGGCAGCCAGTCCCCGGTCCCGGTCTCTGCCAGCCTCAGTGGCGTCGGGCCAAGCGGCGGCGTCGTCGGTGTGCTCGCGGGCACCGGTGGCGTGCTGGTTGGGGTTGGGGTCGGGGTCGTCTGTGCCGGGCTGGTCACATGTGTGGTCTCCCCGGGCTCGCCCAGGACACCCCTGGCCAGGACCTGCCCGTCGCCGGTGTAGAGGGTCTCGACCCAGAACACCTGGCCGGCGCTGGGCACCTGGGTCGGCCCGGAGTCGTAGCGGCCCGGTCCCGTGAGCCGGACCTGGTCGCTGACGTAGAACGGGTCGCCCTCGGTGCCGGCGGCTGGCGGCGTGTCGAACGGCCCATAGGCCTCGAAGACCAGGTAGGCGCCGTCCGGGATGTTGCTGCCGGTGACGACCGCAGTGTCGGAGAAGTCATGGCCGACCAGGGCCTCGTCGCGGGCCCGCGTGCTCACGTGCACGTCCACCCCGGGCGGCGGTGGAGCGGGCACGTAGAACCGCTCGAGCACGTCGGCGGGGCTGGAGGTGAACGGCTGGACCCGGTCGTCGCCGTCGAAGTGGCTGACCAGCACGTAGTAGCCGGGCTGGGTGGGGCGGATCTCGTCGCTGTCGGTGTAGCCGACATGCCAGACCCCATTGCGGGCCGGGGTGGTGATCGACGTCAGCACCGGGGCCGTGGCCAGGTCGAGGGTGTCGGTCAGGTCCGCCTCGGCCAACGGCCCGTACACGGTGTGGGTGATCTGGTCCAGATCGGGTCCCCAGTAGCCGTCCCCGGTGAAGTCGCCGTGGTCGTCGGGCAGCCCGCTGACGGTGATCTCGTCGAACGCCCGCCCGTCGAGATGCACGTTGTACTCGCGCAGCTCGGACGTGACCGACAAGGGGTGCCGGACGCTGGTCGTCTCGACCGGCACGCCGTAGTTGTCGACCCAGGAGTCGGCGAGGTAGTCCCGGTACTGCTCCGGCTGGGCGTTCTGGCAGACCTGCCACACCCAGGTGACGAACCCCGGTTCGGGCAGCACCACCGGGGGAGAGGTATAGGTGCCCGGACCGGTCGCGGTGACCTCCACGGTGCCGATCACGCTCGCCCCGTCCGGGGCGGTCGGGGTCAGGCTGGCGGTCCGGAGCACGGTCGGCATGGGCGTCGAACAGGTCGGGCTCAACGGCAGCTGAGTCGGCGGCAGGTTGTCGGGCACCTGGTAGGCGGTGCCGGTGAAGGCCACCGGGATTGGTGCCTCGTCCAGCTGCAGCCAGGCCCCGTTGCTCGAGGACACCGTGATCGTGTCGCTCACCGCGTCCCCGGGGGTTGCCAGCCGGGTGTCGGCGGTGGAGACGGCGACCGGCTGGAATGGGGTGACGTGGGTCTCGTCGGCTCGGGCGAACCAGTCGGTGAACGATCCGCGCAGGTACCGGGCGTTGCCTCCCTGGATGGTCTTGTCGATGCGCCACACCCACGTGTAGAAGCCCGACGTCGAGGCGGTCAGCGTCCCGGGGGTGGTGTAGCTGCCGACGTGGTCCACCGACAGGGTCTGGTGGCCGGCGACCGGCGCGCCGGCCGGCACGGTCTGCGACTGGGTGGGCGGGGCGTCGAACGGCCCGTACAAGGTGCCGGTCGCGGTCAGCCGCACTGGGGTGCCACCCACCCGGATCCAATCGCCCGTTCCGACCGTTCTGACGGTCAGTCGGTCGACGAAGGCCTCGCCGACAGGTACGTACCGGGGGGTCACCTGGGTGGCGATCGCCGGCTGGAAGTCCAGGTTGATCACCGGCGAGCTCGCGGTGTCGGTCAACGCGGTCTGCGTTCCGGCGGCCAACATCCGCTGCGCCCCGGGCGTGCTGTACAGGTTGACCCGTGGTCCGATCCCCGGCCCGGTGTACGAAGCCGAAGCGGTGACCTGGTACGAGGGCGCGCCCGAGGCGGGGGTGCCGACGATCGGGTACGTGCCGCTGCCGACCGTCTTGGAGGTGGCCCCGTCGGTGAAGCGGGCTCCCGTCAGCGTGACGCTGCCGGTCAGCGACGCCGGGGTCACCGTCAGCGACAGGGTGCCGTTGTACTGGTCGCTCATCGACACCGCGACGTCCACCACCGGGTTCGCGGCGGCGTTGGCGGCCGTCTGGGTGCGGATGGTCGCCAGGTTCGCCAGCACCGCGGCACGGGAATCTTCCGGGACACGGCGGATGTACCAGTCGTCGCCACTCATGCCGTGCGAGGCGTAGGTCACCGGGTCGGCAACCTGCCAGACGAACATCGCCACCGCTGAGGTCACCGTCGGGTCGGAGGAGTCGCCCCACCGGGACAGCGCGTAGTTCAGCTGCGCCAGGTCGTCGTCGCCAAGCTGCCCGCCGGTGTGGGTGGTCAGGCTGGTCGCGGTCGACGGGCCGGAGGTGTACTCCCCGAGCGGGGACGGCGCCCCGGAGTCGATGCAGTAGATCTGGTGACCGTCCGAGTCTGCGACGTAGGCACCGATCGGTCCGGGTCCGATGCTGAACCCCGGACCCAGCGAGGCCGCTGAAGCCGCCGACCCGGGCACCATCACCCCGAGCCCGGCCAGCAACACCGCCACGATCACGGCACCCGCCCGACGCCACATCGGCCGCGTCGACTCGCGACGGCTCGCGTCCGTTCGTGCCTCGCGATCCGGCGGTCCAAGAACACGCATCACTCGCCCCTCCCGTCGACGGGACACCCCAGGCGTCCCGGCCAGCTGACGGACAGCCCGTCACCGGGGCAGGTACGGACCGGGGGCCCGCAAGGATGGTGGAGAGGCACTGGGCGGCCGGGGTGTCCGATGCCAACTGGGCAGCGGTGGACGAAAGCTCAACGCAGCAGGCTGCCTCGATCTCTATGGAGTTCTGCCGAGGAGACACGGTGCGCGCGAGCTCGAGTGCCTCTCACTGCCTAGCACCTCGGACCAAGGCCGTGGGGACCTCCACGGTGTACGCGAAAGGCCGTAGACCACGGCGACGTGGACACGATCGCGACGGCTGAACCGGACTTCTTCTCGATCACGTACTACGCGTCCACCACCGTGACGCACGATGTGGAGTTGGCGGCGGTGCCAGGCGCGTCCCGCCACCTGATCATCGAGTCGAACCGCCTTGCGCCGACGTGGTCATCGCGGCGGTGGCGGTCGGTCGCGCCGGGTTCCGCGCAACACCGCGTCAATGTCGCGGTCCAGGTAGCCCGTCAGCGGAGATTCGCCGCTTCGGCGCGCAGCGCGCCTTCGACGAGCGCCGCAGGGGCCGGCAGCCAACTAGAGGCGGGCGGCGCGTGTGAGCGACGCGATTGGTTGTGGACACTGGCCGCGGGCAAGCGGTTTTCGCTCGTGTCGACCTACTTGGCGACTGGGCCTGTGGACTGCCGGATGACGAGGCGGGGGCTGACGACGGTGCGGTGGATTGCTCGGTTGGGGTGTGTGATGCGTTTGACGAGTAGGTCGACGGCGGCTCGGCCGACGTCGTCGCGGGGCGGGTGCACGGCGGTGAGGGCCGGGCTGAACAGGCCGGCGATCTCGTCGTCGTAGGCGATGATGGACAGGTCGCCGGGGATCGAGACCCCGGCCGCTTGGGCGTGTTGGACCAGTGCGACGGCTTCGGGGTCGGCGTGGACGAGCAGTGCGGTGATGCCGTTGGCGAGCGCGGCGTGCACGATCTCGCCGACGTTCTTGATCGCGCTGGGGTAGGTGTGGCTGAGGCGGTCGGGGATCACGCGTTCGAACCGTTCGTCGGGGGCGAGCTTCAGTTCGGCGCAGGCGGCGCGCCATCCGGCGGCGATGCGTCGGGAGGTGGGCGACTGCAGCAGGACGAGTCCGACTCGGCGGTGGCCGAGGTCGACCAGGTGCTTGACGGCGAGCAGGGCGCCGAGGGCGTGGTCGGAGACGACGGACTCCAGTGCCTCGCCGTGCAGGGACTGTGAGGCGTCGCGCTCGACGAGCACGTGGGGGATTCTCGATGCGCCCAGCCATTGGGCGACGGCCTGCGATCGGGGTCCGATCGGGCTGGGGGCGACGATCAGGCCGAGCAGGTTCTCGGTCTCGACCAGGCGTTCGAGGACGGGGCGCTCGTCGGTCGCCTCGTAGGAGGAGCCCCGCAGCACGATGCGCAGGCCGTGGCTGCGTGCCTCGTCCTCGATGCCGCGCACCACGCCGGGCCAGTAGTAGTCGAGCGAGGGCACGAGCACCCCGAAGGCGCCGTCGCCCAGGACCGGGTCGCGGACCTCGGCTGCGGGCAGCGCGACGGCCCCGCCGTACACCCGGTGCAGCCGTCCTTCTCGTTCGAGCACAACGATGTCGCGCCGCAGGGTCACTGGTGCGACGCCGAGCTCGGCGGAGACCTCTGAGATGCGTACGGCTCCGTCGCGTTCGAGCACCTTGAGCAGGTGGGCTCGTCGCGCGGCGACCAGCAGCGGGCTGTCGGCGCCTTCGGCCATGGTGAATCCGCTCCTTCCTGCCGATGCCTACGGACGTGTGCCCTCAAGACTAGTACGCAATGCAACAAAGTCGATCACTATACGACATGAGTACGTTGACAGTGAGCGAGTGTGACCGTTTCACTCGGCTCTCGTCAGTTCGGTGAGCGCACCGATCGGCCTCGGTGAGGAGGCCGGCGTTTCCGGGCTTCAACGGAGAAGGGCCTGATGGCACACGACGAGCGCACGATGCTGGTGGATGCTGATGGGCACGCGGAGGCGCCCACGTCGCCGCTGACCGGCTGGGATCGTGCGCGGTGGGCGGCGTTCGCGGACCGGCTGCTGCGCTCGGTGCGTCCGTACGCCTCGCCGGGTCACGGGCGCATCACCGTGCCGGGCCCCGAGGGCGGGTACGGCCGTGACATCGACGGCTTGGAGGGGTTTGCCCGCACGTTCCTGGCGGCGGGGTTCCGCTTGGCCGGCGAGCGTGGGCAGGACCCGGACAACCTCGCGGAGTGGTACGCGCAGGGCATCGCGACCGGCACCGACCCGTCGGTGCCGGACCGCTGGGTGCGGCTGTCGGAGCACCCGCAGGCCAAGGTGGAGGCCGCCTCGATCGCGCTGGTCTTGGACATGACCCGGCCGTGGATCTGGGACCGGCTGGACTCGCCGGTGCAGGACCGGGTGGTCGACTACCTGGCCGAGGCGGTCGGGGACCACACTTACCCGCGGATCAACTGGGTCTGGTTCCGGCTGGTCGTCGAGACGTTCCTGAAGTCGGTCGGCGGCCCCTACTCCAGCGACGACATGGCCGACGACCTGGCCACGCACGACTCGTTCTTCCAGGCCGACGGCTGGATCTCCGACGGGTTCGAGCGCGCGTTCGACCACTACGTCGGCTGGGCGCTGCATCTGTACCCCACGCTGTGGGCTCGGATGGACGGCGCGCAGGAGCTGGCCGCACCTCGCCGAGAGCGGGACCGTCAGCTGCTGGACCGCTACCTGCAGGACGCGATCACCCTGGTCGGGGCGGACGGCGGGCCGCTGGTGCAGGGCCGCAGCCTGATCTATCGGTTCGCGGCGGCGGCCCCGTTCTGGGTCGGCGCGATCGCGCAGGTGCCCAGCGTCGCGCCGGGTGTGTTGCGCCGCGCCGCCTCGGGGATCGTCAAGCACTTCGCCGAGCAAGGCGTGCCCGACGAGCGTGGCCTGCTGACGACCGGCTGGTTCGGCTCCTGGCAGGGGTTGGCCCAGGCGTACTCGGGCACCGGGTCGCCGTACTGGGCGAGCAAGGGCCTGCTCGGGCTGTCGCTGCCGGCCGACCACCCGGCGTGGACCGCCGTGGAGCAGCCGTTGCCCGTCGAGCGCGGCGACGTGCTGCGCTCGGTGCGCGGACCGGGCTGGCTGATCGCCGGCACCCTGGGGGACGGCATCGTGCGCATCGTCAACCACGGCACCGACCACGCGGTGGAGGGCGACCGCCGCGGCGACTCCGGGCTGTACGCGCGGATCGGCTACTCGACGGCCACCGCGCCGTGGCTGGACGAGGCGAGCTGGGCCTCACCGGTCGACCAGTCGGCGGTGCTGCTGGACGGCGACGGCAGGGCGACCCACCGCACGGGCCTGACCAGGCTCGCACTGCGCGTCGAGGAGTGCGCCGACGGCACCCGGGTGGGGGTGGGCGGCTCGCGGGCTGCCGCGCACTGGCTGACCCCCGACGTCGAGCAGTGGAACCACGGGTACGGCTGGACCGGCGAGGCCACCGACGCCGGCACGCTGACGGTCGTCTCGCTGGTGCGGGGACCGTGGGAGGTGCGCCTGGTCCGGGTCGACTCCCTGGCGGACGATGCCACGACCGTGCCCACCCGGCTGCGCGTCGGGGGGTGGGCGACGGTGGACGGCGACGGCCTGACCTCGAGCGTGCTGCCGCTGACCGAGGCACTGGCCACCGGCAGCGAGCACCGCACCGGCGCCAGCATCCTCGGCGAGGCGTCCACGACCCCGTGGGCCGACTTCCCGGTCCACGCCGGAGGCTGGTCGGCCGCGTTGGTGGTGCTGGAGGGAACACCGTCCTCGCGCACCGAGCGGCACGAGCCGTCGCTCGACATCGACGCGCGGCACCCGTCCGCGCGTGTGGTGTGGCCGGACGGGGTGACCACCACCACCGACCTGCCCTGAGCCCTGCCTGTGCCGGTCGCCGCCGTGGCGCCGGTTCAACTCAGGCCCGGGCGACCGGGCCCCCGACCTCGAAGGAGAGCGAGGAGATGAAGCGCACAATCCCGGCCGCGATCGCCATGGCCGCCGCGGCGACCCTGGTACTGACAGCGTGCGGTAGCGGAGGCGGTGGCACCGGCGAGACGAGCGGAACCGGCCCGAGCACGAGCGCCAGCGCGGAGCCGACGTTTGACACCCCCATCACGCTGACGATGGCGGCGTGGAGCCTGGCCAGCACGCCGGAGTTCCAGGCGCTGGCGGACGGCTTCCACACCAAGTACCCGAACCTGACGATCAAGCTCGTCGAGTACGACGCCGCGAACTACGACACCCAGCTGACCGCGGACCTGGCGGCCGGCACGGCGCCGGACATCTTCGTCCACAAGAGCCTGAAGACGTTCCCCACCTACCAGTCCGCCGGCATGGCGCTGGACGTCTCGGACGTCGCCGCCTCGCTCGACCCGGCGACCGCCAACGTCGACAAGTACACGGTCGACGGCAAGACGTGGGCGGTGCCGTACCGGCAGGACGCGTGGCTGCTGTTCTACAACAAGGACCTGTTCGACAAGGCGAAGGTCACCTACCCGGACGGCTCGTGGACGTGGGACGACTACGTCACCGCGGCCGAGTCGCTGCAGAAGGGCCTGAAGGCTGCCGGTTCGGACGCCTACGCCGCCTACCAGCACGTGTGGCCGACCAGCGACTGGGGGCTGGCGGCCGGGCAGACGCCCGGCGCCGACATCCTGTCCGGCGACTTCCAGTTCCTGAAGCCGTACTACGAGCGGTCGCTGAAGCTGCAGTCCGAGGGCGCGCAGATCGACTTCGGCACCGCCACGACGAACAGCCTGACCTACCAGGCGCAGTTCGGCACCCAGAAGGCGGCGATGATGAACATCGGGTCGTGGTACATCGCGGCCCTGGCCACCCAGCAGGCGAAGGGTGACGCGGACACGTTCAACTGGGGTGTCGCCCCGGTCCCGCAGTACGACACGTCGACCACGGGGCTGGACAAGGTCCCGGTGTCCTTCGCCGACCCGACCGGGCTGAGCATCAACGCGAAGGTCGACAAGGACAAGGTCGACGCGGCCAAGGCGTTCTTGACGTTCGCGGCCGGCGAGGACGGCGCCAAGGCCGTGGCCGGGATCGGCATCACGCCGGCGCTGATCAACGACGCGGTGAGCGACGTGTTCTTCTCCGCCAAGGGCGTGCCGACCGACGACCTGTCGAAGTTCGCCTGGTCGACCCGTGACGTGCACGTGGAGAACCCGGTGGACACCCGCACCGCCGCGATCGTCAACATCCTCAGCGACATGCACTCGGCGATCATGTCCGGGTCCTCGTCCGTGGACGACGCGATCAGCCAGGCGCAGGACCGGGCCAAGTCCGAGGCCAACGCCGGCTGACCGGCGGGCCCAGAAGGCACGGCCCCGTCCCGCAGCACAGGTTCCGGGGGCGTCCCCGCGAAGGACGCCCCCGGATCCGCCGGCCGCGCGGGTGTGGCCTGCACACCGAACACCGCCTCAGATCCTGGAGCCACCCATGGCCACCGCCGCAATCGCAAGCGCCGGGCGTGCAGCCTCGCCGTCATCGCCCCCGGCACGCCGCGGGCGATCGACCAAGCGCCGCCCCGGCAGCCGGCTCAAGGCGCGTAACACCCTGGTCGGCTGGACCTTCGTCCTGCCGAACTTCATCGGGTTCGCGGTCTTGACGCTCGTGCCGGTGCTCATCTTGTTCTACGTGTCGTTCACCACCTGGAACGTGTTCGGCACCGCGAAGTGGATCGGTATCGCCAACTACACCCGCATGCTGGCCGACCGCAGCTACCACGTCGCCCTGCTCAACACGGTCTACTACGCCGCGGTGCACATCCCGCTGACGCTGGCCTGCTCGCTGGCGCTGGCGCTGCTGCTGAACCGACGACTGCGCGGCATGGCGTTCTTCCGCACCGTCGCCTTCTTCCCC
The DNA here is from genome assembly GCA_021793115.1 of Actinomycetes bacterium. The sequence goes on along the minus strand of JAJYTJ010000021.1, from coordinate 17,091 downwards.
TACATCACCTCGATCGTCGCGATCGCCGTGGTCTGGAACATGCTGTTCAGCCCGCAGTACGGGCCGATCAACCAGTTCCTGCACGCCATCGGCGTCCAGAACGCTCCCGGCTGGACGACGTCGGCCACCTGGTCGATGCCCGCCGTCATCATCGTGGGCACGTGGCGGGAGATGGGCTACTACATGCTCCTGTTCCTGGCCGGCCTGCAGACCGTTCCCGCCGAACTGCACGAAGCGGCCCGGATGGACGGGGCGAACGCGTGGCAGCGGTTCCGCAACGTCACGATGCCGTGCCTGCGGCCCACCACGTTCTTCGTCACCGTGATGCTGACCATCGGCAGCTTCAAGGTGTTCGACCTGATCCTCGTGATGACCAACGGCGGTCCGGGACAGTCGACCCTCGTGCTCAGCCAGTACATCTACCAGAAGGGCTTCGGGGAGAACCAGTTCGGCTACGCCTCGGCGGTCGCCGTCTCGCTGTTCTTGATCTGCATTCTCGTCACGATCTACCAGTTCCTTGTGAACAAGAGGAGGGACCGCTGATGGCCGTCGTCACGGCTGGCGCCCGCGTCACCCGCCGCCGCCCGTGGGGTGTGGCCGGTCGCGTCCTGGGCTACTGCGCCCTGATCGTGGCCGCCGCGGCAGTGCTGCTTCCCTTCGTCTGGATGGTGATCTCCTCCCTGAAGAGCAACAACCAGGTCTTCACCATCCCGCTGCAGTGGATTCCCAACCCAGTGCGGTGGAGCAACTTCATCGACATCTGGACGAAGGCCGACATGGGCACCTGGCTGAAGAACACGCTGGTCTTGTCGGTGGCGGTGACGTTCCTGCAGGTGCTCACCGGAAGCTTCGCCGCATACGGCTTTTCCCGCACCCGCTTTCCGGGTCGGGACGTGCTGTTCCTGGCCTATGTCGGGACCATCGCGGTGCCGTGGCAGTCGTACATGATCCCGCAGTTCATCTTGTTCTCCAAGCTGCACCTGTCGAACACCTTGTGGTCGATCGTCGCGCTGCAGGCGTTCGCCGCCTTCGGTGTGTTCTTGATGAAGCAGTATTTCGAGTCGATCCCCGAGGAGCTGTCCGAGGCAGCCCGCATCGACGGCCTGTCCGAGTACGGCATCTACTGGCGCATCATGCTGCCGCTGTCCGTGCCGGCGATCGCCAGCCTGACGCTGCTGACGTTCACCAACACCTGGAACGACTACCTCGGCCCGCTGATCTACCTGCGCAGCCCGGAGATCTGGACCATCCAGCTCGGCCTGCGCAGCTTCATCTCGCAGTACAACGCCGAGTACGCGCTGATCATGGCCGGCTCGGTGCTGTCGGTGCTGCCGATCGCACTGATCTTCATGCTCGGCCAACGCCACTTCGTCCAGGGCATCGCCACCACGGGGCTGAAGGGCTGATGACGATGGCCACGACCGATACGCGCGCCGGGGTCCGACGCCCGCCGCTGCTCAACCCCGACGCCTATCAGACGGTGCTGAGCACGATCTACCTCGGGCTGGCGACCAACGCCCTGCTCGTCATGGCATGCCTGCCCCTGCTCGCGGTCCTGGTCGCCACCGACGGGGCGAAGACCTGGCCGGCGGCGGTGCTGCTGGCGCCGCTGGGCGGGCCGGCGCTGGTCGCGGCGTTCGCCACCTTCGCCGCCCACGCCGCCGACTCCACGGCGCCGGTGGTGCGCACCTACGCGCGGGCCTACCGGCACGGCTTTCGACGGGCCATCGCTGTGGGCGGTGCGGCGACCGGGCTGATCGCCGTGATGGCCGTGGACGTGCGCGCGGTGTGGGGGCTGCGCGTGGGAGCCCTGGCCATCCCGGTGCTGACCGTCCTCATGGTGCTGACGGCGGCCACCGCCGTGGTGGCGCTGATCGTGGCGTCCCAGGCCCCGACCGCCCGGCTGCGGGACCTGGTGCAGGTCGGCTTCGTCCTGGCGGTGCGCCGCTGGTACCTGACCCTCGTCGCGCTCGGGGTGCTGTGGCTGCTGGCGGGCGTGGTCGTCGCCAGCCCGGCCCTCGGGCTGGGCCTGACCGCCGCACCGCTGCTGTACGCGGTGTGGGGCGCCGGCCGGCAGATGCTGCGCGCCCTGGACCCCGGCTCGAGCCTCGCTCGGTGAGTGCCTGCCCGAACGCTGACCAGACCGACACAAGAGATGGAACAACCATGACGACATCGCCTGCCCACGTCGCACCGGACGCGGGCGCCTCGACGCTTGCCAGAGAGCTGACTCCCGCGGTGGGCGCCGCGGCCCAGATCGTGCGCCGCAACATCGCCCGCTTCGCCGACGAGTACCCCGACGACACCACCCACCACAACCGCTACCCGCTGCGGCCGGCAAGCGGGCCCTTCCCCGAGGGCGCCAACCGGGACTGGACCACCGGGTTCGTCCCCGGACAGCAGTGGCTGGCCTGGCAGCTGACCGGCGACGAGCAGTTCCGGGCCGCCGCCGCCCGGCACGCCCTGGACTTCGAGCGTCGTCAGCGCGCCGGGGAGGACCTGGACACCCACGACCTCGGCTTCCTGTACACGCTGGCCTGCGTGGCGCCGTGGCGGCTGACCGGCGACCAGGACGCGCGTGCCGCGGCGCTGGCCGCCGCCGACCACCTGATGGGCCGGTTCCTCGAGCCGGCCGGGATCATCCAGGCCTGGGGCGACCTGGACGACCCCGAGCAGCGGGGCCGCACGATCATCGACTCGCTGATGAACATGCCGCTGCTGAGCTGGGCGTTCGAGCAGACCGGTGAGCAGCGGTACGCCGACGCGGTGCGCCGGCACACCGCACAGCTGGCGGAGCACATCGTGCGCGCCGACGACTCGACGTTCCACACGTTCCACTGGGACCCGGTGACCGGACAGCCGCTGCGCGGCACGACCGCCCAGGGCGCCGGCGACGACTCCTGCTGGGCTCGCGGGCAGGCGTGGGGCATCTACGGCTTCGCCCTGAACTTCCAGGCGACCGGCAGCCAGGAGCTGCTCGTCGCCGCCGAGCGGTGCGCCGACTACTTCCTGGCCCACCTGCCCGCCGACCACGTCGCCTTCTGGGACCTCGACTTCACCGACGGCGACGGCCAGCCGCGCGACAGCTCGGCCGCCGCCATCGCCGCCTGCGGCCTGCACGAGCTGGCGCGAGTCGAACCCGACGGCGCCCGGGCCGACGCCTACGCCGGCGCCGGCGTGCAGATCCTGCGAGCCCTGGTCGCCGGCTACACCCCGGCCGCCGAAGGTGTGGACTCCGACGCCCTGCTGCTGCACGCCGTCTACAGCCTGCCGGCCGGCTGGGGCATCGACGAGGGCTGCCTGTGGGGCGACTACTTCTACCTGGAGGCGCTCGCCCGCCACACGCTGGCGGACTGGAAGAGGTACTGGTGAGCCGCCGGCGACCCGAGACGAGGGCCCGCTCGTGCGTCTGGTGACCTACGTCGCCGCCGGCCACGAACGGCCCGGGGTCCTCGTGCCCGACCGCGACGGGGCACGGGTGCTGGACCTGGGCACCACGCCAGGCCTGCCGGGCACGGTCGACGCGATCGTGGCCGACGACGCCGCGCTGGCCGCGGTGCGCGACCTGGCGGCGAGCACGTCACCGGCGTGCCTGCCGGCGCTGGGACAGGTGCGGCTGGCGCCCCCGGTACGGCCCGGCGCGATCTGGTGCCTGGGCTACAACTATCGCGGCCACGTGCCGGACGGCGCCGACCCCACGGCCGGCGACCCGCCCTACCCGGACATCTTCGTCAAGACCCCGAACACCCTGATCGGACCCGGCGAGCCGGTGCCGCTGCCGGCGGCGGCCGAGCACGTCGACTACGAGGGCGAGATCGCGGTCGTCATCGGCCGACGCGCCCACGACGTCCCCCTGGACAGCGCCATGGACCACGTGGCCGGCTACACCCTGTTCAACGACGTCAGCTCCCGCGACTGGCAGACCCGCTCCTCGCAGTGGCAGCTCGGCAAGTGCTTCGACGGCTTCGGGCCGCTGGGGCCCTGGCTGGTGACCGCCGACGAGGTGCCCGACTTCCACGACCTGCTCGTGCAGGTCGAGCGCGACGGCGTCCTGACCGTGTCCCAGGGCACCTCGAGCATGGTCTTCGCCCTGCCGTTCCTCGTGCACTACCTCAGCCAGGTGGTGACCCTGCAGCCCGGCGACGTCATCTCCACCGGCACCCCGCAGAAGCTGCCCGACGCCCTGGCCGCCCACCGCCCGCTCGCCCCCGGCGACACCGTCACCGTGCGCGTGGCCGGGCTCGGCAGCCTGACCACCACCTTCGTCGACCCGAGCGCCGACGCCCGAATCGCACCGCACCAAGGAGGACGTCCATGATTCTCGACTCGTTCCGCCTCGACGGGAAGGTCGCCATCGTCACCGGCGCCGGCCGCGGCCTGGGCCAGGGCGCCGCGCTCGCGCTGGCCGAGGCCGGCGCGGACATCGCCCTGGTCGACGTGCTCGACGGCAACCAGACCGCCGAGCGGATCGAGACGCTGGGCCGCACGGCCTACCGGTTCACCGCCGACCTGATCGCCGCCACCGCCGACGACATCGAGCTGCTCGTCGCGAGCATCGTCGCGGCGAGCGGGCACATCGACATCCTGGTCAACAACGCCGGCATCATCCGCCGCGCCCCGCTGCTTCAGCACTCCGCGAAGGACTGGGACGACGTGCTGGCCATCAACCTGGACGCGGTGTTCCACCTGTCGCAGTCCGCCGGGCGGCGGTTCGCCGCCCAAGGGTCGGGCAAGATCATCAACATCGCCTCGATGCTGTCCTTCCAGGGCGGCATCCTCGTGCCCGGCTACACCGCCGCCAAGCACGCGGTGGCCGGCATCACCAAGGCGTTCGCCAACGAGCTGGCCTCCCGGGGCGTCAACGCCAACGCGATCGCCCCCGGCTACATGGCCACCGACAACACCGCCCCGATCCGCGCCGACTCCGAGCGGGAGAAGTCGATCGCCGAGCGCATCCCCGCCGGCCGGTGGGGCACCCCGGGCGACCTGCAGGGCGCCTTCGTGTTCCTGGCCTCAGCCGCCTCGGACTACCTCAACGGCGCGGTCATCCCGGTCGACGGCGGCTGGCTCGTGCGCTGACCGCGCAGCACAGACCCGTCGGTCCTGACAAGGAGACAACAGCAGTGGAACAGCGTTACGCCACCAGCCCCGAGCACATCGTCGCCATGGACACCGATGAGCTGCGCCGGCGCTACCTGGTCGAGACCGTGTTCGTCCCCGGGCAGGTGCGCCTCGTCTACACCCACCACGACCGCGTCGTGCTGGGCGGCGCCCAGCCCACCGGTCAGCCCCTGGTCCTGGCGACGTACCAGGAGATCCGCTCGGAGTACTTCCTGGAGCACCGGGAGGTCGGCATCGTCAACGTCGGCGGCACCGGCACGGTCACCGCCGACGGGCAGGTCTACCTGCTGCCCACGGGCGCCTGCCTGTACCTGGGGCGCGGCACCCGCGACGTGGTGTTCGCCGACACCCCGGCCGAGCCGAACGAGCCCGGCGCCCAGTTCTACCTGTTCTCCGCCCCGGCCCACACCACGTATCCGGCCGCCCTCGTGCTGCCCGGCCAGGGCACCGTCCGTGAGCTCGGCGACCCGCTGACCTCCAACCGGCGCACCCTCAACCAGTACATCCACGAAGGCGGCATCCGCTCCTGCCAAATCGTCATGGGCGTCACCCAGCTGCACCCCGGCTCGATGTGGAACACCATGCCCGCCCACACCCACGACCGGCGCACCGAGTGCTACCTGTACTTCGACCTGCCCGCCGATGCCCGGGTGCTGCACCTGCTCGGCGAGCCCGGCCAGACCCGGCACATGGTCGTGGCCGACCGGCAGGCCACCATCGCCCCCTCCTGGTCCGTGCACGCCGGGGTGGGCACCGCCGCCTACTCCTTCGTGTGGGCCATGGCCGGGGAGAACCAGGCCTTCGACGACATGGACGGCTTCCCCGTGACCGCCATGCGGTGAGTTCGACCCGGTGGCCGGGACGGGCCGACCCGACCCAGAGACGAGGTGATCGACAACACCCTGAAGGCAGACCGACAGCTCCAAGAGTCGTCCCCAGGCCGCCGGCACCGCTCGCGGTGACGGGCGCGCCGTTGATCGGTTGTTCAAAGGAGAGCGATGTCTGGACAATGGAGGAGGTGGGCGGTCGGCATGACGACGACCGCCCTGATCGGGGGGCTGGCGATGACCACGCCGGCCGCCGCTGCCGCTGCCGAGGGGGACGGCGGCTACCAGTACGAGCACTACTTCGCCACCCAGACCGGCGTCGTCGCCGACGTCAGCCAGGCGAAGTACCCACGGGCGCTGCTGCTGCAGCACCAGGCCGACCCGGCCGACGACGGGGTCATGCTCGGGTCGCTGCAGGTCTACTACGGCAACACCGACGCCGACGACGCCAAGCGCCACATCCCGGTCTTCCGCAGCGACGACCTCGGCAAGACCTGGGACTACTCGTACTCCGGCGTGTACAACCAGGTCGACCGGGGCCCGGGGTACGAGCTGACGTCCCAGGGGCAGCTGTACGAGCTGCCGGTCGCGGTCGGCGACATGCCCGCCGGGACCATCCTGCTGTCGGCGCTGGCCCGCAAGTGGGTCCAGCACGACAACGACCCCGGCGGCTACAGCTCCTACATCGACGTCTACAAGAGCTCCGACGTCGGCAAGACGTGGCAGTACGTGTCCACCGTCGCCCAGGGCGGCACGGCGGTCGAAGGCAAGGACCCCATCTGGGAGCCGTTCCTGTACGCCTATGACCGGGGTGACGGCGGGCCCAACCGCCTGGTCGTCTACTACTCCGACGAGCGCCCGTCCTACGTCGGTCAGATGCTCGTCCATCAGGTCTCCACCGACGGGCTCAGCTGGGGCCCGGTCGTCTGGGACGTGTTCGACGCGGCCGAGGGCAGGACCCCGTCCGCCAGCTACGCGACGCCTGGCCGGCCCGGCATGTTCTCGATGGCCGAGATGAACGACGGCCGGTACATCGCCACCTACGAGTACTGCGGCACCGCGGTCTCGCAGACCGCCGTCGGCGGATGCGCCGTCAACTACCGCATCAGCGACGACCCGGAGAACTGGCAGCAGGACGCCAACCGCAACTACCAGGTGCAGATCCCCGACACCGGGTACCGGCCGGTGGGCACCCCGTACGTGACGAACCTGCCGAACGTCGGCCCCCACGGCGCGGTCGTCGTCAGCGGCAACGGATCACGCAACGGCGTCTTCGTCAGCTACGACTACGGCGCCCCGGGCAGCTGGGTCTACTACTACTCGTCGGTCTTCACCTCCTACAGCCGCAGCCTGGTCACGATGCCCGACGGCAGGTCGATGTTCGCGGTCTCCAGCCCGGCGGCCCCCGCCGTCGAGTGGGCCCGCGGCACCCAGTACCTGGCCGACGCCTCACCGGTGGTCGCCGACGGCACCTGGCGGCTGGAGAGCGCCGCCACGGCCGGCGCCTACCTGAAGGTCGCAGACGACGACACCCGTACCGGCGTCTCCGACAACGGCAAGCCGACCCAGGGCTGGGTGACGCAGGGCGCCGACAGCGTCTCGACGGCCTGGCGGTTGGTGCCCGCCACTGGCGCAGCCGGCTGGTACCGGGTCCAGAACGTCAACAGCGGGCTGTACCTGGACATCGAGGCCGGCTCCACGGCCAACGCGGCCAACGTCTTCCAGCAGGGGCTGGACCCCTCGTCGGGCTCCCAGCTGTGGCGGCTGCGGGACATGGGCAACGGTCACGTCCTGCTGATGAACCGCAAGTCGGGCAAGACGATCAACCCGACCTCAACCCAGGTCCCGCAGGGCAAGCTGGTGCAGTACCCCGAAGGTGCCCCGACCGGCTCCGGCCTGTCGATCGCCAGCTACGAGGCCGGCGGATCGTTCAGCCAGCAGTGGGTGCTGACCCGGGTGAACCCGGTGCGCGACCCGTCGGTGACGACGCAGGCCAGCGTCGCCCCCGTGCTGCCGACCAGCGTCGAGGTGAGCACGGGTGGCGTCGTGTACGGCGACGCGGCCAGCACCGAGCAGGCGCCGGTCGCCTGGGATGCGCTCGACCCGGCCAGCTACGCGGCCCCCGGCACTGTCCAGGTCCCCGGCACCGCGACGTTCGCCGGTCTGACCTATCCGGTGACCGCCACGGTGCAGGTCGTCGCACCCGACCCTCCGGCTGTGTCGTTCACGACGCCGGCGACCGGGGCCAGCGTGTCCGGGACGGTGACGGTGACGGTGGCGCTGTCGGTGCTCGGCCTGCAGGCGTACAACCTGCGCGTCGACTCGGCCGGCCTGCAGTACCGCTGGCAGCCGGCCGACGGGGAGCAGGCGTTCAGCCTGGACACCACCACCCTGACCAACGGCAGCCACACGTTGCTGGCCACGGCCAGCAACGCCTGGGGCGCCAAGATCACCGTCACCGAGCAGATCACGGTCGCCAACCCGACACCCTGGTCGCCGTCGTCGGTCTACACCGGCGGGGACCAGGTCGCCTATGCCGGATCGGTGTGGCGGGCGATGTGGTGGACGCAGAACCAGACCCCCGGTGATGTGAACGGCCCCTGGGAGCAGCTGGCCAGCGCACCGGACGGCACCGCGCTGTGGACGCCGACCCGGGTGTTCACCGCGGGCCAGACGGTCACCTACCAGGGCAGCGTCTACCGGGCCAAGTGGTGGACACGCAACCAGGCCCCCGGTGACCCGTACGGCCCTTGGACACCGATCGGGTGAGCGACGAGCCGCCGGGGTGATGACGCCCAGCGCCTCACCCCGGCGGCCGACGCCGCCGTCGACCCGTCCCACGACAGACGAGGAGATCCCATGCGAGCGGTCAACGCCGTTCTCGACCCTGCCTTCACCACCGGACCGGTGCGCCGGCAGACGTTCGGCACGTTCGTCGAACGCCTGGGCCGATGCGTCTACACCGGCATCTACGAGCCGGACCACCCGGCGGCTGACGAGGACGGCTTCCGCAAGGACGTGCTTGCCCTGGTCGGCGAGCTCCGCATCTCCACCGTGCGCTACCCCGGCGGCAACTTCGTCTCCGGCTGCCGCTGGGAAGACGGCGTCGGCCTGCGCGAGGGCCGGCCGAGGCGACCGAACCTGGCCTGGCACTCCACCGAGCCCAACACCTTCGGCACCGACGAGTTCATGCGCTGGTGCGCCAAGGCTGGCGTCGAGCCGATGATGGCGGTCAACCTCGGCACCCGCGGCATCCAGGACGCGGTCGACCTGCTGGAGTACTGCAACCTGGCCGGCGGCACCGCCCTGTCCGACCAGCGGCTCGCCAACCCCGTACGGGGTGCGGATGTGGTGCCTGGGCAACGAGACGGACGGCACCTGGCAGACCGGGTACAAGACCGCCACCGAGGACGGGCGGCTGGCCGCCGAGACCGCACGCGCCATGCGCATGGTCGACTCCACCCTCGTGCTGGTCGCCTGCGGCTCCTCCTCCAGCCAGCCCAGCCTTCGGCGCCTGGGAATAGACGGTGCTGGCCGAGGCGCACGACGAGGTCGACCTCGTCTCCGCCCACGCCTACTACAAGACCACCAAGCGAATCCACCTGTCCTTCGACGAGTGGAACGTCGGCACCAGCACCGGGCGCAGTCCAGGACGCCGACCGGCGACAACCGGCCGGCGGCACCCGTGCTGCTCGAGGACCACTACAACGTCGCGGACGCGGTCGTCGTCGGCAACCTGCTCATCAGCCTGCTGCGCAGCAGCGACCGGGTGCACTCGGCCTCCCTGGCGCAGCTCAGCTGGTCAACGCAGTCGCCCCGATCATGACCGAACCCGGCGGCCGGGCCTGGCGCCGGTCGTCGACCTGTGCCCGTTCGGTGCCCCTCCTCGGCTCACCGACGCGCTCACCCTGGCCGACCCCGACCCCCAGCTGGCAGGCCAGGGCCGACGACGACACCACCGTCGCGCCACGGCACAACGCCACCGCCGCCGTCGAGGAGAACGCCCTGTCGGTCGAGCTGCCGGCGGTGTTCTGGTCGCTCATCCGACTGGCCGTCTGAGCGCGCCGTGGATCACCGGCACAGGCACCCGAGACGAGACGGAGGCACACGATGACCACACTGACGCAGCTGACCCAGCACCGACTGGTGCCGGTCGTGGTGCTCCAGGACGCCGCGGACGCGAGCCTGCTGGCCGACGCCCTGGTCGCCGGTGGCCTGCCGGTGGCTGAGATCACCCTGCGCACCGCGGCCGCCGCCGAGGCGATCAGGATCGTCGCCGATCGGGGCGACGTGCTCGTCGGCGCCGGCACGGTGCTGACCGCCGCCCAGGTGGACCAGGCAGTGGCAGCCGGCGCCCGATACGTCGTCTCGCCCGGGACCCGCCGGGCGGTCGTCGAGCGGTGCGCCGAGCACGGCGTGCCCGCCCTGCCGGGCGCCGTCACCGCGACCGAAGTGCAGGCCGCCCTCGAGCTCGGGCTCGACACCGTGAAGTTCTTCCCCGCCGGCACCTCAGGGGGTGCCGCGGCGATCAAGGCCCTGGCCGCACCATTCGGCGACATGAGGTTCGTGCCGACCGGCGGCATCGGTCCAGCGAACCTCGCGGACTACCTCGCCGTGCCAACCGTCGCCGCCGTCGGCGGGTCCTGGATGGTGCCACCCGACCGCGTCGCCGCGCACGACAGGGCCGGCCTGGTCGACCTCATCAGCAACGCGGTCGCCGCCGCCCACCCGGCGCGGCCCTGACCTTATCGCCCCGGCCTCGTCGTCTCTGCCGTCCGTTCGTCGTCCTTGGAGCCCCGCATGTCCGTGCTGTCGATCCGTCCCGTCGAGTCCTGCCGTTACGACGCCGTCAACCTGGGTGAGGTGATGCTGCGGCTGGATCCCGGTGAGGGCCGGATCCGCACCGCCCGGTCGTTCGCCGCCTGGGAGGGTGGTGGGGAGTACAACGTCGCCCGCGGCCTGCGCCGCGCCTTCGGGCTGCGGACCGCGATCCTGACCGCCCTGGCCGACAACGAGGTCGGCCGTCTGATCGAGGACTTCATCCTCACCGGCGGCCTAGACACCTCCTTCATCACCTGGCTGGGCTACGACGGCGTCGGACGCACCGTGCGCAACGGCCTGAACTTCACCGAACGCGGCTTCGGCGTGCGCGGCGCCCTCGGGGTCTCCGACCGCGGCCACACCGCCGCCAGCCAGCTGCGCGCCGACCAGATCGACTTCGACCACCTGTTCGGCACCCTCGGGGTGCGCTGGCTGCACACCGGCGGCATCTACGCCGCCCTGTCCGAGACCTCCGCACAGACCACCCTGGCCGCCGTCCAGGCCGCCCACACCCACGGCGTGGTCGTCTCCTACGACCTGAACTACCGCCCCAGCCTGTGGCAGGCCATCGGCGGACAGGCCCGCGCCCAGCAGGTCAACCAGGCGATCGCCGGCTACGTCGACGTCATGATCGGCAACGAGGAGGACTTCACCGCCGCCCTCGGCTTCCAGGTGGAAGGCGTCGACGCCGACCTGTCCGAGCTGGACACCACCGCCTTCGCCGCGATGATCGCCCAGGTCGCCGCCGCCTACCCCAACCTCGCCGTCATCGCCACCACCCTGCGCACCGTGCGCTCGGCCACCGTCAACGACTGGGGCGCCCTCGCCTGGTCCCCGGCCACCGGCCTGGTCCACGCCACCCACCGCCCCGGCCTGCAGATCCTCGACCGCGTCGGCGGCGGCGACTCCTTCGCCTCCGGCCTGATCGCCGCCCTCCTCGACGACCAGAACCTCCAGACCGCCGTGCAATGGGGCGCCGCCCACGGCGCGCTGGCCATGACCACCCCCGGCGACACCTCCACCGCCACCAAGACCGAGATCCTCAAGCTCGCCGCCGGCGGCAACGCCCGCGTCAACCGCTGACGACAGTTGCCGGGGACGCGAAGGGACAGCGGCAGGAAGACGTCCACGACGACCGCCACTGACCGAGGCTTATCCGCAGTGGTCGGAGCCGCGCAGATCATCGTGTGGGCCTGGCAAGGAGTGCGCGGGCGGTGGGGACGGGCGTCTGCTCCGCCGGTCGAGGGTGCCATCTGGGGACATGCCGTGCTTTGCTGCCGTCGACGCTCGTGTGGGTGCCGAGCTGCTCGCACAGCATGGCCATCTGCGGGGTGAGGTGCGCGAACTGCAGGTCGGCATGACCTGGCGAGCGCCCTCTTCGGCTCGGCCGGAAGTTACTGGTGGAGGATCGCCGCCATCTGTCGCCCCCACATGAAGTGGTCGGAGCAGATAAACCGTTCGCTGGCGGCGGCCGGCGTTGTCGGGGCAATTGGGTGCAATTCCGCGATGTCGCGGACGTCGACAACGTCCCATCCGCTGTTCGCGATGGCGGGCAGTCCGCCTGTGAGGAGGCGGCGAACGATCTCGACCGACCCCTCTCGGACCGGTGTTCTCAGTGGGGGCCTTGCATGAAGTCGGCGGCACCGTGGTCAGCTCGAGGTCCGTATCGGCGGTTAGTGTCCAGGCGTCGCACTCGGACCAGATCTTCGAGTCGTTGTACGCCTTGACCGGCGATCTGGTGGGTTCGGCCCCACACGTTCTCGCGCACCGGCACGCTCGGATCGGGTGAGGCAGCCGCCGCACCCGACGACCTCAGCGCCGCTCGCCGCAGGCCACTCGTGCCGCCGCTCCCACAGCACCCGCTGGACGCCTCCGCGCCGTGCGGACGAGGTCCTCGCCCGGGTCGAAGCCGAGTGGTGAAGCCGTGTGAGCGACATAGTCGATCCCGCTCATTGCTTCGTCCCAGCCGCTGTCGGCGAGCAGGTCGGCGACCCGTGAATTCGATGGAGGCTCCGGCCTGCGCCCCAGCCGACCTGGAATCGCGGCACGCACGCTGTCCGCCCGGCCGACGTTCCGCACCGTGATGCGGAACGTCGGCCGTGATCGAGCAGACGGGCGATCACCCAGCCTGCGAGGTATCCGGCCTCGCCCCGTTCTGGACCCGTGAACATGTTCGTGACCGGAACGTGACAACTGGACGAACGGTCGGGTACGGTCGATCCGCTGCTCGGAACCCTCCTCCGGACAGCCCTCGGGCGGATTGCCGAATCCTGCCACCGCACGGGGTCCGCACGACTCGCCGGCAGGAGCGGGGGACCCAATCGTGGGCGCCGGAGACGACGTCCTTGGGGTGAAGTCGGACGGTCCTCGGACCGGACGGCCGGGTGATCTCCCACCCGAACCCGACAGCTGACCTCGTAGGCGCACGGAGAGGCACGCTTTGTCCGTACGCACGTCACACGGCCGGCATCGCGCGGCGACGCGCCCGTCGACCCCTCTCACGCACCTGACGTCCACCGCAACAGCCCAGCTCCAGGTCGTCGGCCGCCGCACTGCCGTGGTGGCTGCGTCGTCCGGGCTGATCGTCTCCGCCATCGGCGCGGCTCCCGCCCAGGCGGCCAGCGACAGCGCCGTCGGGCTGCCCCCGGTCGACACTGCGGCACTCGCCGCCCAGGCCCAGGCCCAGCTCGAGCTGGCGCCGGTGGTCACGGCACCCGCCACCGCGGAGTGGAAGCTCGACGTCCCCGACGTCACGCCGGTCAAGCCGGCGCCGCCCGCGCCGGTCAAGGCGAAGAAGGCGACGACGAGCACGACGAGGACGAGCCGCTCGGCCGAGCGCGCCGTCGCCAACACCCCGGCCCCGCCGTCGGTGTCCGGCAACGCCGTCCTCGAGATCGCGGCCCGCTACGTCGGCACCCCGTACAGGTACGGTGGCAACACCCCGGACGGCTTCGACTGCTCCGGGTTTCTGCAGTACGTCTACGCGCAGCTCGGCATCAGCCTGCCGCGCTCGTCGTCGGCCTACGCGAGCATCGGCACCCGGGTCTCCGCGGCGGACGCCCTGCCCGGCGACATCATCTACACCCCCGGCCACGTGGGGATCTACGCCGGCGACGGCATGCAGATCGACTCCCCGCGGCCCGGCAAGACGATCCAGTTCCGCGCGATCTGGCAGTCGAACCCGATCTACATCCGGGTCAGCTGAACCAGCACCGAGTTCTGGCGGGGCCTGCGGCATGGTTCGACGTGGCTCTCGTCGTCGAGCCAGTGATGCTCGACGACGAAGAGAACAGCGGATGGCCCGGGCGATGATCGCTCTGGCGCGGCAGATCGGTGTCGACCTGGTCGGCCCGGACGGTTTGCTGACGGGGTTGACCAAGCAGGTCCTGGAGCTCGCACTGGAGGAGAAGCTCACCGATCCGGCGAGAGCGAGGCCACCACGGGCACGAACGAGCGCAACGGGTCGCGGTCCGAGACGGTGATCACCGAGATCGGGCCGGTGCAGATCGACGTGCCAGGGGACCGGGAGGGAATGTTCGAGTCCCCGATCGTTCGTAAGCGGCAGCGGCGTTTGAAGGCCGTCGACGAGTTCGTGCTGTCGTTGACCGCGCGGGGTTGAGACCGGGGAGATCGCCGCGCACTTCGCTGAGGTCTGCGGCACCCAGGTGTCCAAGGTCACGATCAGCCGGATTACCGAGAAGGAGCCGATCTCCGCGTCTGCATCGCAGCTGCGCTCAGCAGAAGGTCGGCGGCTTGCTCCAAGCTCGCTCAGTTTGACCGACTACGTTCTGTTTGGCGGGTGTGGGCGCGCCCCGCACTGAGCAGGCGCGACCAGGCCTGATCATCGGCGCCAGCCCGGTGACGTCGGCCAGCGAGCAGCTGGCGAGCCGCCTGCGAAGGAGCACGGTCTGAGCGAGGGCGAACGAACGGAAGCGCTTCGCCCCGTCGGCTCCACACCCAGGGGGATCAACTGCCTGTCTCGATCAGCGTGTGTACCAGGGGTGCCCGACCTGGAACCGGCCGGGATACGGCTCGTCGAAGCATGCCTGGCGCCGCAACGCAGCCCTGACCACTGCCGGGCCCCGCGGACGGACGCCCACCTCCCCGAGCAGCGCGCTGAGCTCGACCGCGCTCTGGTCAGACCGCGGGCTGCGTGCCAGCTGGTACAGGCATGCCCGGGTGAGGCCCGCCGCGGCACCCAGTTCGTTGCGGATCTGGTTCCAGGACGGCTGGTCCGGCAGCAGAGCCTCGAACCGGGTCTCGGCCTCAGCGCGCAGTCGTGCCATCTCCGCTACCAGTCCGACGGCCGACAGCAGCCCGTCGCCCAGCACCGAGCCGACCTTGCGCTGCGTCGCAGATGGGACGAACACGTGTACTGCGGCCCCCGCGGCGACACCACCGAGCAGCAGCCACGGCCAGGGCACTCGTCCCGCCAGCTCGCGTAGCCCGACGAACACGCCGCGGCCGAGCACACTCCCCAGCAGCTCGACGCTCTGCAAGAAGCTCCCCGTCGCCCCGACGTCGCCCCCGTCGTAGAGCCGAGGAAGCCACCTGCCGAGAGCAACATGGTCGATGTCCGCCCCGTACACGGCGATGAGCGGCTTGTGGTCTCGACTCAGCAGCGGCGCCCCCAGTAGCAGCGCCAGCGTCGCCGTCGGCACATCGTCCGGGTCACCTAGTTTGCTGCCGCGAACGTCGAGCGCGTCCAGCCGACGCTGCTCGCCGGCCACCGCCAGGCCGGTGGGCACCTCCACGCAGCGCAGCAGAGGCGCCAGGGTGTCGAGCCACACCGCGTGGACCAGGGGCACGCTCACACCCTTCTGGGTTGCCCACTCCGCTTGATGCTCCTCGACTTCCTCCATGACGTGGCGGGCGCAGAACAACCGCAGCACTCCACTGTTCGCCGCGGTCACCAAGACCGTGCGCTGCCCGGTGCGAGCGATGCGCAGCAGCTGATCGCGCAGCGCCATCGCATCCAGCACGACAGGGAACACGTACGGCAAGAATGCGTACCCGAAGCCGCCGCGCTCGTCGGGCACGGCGATGGGTGCGACGTGATCGCGATCGTGCGCCGTTTCGATCAGAGCGTGCGCTGTCTCACAAATGCGCTCCATGTCCGCTACCACAGAAGCAATCTTGGCCATCGGGCGCGGACCAGATCCGACCAGTGGGGTCGGCGCGCCATCCGGACGGCTGCATAGTGCCCTGCCTGCAGCACTTGCGGGCCGCCGGCTGCAGCTAAGATTCCGCGGCCTTGGGTGTCGCGGATGATCACACCTGCTTTCAGCAGTCGCGCCCGAGTCATCTCGGTGCTCCAGGCGAAGCGTGCACTCAGCACGGTCAAAGACGACCCCGCCACATACCCGCGGACGAACCCACCCACTACCTCAGGCGAGGTGGACCGCCTGCGCGTCGTCACCGCGTCGGCACGCAGCGCCGCGTCGAGCGCTCTTGCCGATCTCCCGAAGCGTGCCTCCAGCTTCGTATCGCCTGGCGGCCTCGCGCCGACGAGGCGCATCAAGCCTCCGGGTCGCGCGCGCTGACGCGGCCGCCAACCTGCCCCTCGAGTCCGGGCTCACTCGCACCCCCACCCTCTGCGGTCGCCGCCCACGGATCGTCGGGAGCCTGCCGACCAAGGGACTTCATCGCCGCGAGCGGGAGCGGGCCCCCCATCGGATCCCGTGCCCTGTTCGCGTTCTTCTGCGACGACCTCGAGCAGGCGGCCCCACGGGCCGAGCTGGATTGACCGCCTGTCTCCGGCGCAGGCGTGCGCAGACCCAGCCCTCCGGTCATTAGCGCTGTTGACGACCACGGGCCGGTTGACCGGACGCGGCGCGCGGTCTATTCGGCGTTTTCGCTGACCTCGTACCACCGGGTCTCGAGTTCATCGCGCTCGGCCTCCAGCGTGCCGATGCGCCTCATAGCGTCAGCCAGCCCGAGGTAGTCGGCGTGGTCGTGGTCCGCGAGGGCCGTGTGAGCGGCGTCGAGCTGCTCCTGCAGCCTGGTCAGCCGACGCTCGAGGGACGCCAACTCCTTCTGCGCCGCGCGCAGAAGGGCTCCGGTCGGGCCGGTGGACCTCGAGCTCGAGGCGGCTCCCGCGCTCGATGCCCGGCGGGAGGATTGCGGCTGGTCCTGCTCGTGCCGCAGGCGCAGGTACTCCTCGACCCCGCCGGGTAGGTGCCGCAGCCGCCCGTCGAGGATCGCGTACTGCTGATCAGTCACCCGCTCCAGGAAGTAGCGGTCGTGGGAGACGACGAGCAGCGTGCCCGGCCAGGAGTCCAGAAGGTCTTCCATCGCCGCGAGCATGTCTGTGTCCATGTCG
>JAJYTJ010000180.1 GCA_021793115.1 Actinomycetes bacterium | reverse complement strand
GCCGCCGAACCCGAGGACCCCGGCCCACACCGCCTCGTGCCGCACCACGACGGCCTGCGGCGGCCCCACCAGGCTGCGCTCCCACTCGGTGCTGGCCTGCGCCGGCAGGAGCGGCGCGACGACGTGGCCGAACCCGAGGTCGACCGCGTTCGTCGACAGGACGAGCACGGGCTCGTCCCCCCAGGCCCGCTCGATCGCGGCGAGCTGCGCCGGCGACGGCGAGGCGGGGGTCTCGACGACGTCCACGCCGCACACCACGCGCAGCGTCGCGAGCTCCTGCCAGGGCTCGGAGGTCACCCAGACGACACGGTGGGCCCCGGACCGGTCGATCGCGTCGCAGATCGCCCGCGTGATGGACAGCTGGCCGGACAGGTCGCCGTGGGCCGCGACGGGGTCCCACGTGGCGACCGGCACCGCGAGCATCCCGGCCACCAGGACCGCGGCCAGCAGGCGCCACGGCCAGCGCCGCCGCGCCCACGCGGTCGCCGCGGCGAGCACGGCGAGCAGCACCACGGTCGGCAGCGCCACCGGCAGCAGCCGCCGCACCGCCCACACCTGGTCCGGCGTGATGGCCGGTTCCAGCAGATAGAGCGCGGACCCGGCGACGGCCATGCCGGCCAGCACCGCGCCGGCGACCTCGCGGCGCCGCGCGACGCGCCGCACCAGCAGCACGCCGCCGGCCACGGCCGCGACCACGGTGGGCCAGCCGACGTACCACGCGAGCCACGTGACGGTCTGCTCGCCGTAGGTACGCGTGCCGTCCACGGGCAGCCCCTCGGCCGCCTGCTGCACCGCGACGGCGACCGCGGTGGGGCTGCCTGCGGGGCTCCCGTGGGCGGTCATCCACCACGGGCGCGTCGCCAGCACGGCGAACGCGAGCACCACGGTCACCTGGGCGGCCGCGCCCAGCGGGCCCAGGCGCCGGACGACGACACGCCGGACCCCGTCGCGCAGCGGCGTGGCGAGCAGCACGCCGACCGCGACGAGCACCAGCACGGTGCCACCCAGGAGCTCCGTGAGCTGGTGGCGCAGGCCGTCCAGGTAGCTCGGGGACAGCACCGCGAGGTCGACGAGCCCCAGCGCGGCGACCGCGCCCATGACGGACAGGGCCGCCGCGGCGTGCCGCGCCAGCGCGCGCCGTTCGTCGGCCCGGCGCGCCGCGAGCACGAGGCACGCCAGGCCGATCGCGCCGCCCGCGAGGACCATCGCGCCGTCGATCCGCGCGGCCCCGGCCGCCCCGACCATGCCGCCCGCCAGCACGTACCCGCCGCGCGAGGGCCGCCCGAGCGCGCCCAGCAGGAGTGCGACGCCGCCGAACGTCAGCGCGAGCACCAGCGGCTCGGTGTACGCCGAGCGCGTGAAGGCCAGCATGGGCAGGGTCACGGCGACACCGGCGGCGGCCAGCACCGCCCAGCGCGGCCCGACGAACCGGCGGGCCACGGCGTGCACGGCGACGATCGCCACCGCGCCGACGAGCACGTTGGCCCACAGCACCGCGGCCTGGCCGCCGGCCCAGCCGACCGTGGCCAGCACCGCCGGCAGGGCGCTGTTGCCCTGCGCGAGCAGCGCCGACCCGTGGACCGTGAAGCCGTCGGCCGCGGCGCTGGCGCCCCCCACGGCACCCTGCAGCGCCGACCCCACCGGGATCCGGGCCGAGGGGTGGGTGACCAGCCACCAGGCCTTGAGCGTGAGGAAGCCGGGGTCGCGGTTGACCACGAGGTACTCGCCCGAGGCCGCCACGCCCCACGCGCCCCACGCGCCGACGAGCGCGATCAGGGCCAGCACCGGGCCTGGGGTGGCGCCGCGCGGCGCGGCCGGGACCAGGCGCCACGTGAGCGCGACGAGGAGCACCCACGCGGGCAGCACCACGACCGGCCGGAACTGCCCCACGAGCGTCGCGACCAGCGCCGGCAGCACCAGGCAGGCGAGCACCACGGGCAGGCGGTCGGGCAGCTCGACGACGAACCGGGCCACCCCGCGCACCGGGGACGCCGCGGCCTGACCGGTGGGGGCGGTCGCCGCGGACACCTGGCTCACCGGGCCACCGTAGCGATGCCCCCCGCCGGAGCCGCATCCGGCCGCCCCGGTGCCCGCCATGCGGGACGTGCCGTGCCCGCGGGCCGGGCGCGCGCGGCGGACCGGGCGGGCCCGGTAGCGTCGGACAGTGCCCCGCGACGCCCTTCCGCTGCCCCCGCTGACATGGTGGGCCACCCTGCGGTGGGCCGCCCTGGCGCCGCTGCTGCCGACGGACCGGGACACCAGGGTCGTCGAGGTCGGGTGCGGCCTCGGCGCCTTCGGGGCCCGGTTCGCCGCGCGCTACGCCGGGTACGTCGGCGTCGAGCGCGACGCCACGTCCGCGGCCGTCGCCCGCGAGCGCGTCGCACCCCGGTCGGGTGTCGTCGTCGCCGACGTCGACGCCGTCGACGAGGGCTCGGCCGGGATGCTGTGCGCGTTCGAGGTGCTCGAGCACCTGAGCGACGACGTGGCCGAGCTGCGCCGCTGGTGCCGCGTCGCCGCGCCCGGCGCGCTCGTCGTCGTGTCCGTGCCCGCGGAGCCGGAGCGGTACGGGCCGTGGGACGAGCGCGTGGGCCACTACCGCCGCTACACGCGCGAGGGCATGGCCGGCGTGCTGCGCGCGGCGGGTGTGGAGCCGGTCGCCATCACGCACTACGGCTACCCGTTCGGGTACGCGCTCGAGCGCGCGCGCAACACCATCGCCCGGCGCAGCGCCGACGCGGTGAGCGGCGTGCCGATGGAGCGGCGCACCGAGAGCTCCGGCCGCCAGCGGCAGGCCGGCAGCGCGGCGATGGGCGTGCTGCGCGCCCGCGTGTCGGTGCCGTTCGTCGCCTGGCAGCGCCGGCATCCCGACCGTGGCCCCGGCATCGTCGCCGCCGGTCGGGTCGCGGACCGCCCGGCCTAGGGCCGCGTCGCGGGGTCGGCGTCGCCGGACCGCGCGGCGGGCCGTCGCGCGGCGTACCCGGCGCACGCCATGGCGACGTCGGCCGCCGTCTGGAGCACGCGCGTGACCAGGACGAGCGCCACGGCCGAGCCGGCCGGCAGCGCGCCGGCCAGGAGCACGCCGAGCACGATCTCGCGTGGCCCGAGGCCGGCCGGCGCGACGACGACGAGGTACCCGGCCACCCAGGCGATCGCCTAGGCACCCACGACCGCCGGCAGCGAGGATCGCGGCAGCCCCATGCCCAGCCCCAGGAGCCACACCTCGACCCCCACCACGCCCCAGCCCAGCAACGCCCAGCCGGCCGCGGTGGCAGTGCCCCGATGCGTCATCGGCTGCTCGAGCGGCTCGCGGCGCAGCACACGCATCGCCAGGGCCAGCAGCCGGTTGAGCACGGCCGGCGACAGCATCAGGAGCGCCACCGGCAGCGCGAGCCACAGCCAGCCCCGGGCCGGCAGCGAGCGGCCCGCCTGGACCAGCAGCGGCACGGCCGCCACGAAACCCGTGCCGATGCCCACCACCGTGGCGACCGCGATGGCGCTGAGCGAGCGGCGCCGCGGGATGTCGCGGTCCATGCCGAGCTCGCTCACCGCGACCATGTGCCACACGCCCCCCGGCACGTACTTGCCCAGCTGGCTGACGAAGAACACCTCGAACGCCGCGCGCACCGGCAGCCGCGACCCCAGCGTGGCCAGCACCGCGCGCCAGCTCGCCATGGTGCACACCAGGTAGACGAGGTTGACCGCGGCGGCGAGCAGCACGTAGCGCAGCGGGAGGTGGCGCAGGGCCAGCGCGATGGCGTTCCAGTCGCGCACCAGCGCGTAGCCGGCGCCGGCGAGCGCCGCGACGCCGAAACCGAGCCGGGCCCACCGGGAGCGCAGCGCGCCGAGCACCCTCGTCACGCCCGCCTCACCGCTCCCCTCCGCCGCCGGCCCCGCACCACGGCCGGTCGCGCGCCGCGACGCCCATCATGGGGCCGGAGGGGGCGCGGCGCCCCGCAGGCGCGCGTCGAGGCCGGCCACGACCCGTGCCGGCGTGAACGCCGACTCGGCCAGGGCGTGCGCGGCGTGGCGCATCCGGGCGAGGCGCGCGTGGTCCGCCGCGAGCGCGCGCAGGGCCTCCGCCAGGGCCTCGGGATCCCCCGGGGGGACCAGCACCGCGGCCTCGCCGAGCGTGCGGCGCTGCGGCGGCGTGTCGCCCGTGACGATCGCGCAGCCCGCGGCCGCGCCCTGGAACACCTTCGTCGGCACCACCCGGAACGCCTTCTGCGTCGTCCCGAAGATCCCGAGGCACACGTCGTGGTCGGCCACCAGCACCGGGAGCTCGTCGGCCGCGACCCACGGCAGGCGGCGGACGCCGGGGGTGTCGCGCAGCAGCGCGTCGACGGCCGGCCCGTCCTGGCCGTCCCCGACCACCGTTGCGGCGACCGAGCCCGCCAGCGCGCGCAGGGCCTGGGCGATCGTCGTCGCGCCCTGCAGCGGCGTGAACAGGCCGAAGAAGACCACGGACAGGGGCCCCGCCGGGGTCGCGACCGTGTCCGCACCGACCGGCGGTGCCGCGGTGCCTGCCGCAACGCTCGCCGCGTGACCGGCGCCGAACCACCGTTCGTCGGCCCCTACCGGCACCACGACCGCCCGCCCGCGCGCGCCGGGCGGGAGCTCGCCCAGCCGTTCGTCGGTGTCGACGACGACGACGTCCGCCCGGGACAGCGCGAACCGGTCGAGACCCGCCAGCAGCCGCCGCCGCCCGGCGCCGCCGAGGCCGCGATCGACCGCCGTGCCGGCGCCGGAGACCAGGTAGTCGAGGACGACCGGCGCGGGGCGCGTCAGCAGGCGCACCAGTCCCACGTCGAGGTGGCCCAGGTGACCGACGACCACCGCGTCGGGGCGCGGGCCGGACCGCACCCTCCGCCGCAGCCGGGGCACGAGCCGCCACCAGGCGCGGCCGAGCGCCAGGGCCAGCCCGGGCAGCCCCGCGGCGTCCCCCACGGCCCGCACGCGGCGCGCGGTGCTCACACCCCACGGCTCGACCACCTCGTCGACCCGCCAGCCGTGGGCCCGCATCCCCTCGAGCAGCACGCGGACGCGCGGGTGCGCATCGGCGTCGTACGTGCCGGCGCCGAGGAGCGTGCGGGGGGCGGGGGCGGCCTGGTTCACCGGCGGTACTGGATGTCCTTGATCCGCTCGAGCTGGTCCTCCAGCAGCGTGCGGTTGGTGCGCATGAGGTCCGACAGCACGCCGAGTGCCAGCGACAGGAGCGCGGCGACCGCCATGATCGCGCCGAAGATGAGCGACTGGACGTTGCCGGCGCTGCCGTTCCGGGCGATCCACAGCACGAGGAACCGCACCATCGGCACCAGCGCGAGCACCCCGAAGACGGTCGCCAGGGTCACGAAGACGACGTACGGCTTGAACATGATGTAGCTGCGCACGATCGCGGACCCCGAGCGCCCCATGTGCTCGAAGACGTTGCGGAACAGCCGCGACGGGCGCGTCGGGGGCTTCGTCTCCACCGGCACGCTCGCGATCCGCAGGCGCTTGTGGCCGGCCTGGATGATCGTCTCCATCGCATAGCTGAAGTCGGTGACGATGTTCAGCCGCAGCAGCGACTCGCGCGAGTAGGCGCGGAAGCCGGACGCGGCGTCGGGCACGTTCGTGTCCGCGGCGCCGTTGACCACGGCCGTACCCACGCGCTGCATGAGCTTGCGGAACGGCGAGAAGTGCTCGATCTTCGCCGTCTGCCGGTCGGCCACCACGATGTCGGCCGTGCCGGCGACGATGGGTGCGACCAGGTCGCCGATGCGCTCCTGCGGGTACTGGTCGTCGCCGTCGGTGTTGACCACCACGTCCGCGCCGTGCGCCAGCGCGTAGTCGATGCCGTCCCGGAACGAGCGCGCCAGCCCCGCGCGGCGCGTGTGCCGCAGCACGTGGGTGACACCGCACGCCAGCGCCACCTCCACGGTGCGGTCGGTCGAGCCGTCGTCGATGACGAGCACCTCGATCTCGCCGATCCCCTCGATCATCTCCGGGATCGCCTTGAGGACGGCCGGGAGCGTCTCGGCCTCGTTGAGGCACGGGATCTGGACGAAGAGCTTCATGCCCGCACTCTCACGCACGCGGAGAGTCATAGCACGCCGGCCTGCCCGGGACCTGGGCAGGGCCCCTACACTCTGCCTGATCTGTGCCGGGCACGGCCAGGGCATCCCGGTGAGGAGTACCGCAGCAGATGGGCGCAGTCGCCTCGTCCCGCCGTTCCCACGCGGTGCTCGGATGGCTGGCGCTGGGCGTCGCCCTCGCCGCCCTGCAGGCGATCTGGTCGGTGGCGATCCCGCCCATGGCCTCGCCCGACGAGCCGTCGCACGTGATCCACGCGGCGGCCGTGGTGCGCGGCCAGTGGAGCGGCGTGCTGGACCCGGCCCCGACGACGCCGACCGGGCAAGGCGGCGGGACCACCGTCCAGCTGCCCTCCGACTACCTCGGGGTGACGTGGCTGCCGGACTGCTTCGCGCACCGTAGCAACCAGCCGGCCTCGTGCCAGCAGCCGGTGGCCGGCCCGGACGGGACCACCGTCGCGGTCGAGACGTCCGCCGGCCAGTACCCCCCGCTCTACTACCTGCTCGTCGGGTGGCCGTCGCGGTTCCTCCACGCCGTGCCCAGCATGTACGCGATGCGTCTGGTGTCCGGGATCCTCACGTCGGCGTTGCTCGTGTGGGGCCTCTATCGGCTGCGCTCCTTGACGTCGCGCGCCGCCTGGACGTGGGCGGCGCTCGCGGCTCTGACCCCGATGACGCTCTTCGTCGGAGCGATGGTCAATCCCCAGGCGCTGGAGATCGCGTCCGCCTTCGCCTTCTGGGCCGCGTGCCTGGCGCTGGTCCGCGCACCTGACGGTCCGAGGACGGCCGTCGTGGTCCAGGCCGCCGTCACGGGCGCGCTGCTCGTCAACACCCGAACGTCCGGACCGGTCTGGGCGCTGACCATCGTCGCCATGGCACTCGTGCTGGCCCCGAAGGGGCGGATGCGCCTCGTCGCACGGTTGACGTCCCTCCGCTGGGCGCTCGCCGTCGCCGTCGCCGCCGGCGTTGCGGCGATCGCGTGGGTCGCCACCCACGGCGCGATCGCTTCCGGCGCGCGTCTGTATCCGATGTTCGCCTCGCCGCTGCGCGCGGGCTGGTTCGAGCTCGCCCAGACCTCCGTGCACCTGCAGCAGATGATCGGCAACTTCGGCTGGCTCGACGCGCCGAGCCCCGCGCTGACGGTGCTCGTGTGGAACGCCCTGGTCGGCGCCCTGCTCATGCTCGCGGTCGCGGTGGCGGGCCGGCGCACACAATGGGCGCTGCTGCTCAGCGTCGCCGTCGTCGTCGCGATGCCGGTTGCGCTC
>JAJYTJ010000179.1 GCA_021793115.1 Actinomycetes bacterium | reverse complement strand
AGCGGCGTCGGTCGACGAAGGCGCGGTATGTGCGGATCAGGTCGTCTTGGAAGACGGCCGTGTAGGGCTGGGTGCTGTTGAGGTGACGGTGGCCGAGGATCTTCGAGGCGATGTGCAACGGCAGCCCGTCTTGGACGGCGGTGGTGGTGAAGACTCGACGGAAGTCGTGTGGTGTGAGGTGCAGAGGGTTCCCGGCGCGGTCGGTCAACCCCATTCGTCGGGACACGTCGCGGAGTACGTCGCGCACCGTGGTGGGGCTCATGACTGCCGGGCCGGTGCCGAACTCGCGTTGGAAGAGGTGCGGCAGCAGCGGGCCGGTGGTGGCCTCGTAGTTGTCGTAGCGGGCCACGAGCGGGACCGATCCGTTGTAGCGGTTCCGGAGTCGGCTGATGACCGAGGCCAGCACGCTGGCCAGTTCGGGAGTGACCAGGAGCAGCCGCTCCTCGTTCGTCTTCGACGGCACGATCTGCAGCAGCGGGACGAGCTCGCCGGTGGTGGAGAGCCGGTGGGAGACCAACGCCAGATGGGTGAGCTCGAGGAGTTCCTCGATCCGTAGGCCCGTGTGCCGGAGGGTCTCGATGACCGCCCAGGTCCAGAACGCGTCTTCCTCGACTCTGCCGACGCTGAGGTGCTTGTCGGTTTCGAGGCAGACCACGTCGCAGGCCAGCTCGGGAGGCATGCCCCGGCCGGCGCGGACCCGGGTGGCGGTCCGTCGGTAGGTGAGCCCGGCGAAGGAGAACGTGTCTCCGATCGCGGTCTGCTTGGCCAGCGCGAGCATCTGGTCCGCGTCGCGTCGCTCCTGCTCCAGTCGCGCCAGCATCTGCGGAACCAACGGCACCCGCTCGCGGATGCGCTGATGGATCCGGGCCTGGTTCAACAGCTTGCGTTTGGCGTTTCCTGCCACGTCCGTGCGGGTGATGGGTGAGGCGACCACCCAGGGGGCGAGCGAGTCGTCGTGCAGGGCCCAGTCCCGGATGTCCAGGTAGAAGGAGCGCACCGTCATCACGACGTCGCCGTAGTCGGCGCGTGGACGGGTGGACCCGTCGGAGGCGACGATAACGGCCAGGCGCTCCTTCCACGCCGTCACCATCTCCTTGGGCAGCGCGATCGAGTCGGTGCCCGCGAGTTCGGGGTGGTGGCGCTCGAGGTCGGTCCAGAAGTTGCCGACCAGCATCCGTGCCAGGGACTTCAGCGTCGTGTAGTCCACACGCGTCTTGCGCTCCTCCAGGTAGCGGATCAGCAGGTCGCGCACCGGCCCGTGAGCGATGCCGTATCGGTCGACGAGGTAGGCGATGCTGCGTTGCCCGGGCCGCAGCGCGGCGCGTAGCGAGGACCCCTTCGGCAGGATGCCGACGTTGGCCAGGAGCATCCACGTTGCGCCCAAGCCCGGAGCGGGGCTGTCGTGAAGGGCCTGGTAGTGCGCCCGGAGGGCGAAGATGTCCTCGGCCGTCAGGTCGGGCAGGTCCTTGCCGGTGTGGAGCATCATCTTGCCGAGGACTGCCCACGCGTCGCGCAGCCGGCGGCCGCTCATGTTGGTCTGGTCGGCGTAGGCGTTCATCTGGGCCACCAGGGCCGTGTTCTGCTGCTCGATGATCTGGCGGTAGGCCTTGGTCTTCCATCTGGAGAAGAACTGCCAGCCCGGCAAGATCACCCGCGAGACGACGAGCGTGCGCAGGCCTTCGACGGCGATCTGGTGCACCGTGGTCGTTGCCCGGCGATCGTTCCCGTGTCGTGCTGTTATCCAGCTGGTCCAGTCGGCGTCAGCGTTGGCGGCCACCCACCGGTCGCGCCATCCGTCGCCGGGGAAGGTGAGCAGCCAGTCCAGCACCCACGAGGTGCCCTCGAGGTAGCGGTCGCGCCAGTACTGGCTTTCGGGCCAGTCCGGCAGCTTCTGGACCACCACCAGCACCTCGTCCTTCGGCATGGTGTCGTACGGCCCGGCGAACATCTGGCCGACCAGTTCCGGATGCTGGAGATAGCGGGGCCCGCACAGCAGCAATTGCTCGCGTGTCAGCACGCTCTTCATCACAGCGTCCCGTCGCCGAACAGCACCGCCAGGTCGCTGGGCCGGTAGCCGTGATCGACCGGGACTGGCTCTGGTCTTGGCTCAGCGAGCCGGGCCAGGTGCGCCGCGACCCGCTCGATGGTGTGCCGCTCGTCCTCGACGAGATAGATCTCCGCGGTCGTTTCCAGATGGGCGTGGCCCAAGATCGTCTGCACGTCGCGCAGTGAAACCTCGTCGTCGCCGGCCATCCGCAACGCGCAGGTGTGTCGCAGATCGTGCATCGACCAGTTCGTCCCCAGCTTCTGGTTCGCCCGTCGCAGTACTGCCCGCAACGCCTCATACGTCAGTGGGATCCGGGTCATGGCGCCATCGGTGCCGCGTCGCTTGCGCAGCGTGACCCACAGCGGATCGGCCGGACCGACGCCGCCGACCTCGGCGAGGTAGAGGCGCAGCCACACGAATGCCTCGTTGCTTCCCGGCAGCCACTGCTCGGCCCGGGTGCCCTTGCGGATCACCCGGACCCGCTGGTTGCCCCAGTCCACATCGCTGCCACGCAGGCCGAGGACCTCTGCAGCGCGGGCCCCGTTGCTCACCGTCAGCGCGAGCAGTGCCCGGTCGCGGTTCGATCCCAGTGTGTCGAACAGCGACCCCCAGGCGTCATCGTCGAGCGCCCGCGGCCGGCGGCGCGGCACCTTCGGGTTGTACCGGACCCGCCCTTCGGGCCGGAATCGCTCCATCGGATTGTGATGTGCGTTGGGGCGGCCCTGCCCGCGGTGGTCGCGCACGACCGGGTTCACCACCGGCCCCAGCCCCTGGTCACCGAAGAACTCATAGAACGCCGAGATCACCGCGTTGTTGTGCCGGATCGTGCGCGCCGCGTAGTGGTCATCCAGGTATCGCTTGCCCGTCACCTGATTCACGGTCCCGGCGGTTGTCGCCGATCCCGTGCGCGGCGAACGACGCGGCTTGGGGTGCAACTGCAGCCACAACGTCAGATCGCGAACCTCTGCCGGCGTCGCCCGATCCCAATCGACGCCGACCGCCTCAAGCCAACGCCACCAGCGCAGCAGCGCGTAGGCGTAGGAGCGCACACTTCCCCGGCTGTTGCCGCGCGCCGCGAAGTCCCGGAGGAACTCCGCAACTGGCCTGATGGCGTGGCCTGTGTCGTCGTAGACGAGCCACGCCACGCCCGAAGCGCCGGGTCGGACGGAACCACGCCGGTCAACGCGCAGCTCTTCAAGATCACGAGCCAAGGCCAGGTACCTCCCACAGACGTCTGATGCGCCAAGAGGTCTATCAGCCCGGCGATCGCCAGTAGTCCGGTCAACATGGCCTTCCCCGCCTTTCTCGCCGGTGGAATCGTCACGGGCGCGGGGACGGGGACGCTGTTCAAAGCGAGTGTGACGACCGTGGTCTCGGTCGCAGATGCGGCCAACAGAGCCGAGGCGCTCGCCGGGTTCTTCGTGGCCGCCTACGCCGGCATGTCGGTCCCGATCATTCTGCTCGGGATCCTGCTGCAGGCCGTCCCGGCCGCCGCCGCCGTTCTCACGTTCGGTGCGCTCATGCTCGCCCTGCTCGTCGGGGCCAGCGTGCTCGTGCGCTCGGGCACGTGAAGCCGGGCTCGCTGGGGTCCGGCTCGGCGTAACCTCGGATGCCACAGTCGGAAGCCGGACACAGTGTCGCGAGCCGAAAAAGGAGGTCCCGTGGCTGAATTCTGGCGCAGTACGGCGTTGCCGCATCTGGAGGCCCGGCGATCGTGCCAAGAGAATCGTTGCTACCGGCCGCATACCCACGACTCGTTCTCGGTCGGCGCGATCGATGCGGGAACCTCGGTGCTCACCGGTCCGCTGCACGGCACGATTCGACTGGAACCCGGTGACGTCGTCGTCATCCCGTCCGGTCACGTACACGCCTGCAATCCGGACGGGGACCGCTGGCGGTATCAGATGGTTCACCTGGACCAAGACTGGGTGGCCTCACTCGCGCGGTGGATGCGAGCCAGTCGCCTTCTCGACGGGGTCAGAGTGCTACGTCGCCCCGGCCTGCACCAGGTGGTCAGTGCGCTGACCGACGCGATCTGCACCGACGCGGCCCCCGAACCGATCGAGGCACGGTTGGCCGTCTTGTTCGCGGAACTGGAAGCAGCGTCACCGGCTCATCTGGTAGCGAGTGAGGCCGACCCCGAGTTGTCGGCCCGGCTTTCTCCGGTCATGCATCGTCTTCGTCACGACGAGTCGAATCCAGCGTTGAGCGAGCTGGCCGGCATGATCGGCATGACGAAGTACCAGCTCGTCCGCGCGATGCGACGTGCCACGGGACTGTCCCCGCTGGCCTGGCGACAGAATGCCCGGATCATCCAGGCTCGGCGCATGCTTCGAGGGGGTCATCCCATCGCCGAGACGGCGCACGCGCTGGGATTCACCGACCAGAGTCACTTCCACCGCGTCTTCCGCGCACATGTCGCGGCCTCGCCCGGCACGTACCGGGGCTGACTGCAACAACGTACAAGACTCGGACCGAACAACCCCTGAATGCTTGACGGGCTCATCGTCACGCACCGGGGGAGAGATGGAACAGTTCGTCGCCGTCGTCATCGCGCACCTCCTGGCGTTGCTGATCCCCGGCGTCGACTTCTTCCTCATCGCGCGCACCGCGATGACCAGCGGTTGGCGCAACGCCACCGGCGCGTGCCTGGGTATCGCCGCAGCGAACGGGATCTTCATCGCGGCCGCGTTCTCCGGACTCTCACTCCTTTCGCATCCGGCGCTGCTCGACCCGCTCCAACTCGC
The DNA here is from genome assembly GCA_021793115.1 of Actinomycetes bacterium. Next base: position 2,606 of record JAJYTJ010000179.1, on the reverse strand, counting down.
CGGCGGTGGATTCTTGATCTTCATCGGCGCCGCATTCCTCAGATCACGTGGCCGGATCGACCTCGATCAGGACTTGACCGCCCAGCGGACGACCTGGCTGAGGAACCTCGGGCTCGGCCTGACCTCAGGGCTGCTGAACCCGAAGAACGCGCTGTTCTACGTCAGCCTCGCCGCCGCAGTACGAGCCGCGGCACCGCTCACACTCGTGCTCTACGGCATCTGGATGTTCTGCGTCGTTCTGGTGTGGGATGTCTTCGTCGCCGTCGGTCTCGGGTCACGACGTGCTCTGGCCCACCTGGACCGCGTCCTCCCGTGGCTCACGAGGCTCTCGGGCGGCTTCCTCGTCCTGTTCGGTGGCGGCATGGTCGTCGCCCTCACCGTCGAGTTCCTCAGCTAGCGCGTCGGTGACCCAGCTCCGAGCTTGGCCCAGATGCGCGCCAGGTGGCGCAGGTCGTCGTCGTCGAGCCGGTCGAAAAAGAGACGGCGCAGGTCCGCGTACTGCTGCCGCCACGCCCGGCGCAGGACGTTGCGCCCTTCGGGGGTCAGTACGGCGACGAAGCCACGCGCGTCATCCGCAGCCTGCCGCCGCTCGATGAGGCCACGACGCTCGAGCCGGTCGGCCAGGCGGGTGAAACCCCCGGTGGACATCAAGCGCCGCCGGGCGAGCTCGGACATCCGCATGCCGTTTCGGCCGGCTTCCCCGAGCAAGGCCAGCACGCTGTATTCCGCCATGCTGACGTTCAACGGAGCCAGGCCGGCTTCGATCTCTCGCCACACGTGGTCATGGGTGTAGAGGAAGCCCTGCCAGGCTTCGTGCTCCAGCTCGCTCAGGCGTGGGTTGGCCATGTCGGCAGTCTACTGCGACACATGTCTGTGCAGGCAGATGATTCGGGGAATATCTGCCTGCGCAGACAATGTTCTGCGGGTCGAGACGTCACAAGGCGTCGCTTCACGATGGCAGAAGGGAACGACATGGCCGAGAACGACCGACCCGAACCCGAATCCGCGGTGACCGGCGATCGCGTGCGGTATGACGAGCCGGCGCCGGGGGTTGCTCGGGCGACGCTGACTCGCTCGGAGAACGGGAACCTGCAGGACGTGCGGCTCTTCTATCAACTCGATGCGGCCTACAAGCGAGCCGCGGCCGACGATTCGGTCGCCGTGTTCGTGCTCGCGGCGGAGGGCGACGACTTCTCGCTCGGCCACGACGTCGAAGCGTTGTTCAGTACGGAAGGTATGGAGCAGGTCACGCTGGAAGGTGGATTCGGCAGCGGCGGTGTCGCCGGTGATCTGGCGTGGGAGACCGAGGTCTTCCTCGAACTGCACTGGCGCTGGCGCAACTTCCCCAAGCCGGTCATCGCGGCGGTCCAGGGGCGGGTCTTCGCCGGCGGCATGATGACCATGTGGCCCGCCGACCTGATCGTGGCCAGCGAGGACGCGACCTTCGCCGATCCGGTGACCGGGTTCGGCATCGGCCACGTCGAGTTCTTCCTACATCCGTGGGAGCTGGGTGCGCGCAGGGCCAAGGAGTTCCTGTTCACCGGGGAGACCATGACGGCGGCGGAAGCCAAGCAGATCGGCATGGTCTCTCGCGTCGTCGCGCGCGATGAACTGGAGTCCGCCACGCTCGCCCTCGCCGAGCGCATCGCCGCACGTCCCGCATTCGGCCTCCGGATGGCCAAGAAGTCCGTGAACCAGACAGCGGACATCCAGGGCCAGTGGAACGCACTCCAAGCGGCGTTCGCGGTGCACACGCTGGGCCATGCGCACAGCCGCATCGCGCACGACGGCGCCTACATCGACCCCGCCGGATTCGCCCTCACCCGGGACATCTGGGGCCTCCCCGACACCGAGGTGTGACCTCGCCCAGTTGATCCGTCCTAATCACGTCGCACCCGGAGCTGGTCGGCGTCGGCAGTCGTCGACCAGCTCCAGGTCCCCATCGAAAGAGACAGAGCATGAACGACACCGACACCACCAAGGTCGACCGAGCGGGCACCGCAGCCGCGCGCTCCGCATTCGAAATCGGGCACATGACCTTCGTCGAGATCACCGCGGACCCCGTCACCGGCACGACACCGTCGGCGCACCAACGCGCACGGGAGACGATCGAGCAGGCTCGGGTCGCTGACCAGGTCGGCCTCGACCTCTTCGCGGTGGGTGAGCATCACCGGACCGACTTCGTCGGCTCCGCGCCGCCGGTGGTACTGGCAGCGGCTGCCGAAGCAACGGAGCGGATCCGGCTGACGAGTTCGGTCACCGTACTCAGCTCGGACGATCCGGTCCGGGTGTGGGAGCAGTTCGCCACCCTCGACCAGCTCTCCGGCGGCCGCGCGGAGATCATCGCCGGGCGCGGCTCGTACACCGAATCGTTCCCGCTGTTCGGCTACGACCTCCAGGACTACGCCGACCTGTTCCGAGAGAAGCTCGATCTGCTCCTGCAGATCCGCGAGCAGAATCCGATCACCTGGCGCGGCCGGCTCCGGCCCGACCTGGACCACGCCGACGTCGGTCCGCGTGCCCTGCAAGACCAGCTGCCGATCTGGGTCGGTGTCGGTGGCACGCTGGCCTCAGCGATCAACACCGGACGCCTGGGCCTAGATCGG
>JAJYTJ010000020.1 GCA_021793115.1 Actinomycetes bacterium | reverse complement strand
ACGCCGCGCTCGGCCACCTCGAGGCTGCGCTGGTCGGCCACCGAGAACCAGCGCACCTCCTCGACCTCGTCGCCCCACAGCTCGACGCGCAGCGGGTGGTCCTCGGTGGGCGGGAACACGTCGAGGATGCCGCCGCGCACGGCGAACTCCCCGCGCCGCTCGACCATGTCGGTGCGGATGTAGGCCGCGCCGACCAGCGCCTGCTCCACCTGCTCCAGGTCCACCCGATCGCCCACGCGCAGGCTCACGGGCTCGAGCTCGCCCAGGCCCGCGACCACGGGCTGCAGCAGCGCGCGCACGGGCACGACGAGCACGCGGACCGGGCCGGCCGGCCCCGGCTCGTCGCTCGGGTGCGCGAGGCGCCGGAACACGGCCAGGCGGCGCGCCACCGTGTCGGCCCGGGGGCTCAGCCGCTCGTGCGGCAGGGTCTCCCACGACGGGAGCACCGCGACGTCGTCGTCCGGCAGGTAGCAGCGGAGCGCCGCCGCGAGCTCGTCGCCGTCGCGGCCGGTCGCGGTGACGACGACCAGCGGGCGGGCGTCCTTCGTCGCCACCGCCGCGTTCCCGGCGCGCGCGCCGGCCAGCGCGGCCAGCAGCGGCGCCCGCACGCCGGCCGGCGCGACGACGTCGAGCTCGCCCCGCGCGCGGACGTGCGCGAGCGCGCCGGACAGGCCGGGGTCGACGAGCAGGGCGGGCAGCAGACCGGTGAGGTTCATGGGTCCTCGGGGGTGGGGCGGCAGCACGAAGATCCCGGAATCCGCGAGGACCCGGGGTGCGCCGCCAGTCTACGAGCCGACCTCGGCGGGGTCCCCGTCGAGGTGTCCACCTCGACACCCCGGGGAACTCGACCTCGACGTCGCCCGCGATCTCGATCTCGACGTTCTGCGAGACCTCCGCTCGGGTGTCCGCTGTCACGACCACCCCGACGGCGTCCGCAGGGATCTCTACCTCGACGCCTTTGCGTCCGCCGCCGGGGCGTCGGGCACGGGCACGGGGGCGGGTGCCGTCACGGGACCACGCGTCCACGGTGCCAGCGGTTTGGCCCAGGGGCGGCGCTGCTCGCTCTCGGGTACGGCCTGGGAGTACGAGTACGAGTACGCGTAGCCCTCACGCCACGCCGCGGCGGTGCGGTTCAGTACCACGCCCTCGACCCGGCCTCCGCCGAGCCGGATCGCCTCCGTCGCGTGCACGAGCTGGGGACGCCGCAACCGCGTCACGTCGGCGACCAGGATCACCCCGGAGGACACCTGCGAGAGGACGACCGCATCGGCGACCGGGAGGAGCGGAGGCGCATCGATGAGAATGATCTCGAACCTCGGCGCCACCTCGGCGACCAGCTCGGCGAACGCCGGGTACGAGAGCAGCTCGCTCGGGTTCGGTGGCACGGGTCCGGACGCCAGGATCGTGAGGTGCTCGTCCACGTTCTGGAAGACGTCCTCGAACGTGGCCCGCCCGAGCAGGCAGTCGGTCAGCCCCGCGTTCCCCTCCATGCCCAGTCGCGACGCGACCGCGGGCCGTCGCAGGTCGGCGTCGATGAGCAGCACCTTCACGCCCGCGGCCGCTAGCGACTGCGCGGCACCCGTCGCGATGTGCGTCTTGCCCTCGCCCGGCACGGCCGACGAGATGACGTAGGTCTGGGTCTTGTCGACCCGCCCGATCATCTGCAGGTTGGCCCGCAGGCGTCCGAACTCTTCGGAACGCATGCCCGCGGCTTCGGCGGGCTCCTTGTGGAGGCGCGAGGACCACGCCCCGGAGATCTCCCCGAGCACCGGCACGGTCGTCGCGGCCTCGACGTCCTCCTTGCGACGCACCCGGGTGTCGGACGCCTCCCGGGCAAAAGCCAGGCCAGTCCCCAGGATGAGCCCCGCGAGGGCCGCGGCAATCGCGTCCGTCTTCGTCTTGGGCGAGTAGGGGAACTGCGGGATGGCCGCGTCCTGCACAACCGTCGCCGTCACGGAGGCACTGCCGTCAATGGCCTGCGGCGACACTGCCTTGATCACCTCCACGAGCTGTCGCGCCACCGCACTGGTGATCGTGGCCGCGTCGGACGCCGACGGGTTCGAGACCGTGACCCCGAGGATCGTCGTGTTCTGCGGCGTGGTTGCAGTGACCTGACGAGCGAGCTTCTGGGCCGTGGTCCGGAGACCCAGCTCCTTGATGACGGGGTCGAGGACCACCGGCATCTTGGCGAGCTGCCCGTACGACTGCATCTGGCTCTGTGCGAAGCTGGCGCCCTGGTTGAAGTCCGTCGCGGACTTGCCCGCGCTCAGCGCGACGAAGAGGCTCGCCGACGAGCGGTACATCGGCGTGGCGGAATGGGCGATCAAGGCAACGCCGCCGCCGAGGATGAGCACCGGAAGGATGATCCACAGCCAACGGCGGCGCGCCACTGCGGCGATGGTGTGCAGCGTCATAATGCCTCCCGGAGTTGGTGCCGATTCAACCATCCGAGCCACGACCCCAGCAGGCTGGTACCGGGTGGAATGTCGGAATCGAGTGTGAAGACCCTGTACTTCCTGGCGTGCGACCTCATGGTGATAGCACGACGGCCGCAGAGCTCGGGACCTCGCCCCGCAGGTCGTCTCGAGCGGCGAGGCCAGGCTTTGCCGAAGCCCACTCGGCCACGGCGAGGCCGACGACGAACCAGAAGAAATCCGTGAACTGCGTGATGAATGCCACGCTGGTCAGGGCGGGAAAGATGGACACGGCGGAGACCAACTCCGGGCTGCGACGCCGGAACGCACCCACCGCGGCGACCGCCGCCCACACGAGCAGGTAGGCCAGCACCGCGAACCCGAACGACAGGCCGATGAGGATCGCGGCGCTGTCGATCGAGTCGAAGCTGCCGAAGCCGCCGGCTCCCGACGTCGTCCTGAAGTAATCCCCGGACTGCCCGAAGACGCTCATGGCGGGCAAGAGGCTCGTCAGGCTGCCGCGGTAGAGGGCGCTCGCGGAGGCCTCTTGACCGGCCGCCGAGAACACGGACCTGACCGTGGGGGCGGCGGCGATCGTTGCGACGACGAGAAGCCCGACCGCCCAGCGGCCCACCCGTGGGGAGACGTATCGCCGGAGCAACATCAGGCTGAGGAGGAAGGCGAACGCCGTTGACACCATCCCGATCCGACTGAAGGTCAGCGAGGCGGCGAACGCGATGAGGCCGATGCCGGCGAGCTTGACCCACGCGTGCAGCCGGCTCGCCCACACGAACGGCACGCACATGGCCAGGGTCGCGCCGAGTGCGATCGAGTGTCCGAAGGCCCCCTCGACGCGGATGCGACCCCCACGCATCTGGAGCGTTCCCCAGATCGAGAATCCCGTGCCTGAGTTGAAGGTCTCGATGAAGATGTTCCGGCCCGTGGCGAACTCCGCGATCGCCAGGACTGCGACGCCGATGATGCCGACCGCGATGACGGTGCGCACCCACTGCGCCTCGACATGCGTCCCGATGAGACGGCCCGTGAGGTACGGCACGAGCCAGCTCCCCACCACCGCCACGTAGCTCGCGAGGGAGATCGCGCCGACGACGAGCGCCAGCGTCACCGTCCCGATGAGCAGCGTCATCGCGAGGTCGAAGATCGCAAGGCGCCCGACCCCGCGGCTCACGAGGCACACCACCACGAGCGCGCCGACCGCCAGGGTGGGCGAGATGTAGAAGTGGACCTTCACGCCGGCCCACGTCGGGATGAACATGAGCACCCCGATGTAGGCCGTCAGTCCGAGGACTGGCCAACGCCGCACAACCAGGGCGAAGACGAAGGCCACGGCGGAGGCGGCGAGGAGCATCGCGACGCTGTCCACCTGTGCTGCCGGCATCTGCCCTCCTCTCACTGTCCCCGCACCCGCCTGCCCGTCGGGAGCGAGACATGAACTCTCCCGCGCCACACCTCCTCGCAAAGGGGGGTGGTCCCGGGCGAAGCGCGCCCAGGACCACCCCTCAACGCATCGGCCCGCGGGCCGCCTACTGCTTCGTGGTGGCGACGAGGTTGTCGACGCTCAGGGCGACCGGACCGACCGCCGACGCGGACAGGTAGCCCTGGAAGCCGATCCATCCGGCCACCTGGAGGCTAGCGGTCGAGTCGGTCGCCGTGTAGGTCCACGCCGTCGGCTCGGTCGTCCCGACCTTCCAGACCTTGGCCTCGACCGTGGTCGGCGACACCCCGTCGACCACGACCCGCACGTTGAACTGGTCGCCCGCCGCGTACGTCACGGTGGACGGCAGCTGGCCACCGGCCAGGTAGGTCGCGTTACCGCCCCCAGTCAGATAGAGCTGGATCCGACCGGCCGAGGTGAACAGCACCCGGGCCCCGTAACCGCTGCTCGACGACACCTGGCGCGCCTGCACCAACGCGTACAGCGATCCCACGCTGGGCATCTGGTCGATGCCGAGCACCGCGGTGACGTCCGTGCTCGTCGAGGACACCGACGCCAGCGATGCCGTGTCCGTCTGCCCGGCGGGCACGGCGATCTTGCCCACCGTCCCGTTGACGGAGAACACGCTCGCGGACCCCGCCACAGTCCACGCGCCGCCCTGGTCAGCCGACCCCCACCCGGCCGTCACCGTCCGAGCGAACGAGTCCGCCGCCAACGTCACCGGACCGACCGGCGCCGTCACCGTGACGGACTGGCTCGAGGCGTTGGTCGCCCCCAGGTTGTCCGTGACCGTGAGCGTCACCGTGTAGGTCCCCGCCGCGGCATACACGTGCGTCGGGCTGGCCTGCGTGCTGCTCGAACCATCACCGAAGTCCCACGCCGTCGAGGCGATGGTCCCGTCCGGATCAGTCGACGTCGAGGCGAACCCGACCGACAACCCCGTCGCTGTCGCCGTGAACGACGACACCGGCGGCTGGTTCGGAGCCACGACCGTGACCTGCTGGCTCGAGGCGTTGGTCGCCCCGAGGTTGTCCGTGACCGTGAGCGTCACCGTGTAGGTCCCCGCCGCGGCATACACGTGCGTCGGGCTGGCCTGCGTGCTGGTCGAACCATCACCGAAGTCCCACGCCGTCGAGGCGATGGTCCCGTCCGGATCAGTCGACGTCGAGGCGAACGCGACCGACAACCCCGTCGCTGTCGCCGTGAACGACGACACCGGCGGCTGGTTCGGAGCGACGCTGCCACTGCCGAGCGACCAGTGCTGCGCCACCTGCTGAGGTGTCAGCACAGACTGGTAGATCGCGACTTCGTCGAGCGTCCCGTCGAACCATGGGTCGCCGCTCCACGTGCTGTCGCCGGCGATGCGCCAGTAGCCGGTGTAGTTCTGGTTCCCGGTCACCGAGTTCGAGCCGACGAGCTGGCCGTCGACATAGAGCGCCATGCCGGCGGGACCCTGCGTCGCCACCATGTAGTGCCACTTGCCGTCGTTGTAGGCGAGCGGGCTCGTGACGACGTTCGTCGTCCCGGTGTAGGCGCCGAAGTTGAGCCGGCCGTCCGTGGTCATGTAGACGTGCCGGTCGTAGTTGCTCGAGGTTCCGGTCCTGGAGCTACCGAACCCGATGAGCTTGCCGCCCTTCGTCGTGGTGGTGTTGAACCAGAGCTCCTCGCTGTACACCTGCGGGTTCACGTCGGCGGCGTTGGCCGAGACCATCCCGTGCTGGCCACTGGCGGGCCGCAGGAACGTCACCGCCGTCCCGACGCCGCCCGTCAACGCGCCGGCCACGCCCTGCGTCACGGAGCCGTAGTAGGTCCCGTTGTCCGCAAGCGGACCGCTGTCCTTGGCCGTGGAGCCGGACGTGTCGTCGAGCCGCCAGTAGATCTCCGGGCCCGCGGTGAAGACGGCGTTGCCGTATGCGTCGGTCGGAGCCACCGGGAGGTTCGACGTGCGGCCCGACGCCACCCAGTGGGCGTCGACCTGTTGGTAGCTGAGCTCGGTCGGGTACACCGCGACGTCGTCGATGGAGCCGGCGAAGTAGTTGGCGCCGGACCACGAGACGTCACCACCGATGCGCCAGTAGCCGTTGTACGCCTGGGCCGAGGTGGCACCCGAGTTCGTGCCGGCAAGCTTGCCGTCGATGTAGAGCCTCTGTCCGTCCGGCCCGAGCGTGCCGACGGCGTAGTGCCAGTTGCCGTCATTGAGGGCCTGCGACGACGTCACCGTCTGCATCGAGCCGGGGTAGACGCCGAAGACCACCTTGCCGCTCGTCAGCATGTAGAGGTGCCGGTCGTAGTTCGACGAGTTGCCCGTGGGCTGGTCGCCGAATCCGACGATCTTGCCGCCGGCCGTCGAGGTCGTCTTGAACCACGCCTCGACCGAGAACACCTGCGGGCCCGCCAGCGACTGCGCCGTGGACACCAGCCCGGTGCTGTCACCGGAGAAGGTCGCGGCCGTGTTGGGGTCGCCGTTGATCGCGCCGGCGGTGCCCAACGTCACACCCGTCCCCGCCGTGCCGGTGTCCGAACCGGCCCAGTCGTTGATGATCGTGCTCCCTGCCGGCTCGCCCATGCGCCACAGGGACGTCGGGTTGTCGCCGAGCACGGCGGTGGCGTAGGGGCTGGCGTCGGCGGACGCGACCGTGACGGGCATCACGGCGGTCGACTTCGTGTTACCGAAGGGATCGGTGGCCACGACGCGGTAGTTCACGGTGCTGCCCGGGGTCAGCCCCGTATCGGTGACGACGCGCGACTGCGCCGCCCAGTACGGCGCAGTGATGTCCTCGGTCGAGATCGCGGTGCTACCCCGGTAGACCTTGTAGTTCAGCGTCATGTTGTCGGGATCCCAGGTGGTCTGGAACGAGACCCGGACCTGCCCCTTGAGGAAGGAGTTGGCCGACGCGACGAGATTCGTCCCAGGCTGCGCCGGGCCGAGGGCGTACTGCGACGGCCCGACCTTGTTGGGGGCCTTGCTGGGCACGGCGAAGCGCACCAGGCCGTACTGCGGCTGGCCGTTGACTGCCGGGAACTCGCCGCCGATCGAGATGTAGTCGCTGGTGCCCGACACGCTCCAGCCGGCCTGCCCCTGGCCCGTGTACGTGCCGACGGTGAAGTTCGGGTACCAGTTGAGGAGCGACGGTGCGGGCTGTCCCGCGTGGCTCGGGTAGCCCAGGGTGTTCGCGTTGTTCACCTGGGTGGCGGCGACACTGAACGCGGTTGCGTGGTGGAAGGTCCAGGGATTCGTCTGCGGGAAGCCGTTGATCACGCCGCAGTAGTGCTGGTGGCTGACCGTGTAGAGCGCGCTGCCGCTCGGGAACACCGAGTACGTGTCGCCGTGGCAGTCGGCGACCCAGACGAGGGCACCGGTCGACGGGTCGGCGCGGAAGGCACCCTCGAGGTTCCCGGTACCGCCGTAGTTGTAGCCGGAGCCGTAGACGCCCGTCGAGTCGGCGTAGAGGGAGTCGATAGCGGCGCCGGTGCCACTGTCGCCGACGTACTGGTTCGCCGGGAAGGAGGAAGACGCGCCCGTCACCGGGTCGACCGCGCCGAGGCCCGGAACGGTGGCCCCGGCTAGGGTGGTGAAGCGCCCGCCGGCGACGACCTTCCCCCCGTCGAAGGTGACAGCAAGGGCCGTCACCGGCGCGTTCGCGTCCCCCTGGAACGACGTCACGGAGCCGTCGGAGGCGTTGAACGCGGCGAGGTACGCGTGAGGCACGAGCGTCCCGCCCGTGACACCGGCCACCGACGTGAAATTGCCACCGACGTACACAGTCGAGTTCGTAGCCGCGATAGCAAGGCCGCTCGAGGCCAGAGTCGGACGGAAGGTGGAGATGAGCGCGCCTGTGGACGTGTCGAAGGCCGCGACGCGAACGCGCCACTGCCCGTCGACGTGCTGGAAGTCGCCCGTGACGTACACGCGGGTCCCGTCGGGCGATTGCGTCACGCCGCGAACCGGGCCGTCGAACGTGTGGTTGAAGGACGTGACGAGCTTGCCGGTCGTGATGTCGTAGGCGAGCAGGTCGGTTCGGGCGACCTGGGACGCGTCCCCCACCGCCGTGCCGGCGTTCCGCGCGGTCTGGAAGTCACCGCCGGCGTAGACGATGTTCCCGACGGTCGTCTGCGACCACACCACCCCGTCGATCTGGACCGTCGGCAGGGCATCCGCCGACACGGTCACCGGTGTGGCGGGGTCGGTCGGGTCGACGGGTGAGGTGTCCGCCATCGCGGGCAACGCGAGGCCGCCGATGCCATAAGCACCCAGAGCAAAGGCCGCCGTCAGCGCCACCACCCGCCGCGCGAACGTAGTCGTCATGGACATCGAACCTCGCTCGGTGACCCAGAGGCGCGGCGCGGCACCTCCGAGGGACGAATCGGACATACAGCACGATAGGCGCCCTAAGCCGACACTCCACCCGTTGTGCTGGATGTTCACCCGAACATGCGTCAATTCACCCGACGCGTCGGGGCTCCTGAGGTCAGGAGACCGTCGCCTGGAGCACGACCGCTGGCAGGTCGAGGTTCAACAGCACCTGGACAGCGACCGGCGTGCCCGCCGCCGTCGGCGCGCGAACGATGTAGGTGGCCCGCACGTCCTGCCCCGCAGCGAGCTTCGGGGGGAGCGAGACGTTCCGCGGATCGGTGAGGACCGGGCTCGCCGGGGTGCCGTCGGTGCCCGTGTTCACCGACACGGAGGCGGCAGAGAGGTCGAGGCCGGCAGCGGGGGCTCCGGACACCTCGATGGTCACCGCGAGGCCGGGACCCGAGTACTCCCCCACACCAACGCCCGACGTGGTCATCGGTGTCAGCGAGAGGAGCTTGACCTGCACGCCGCCCCCGGGGCTCACGCCCTGCGCACCGCTGCCCGCGACCGCAGGCGCCGTGCCAAGCGGCGCGACGGGAACCGTCTGCGTCGGGACGGGTCCTGGCGTGACGGGGGGCGGCATGGTGGCGCTAGGTGTCGGCGCCGGATCGTGGGCGGTCGGCAGCGCCGACGGTGCGCCGCTCGGGACCACGGCGGGCGACGTGACGACAGCGGCGGCACCGCTGACGTGCCGGTGCGAACCCTGGAGGGCGAATGCTGTCGCGAGTGCTGCCACCACAACCAGCACGCTTCCGACGAGCCACCACCTGGCGTGCGACGTGCCGCCGCCGGCTTCTGCCCCGGAGTCCCCGTCGCTCACGTTCCCTCGATCACACAAGTCGAATTGCGAAGAAGTCGAGCATATGCGCCGGTTCGTCACCTCCCGCCTCCTGCGCAGGGTGAAGATGCGCCCCGAGGGCGCCGACGAGGCAAGGCCGTCCTTAGACTGACCGCGATCTGGGCATAACGCCCCAGGTCACCACGCGACAGCGACCGGATCCGGGGGATTGTGGGTGCGAGTACTCGTTCTGTGGGCGAACGACACCTCGTCGAACCTCGGGGTGCGGGCGCTCGCCCAGGGCACGACCGACCTCGTCTCGTCTGCACTCCCGGACGCAGAGGTCACCCGCGTGCACTATGGCCCGGGGCCGGCGCCCGTTCGCATCGGTGACTGGCATCGCCTGGTGCGCGAGCGGATGTCCCGCTCGTCGGAGCTCCTCGCCTGGCTGTCCGATTTCGACCTAGCGATAGACACCCGCGCCGGAGACAGCTTTGCGGACCTCTACGGCCTGGAGAGGCTCGCCACCCAGAGCCTCCTCGCCGAGCTGACACGCGAAGCCGGGACGCCTCTGGTTCTCGGTCCCCAGACCATCGGACCGTTCGACTCTCGCCGCGGCAAGGGCCTCGGGCGTTGGTCGCTGCGACGCGCCACCGCCGTCATGGCACGGGACAGCGTCAGCGCCGAGTACGCGAGAAGCATCGGACGCCCGGTCGATGCGCTCACAACGGATGTCGTCTTCGCCCTTGCCAGGCCGCCTCGCGGCAACGAGTACGACGTGCTCCTCAACATCTCCGGGCTGCTGTGGGCCGAGAACACTCACGTCGACTCCCTGCGTTACAGGACGACGGTGCTCGAGGTCGCCCGCGGACTCCTGCGCGCGGGGCGCACCGTGGGTCTGCTCGCCCACGTCCTCGATTCGCCCGTGGCCGACAACGACGTGCCGGCCGTCACTGAGGCAGCGCAGCTCCTCGACGATCCACGGGTGTCTGTCGTCGTCCCCGACTCCCTCGAGGACGTTCGGCGCATCACCGCGTCCGCGCGGCTCGTCATCGGGTCTCGAATGCACGCCTGCCTGAACGCGCTCTCCACGGGCACGCCAGCCGTCCCCCTTGCGTACTCGCGGAAGTTCGAACCCCTGCTGAACGATCTTGGCTGGAAGCACACCGTCGACCTCCGTGACGGCGACAACCCGGTCCCCAAGGTGTTGGCGCTCGCCGAATCGGATCTCGAGGCGGAGGTTGGGGGCGTCGTCGACACGGCCGACGCTCTGCTCGATGTGGCCAGGAACACGCTGAGGTCACTGGAATGACGGCTGCCTCGCTTGACGAGCTGCTCGCGAGAGTCCTCGCGATTGATTCCTGCGCGGGTTGCGGCGCATGCACGCTGATCGATGCTGGCCTGACGATGCAGCAATCGGCCGACGGATTCCTCCGCCCGGTCCGCACTCCGGGAACGGCGGCGCCCGACGGGGCAGCCAGGGCGTTCAGTCGAGCCTGCCCCGGCCTCGTCGTGCGCGCGCAGCGGCCGGCCACAGCGCGGCGGCACGCCCTCCTTGGCCCCGTGGTGGGTGCGTGGTCGGCCTTCGCCGTCGATCCGCAGTTCCGTCACCGAGGCAGCAGCGGTGGGGTCCTCAGCGCACTAGCGGCGTTCGTGGCCTCCGAGGGTGGACGCGTGATCGGCGCCGCCTCGGACGAACGCGAGGTCCGCCGCACCATCCCCGTACACATCACCTCGCGCGAGGAAGCACTCGCCGCGGCGGGCTCGCGGTACGCCCCTGTCGCCGTGTGCGCCGCGGGTGGCCTCGACACCGCCGACGCGGTCGTCACCAAGCCGTGCGAGGCGACCGCGCTGCGCGCCCTTGCGCATGACGCCGGCGCCGAGCCGCCCCTGCTCCTCTCGTTCTTCTGCGCCGGGACGCCCTCTCAGCACGCGACCCACGCGCTTCTCGACACTCTCGGCGTCACTCCGGACGACGATCTGGCGGACCTTTGGTACCGCGGCCGTGGGTGGCCTGGCCGCTTCACCGCTCGCTTGGCCGACGATCGAGAGGTGTCCGCCTCCTACGAGGAGTCCTGGGGAAGAGCGCTCGGGCCGGCGGTCCAGTGGCGGTGCAAGATCTGCCCCGACGGGGTCGGCGAGAGCGCGGACGTTTCTGCAGGCGATTTCTGGCAGGCCGACTCGCGCGGATATCCGGTGTTCACGGAGGCCGACGGCGTCAGCGCGCTCATCGCGCGCACCGTCCGAGGGCGCGAGCTCGTGGAACGCGCAGTTGCGGCGGGCGTCCTCGTCGTCACCCCGGTCGATCCCGACGAGACCGCCGCGGTTCAGCCGCTGCAGACCTCGCGTCGCGGCACGCTGCTCGGGAGAGTCATGGGAGCGCGGCTCGCGAGGCGTTCGGTTCCCGCGATGCGGGGCTTCGGCCTGTGGGCGCTCGCGCTGGCGCGGCCGCGGGATGCGATTCGGACCGCACGCGGCACATACCGCCGAGTCCGGGCAGCGGGTGGCCGATGAATCAGCAGTCGCTCGGCCGGCAGGCCGCGCGCGGGGCCGCCGCCACCGGCGCGAGCCTGGCCATGCGCATCAGCCTCCAGCTCGTCTCGGTCGTCATCCTCGCCCGGCTCCTCGGCCCGTCGCAGTACGGTCTCGTGGCGATGGTGGTCGCCGTGGTGGGCGTCGCGGACACCGTCCGCGACTTCGGCCTGTCGTCGGCGGCGATCCAGGCCCCCGAGCTGAGCACGGCGCAGCGATCCAACCTCTTCTGGGTCAACACCGGGATCGGGCTGGCGCTGGCGACCGTCATCTTCGCCCTCGCGTCCCCGATCGCGGCCTTTTACCACGAGCCCCGGCTCGTCGGGATCACCCGAGTGCTGGCCACGATGTTCCTGCTCGACGGGATGATGACGCAGTACCGCGCGAGCCTCCTCCGCGCGATGCGGTTCCGCGTCATCGCCTTCGCGGACGCCCTGGCCCCCATGGTCGCGCTCGTCGGCGCGATCGTGCTGGCGTTGCTCGGCGCCGGCTACTGGGCGCTCGTCTCGCAGCAGATCGTCAGCTCGGTCGTCGCCCTGCTTGTCGTCGTCTGGGCCGGTCGCTGGCTGCCCGGTCGGTGGCGGCGGGGCGAGCCGATGCGTCCCTTCTTCCGCTTCGGCGGGCACCTGCTGGGCTCGCAGATCATCGGCTACGTCGCCAACAACGTCGACTCGTTGACGATCGGCCACCGGTTCGGTGCGGCACCGCTTGGCACGTACAACCGCGCATTCCAGCTGCTGATGAATCCCCTCAACCAGGTTCGCTCGCCCTCGACGACGGTCGCTCTGCCGGTTCTCTCCCGCGCGACGGAAGGCGACGAGTTCGATCGCATCGTCAAGCGCGGGCAGCTCGTGCTCGCGTATCCCGTGGCCCTGGGGCTCGCGCTCGTCATCGGCACGGCGCGGCCGCTCGTCGACGTGCTTCTCGGGGATCAGTGGACCGCCGTGCCACCGATCCTGCAGCTCCTCGCGGTGGCCGGGGTCCTCCAGACTCTCGCCTACGTCGGCTACTGGGTCTACCTCGCCCGGGGCCTGACCCGGCAGTTGATGTACTACACGCTGGTCACATCGGCGATCAAGGTCACCTGCATCCTGGTCGGATCCATCTGGGGTGTCATCGGCGTCGCATGGGGGTACATGCTGGCGCCCGCGATCGCCTGGCCCATCTCGCTCTGGTGGTTGTCACGCATCACCCGGCTACCCGTGCGTGACCTGTTGATCGGCGCCCTACGGTCGATCGCCATCGGTGCCGTCGTGGCCACCTCGGCGTTCGCCGCGTCGCAGGCGACCGCCGAGGCACGGCCCGTGGTCAGCCTGCTCGCCGGCATCGCCGCCGGCCTGGCCGCGGCGGGCGTGCTGCTGCTGGTGCCGCGCGTCCGGAGCGATGTCCGCGACGTGCTCCACGCCGTCCGGGTCGCGGCGGTCCAGCGCCGTCGTGTGGAGGTCAGCCCTCTGGCGGCAGCGGAATCGCTGACAGCGCCTCCTGCACCGCCTCTACCGCGAACTGGCGCCTGACGTCGGCACGCGCAGTGCGGTCGACCTCCCCGTCCTTCAGCCGCGCCAGGACCCGAGCGGCGAACTCTGCTTCGTCGTCGGCCACGTCGAACTGCGCGGCACAGGAGGCAGGCAGCCCCGACAAGCCCTGGCTGCGCGTCACGATCGGCGCGTCGGTCATGAGCATGTCGAGCATCTTCAGCTGGACCCCGCTGCCGACCGCGACCGGGTTGACCAGCACGCGGGCGCCGAACTGGAACGGTGTGACGTCGGGGACGTCGTAGAACGTCCGCACGGCCGGGATCGCCGCGAGCTCCGCCTGCAGCTCGGGGAGCGGGTGAGCGCCCACGACCCCCATCACGAGGTCGGGCACGGCGCGCAGCAGCAGAGGCAGAACCCGCTCGACCAGCCAGCGCACGCCCTGCACGTTGTTGGGCGTCCGCAGCCCCCCGACGAACAGCACGTCGGTCGGGGTGCGCTGCACAGGCGGCTCGGTGAGGGCCAGCTCCGGGAGCGGCGGGAGCCACCGGATGTTCGTGACGCCACGCCGACGCCAGTACTCCATGTCGTCGAGCGAGATGTCGAAGACCATCGTCGCCTCCGACATCAGCCGCAACTGGTAGCGCTCGAGGCCGACGGCGGCGATACGCCAGGCGATCCGGTCCCGCAGCCCCGCGGCCACCGCGGCCTGGCGCCTGAGGTAGACATGCTCGACGTTGTGCGAGCGGTAGGCGATCGGCGCTCCCGTCTGACGATGGAGGCGCATCCCGATCTCCCCGAACCAGGGCCCGTCCAGCCAGATGAGGTCGGGGGCGAACTCGCGGACCTGGCGCTCGATCGCCGCGCGCTCGGTGGCGTCCGGCACACGGGTCGCGACGCGCCACGGCAGCCGGGCGAGGGTGAGCAACTGCCGGGCGGTGCGTGCCCGGCTGCGCTTGATCGGGAAGGAGAACCGCGCCTTCACCACGCCGTCGACCTGCGCGACCGCCTCTTCCGTCGGCGGGCGGTGGCCGGTCGGGTCGTACTGGTTGAGCAGCATCACCTCGTGGCCGAGGCGCGAGAAGGCCCGCATCCGACGCCAGACGTCGGCGCGCCCGCCGCCTCGCGGGGGGTAAGGAAAGTCCCAGTCACAGACGAGGATGCGCACGCGTCGCTCAGCCCCACCCTGGACGCACGACCGCCAGCGCCTGCCGGAAGGCCTGCCAGTGCCGCTCACCGACGTCCGACCATTCGCGCTGCGCCAGGTCCGGCCTCGGACTCCTCCCCGCCACCCTTGCCTTGCGAAGCGCCTCGACGAGCACGTCCGCGGTCAGCGCGCCGTCGAAGGTCACCACCCACCCCGGCCCGACCTCCTCCGCGAGCGCGCGGTTGAACGCGTTCTCCGGCACGAGGACCGGCCGGTCCAGGGAGAGGGCGGCGAGGACGCTGCCCGAGTTGTGCATCTCGTGGTACGGCAGGACGACGAGCTCGGACTCGCCGACCTCGCGCACCAGATCGGCATCGCTCACGAACCCGAGCGTGAGTGAGATGCGCGGATCCGATGCCGCACAGGACTCCAGCGCACGCGCCAGCTCCCGGCTCGACGGCTTGCCGGCGATGTGGAGGCTGAAGTCCTCGTCGTCACGCGGAAGGGCCGAGAAGGCACGCGCGAGCCCCTCGACGTTCTTGTAGCGGCGGATCTTGCCGATGAAGGCGATCCGACCGGCGATCGCCGGTGGCGTCGGGTAGGCGGCGAACCAGTCCCGGTAGTGGCCGTGGGGAATCACCACGTTCGGTCCGCCGGAGGGCACCGGCGTGAACTCGTTGAGGACCACGCGCGCCGCCGTCAACCGATCGACCGCATCCAGCAGCCGTCGCTCCGTCCACGACAGACCGCTCGGCCGTTCAAGGTTGTGAACCGTCCGGACGATCGGGGTGCGAGTCACGCGGAGCCGCACGAGGAACGCCCCGAACAGGAGCCGGCGCGCGACCGTGCTCAGGCGTCCGCGTGACTCGATCAGCGCCTCGGTCCAGTGGGTGTGGAAGACGTCGTAGCCGCCGGTCAGCGCCCCCCACCAGCTCCAGCACCGAACGGTGAGCTGCGGGTCCGCGGCGAGGGCCGCGTGAAGCTGCGTGATGTAGGGATTGGTCGCCGCGGTGGGTGTCGGGAACGACTCGAGGACGCGCACCCGCGGGGCGGTCGCCGGCCGCGGCGCGGTCGACATCACCCGGTACGAGGCCAGCACCCCGCGGGCGTAGGCGCGCCACGGCTTGAGGCCCTGGACGAACTGGCGCCGGCCGCCCGTGAGCAGGACCGCGAGCGCGGTTCTCGGCGTCGCGACGGCCCACCGCGTCCGGTCACCCTTCGGAAGCCACTTCGCCGCGTAGAGCGCCCGGTTGCGGATGTTGTAGTAGTAGAAGGCTTCCGACTTGGCCCGGGCGCCCCCGTCCGAGTGGGTGCCGCCCTCGTCGTGCACGGCCGTCACCGACTCGTCGACGCCGACGCGTCCGCCGGCGTCGTGCACGCGGCGACACAGGTCGATGTCCTCCCAGTAGAGGAAGTAGTCGTCGTCGAACCCCTCGACCCGCCTCCAGAGCTCCGCGCTCATCACCATGACCGCGCCGGAGACCCACTCCATGACCCGGGCACCCGACGCACGCCGTCGGCTCGAGCCGACCGTCCCGTCGGCGAGGCGCAGGTCCATCACCGTGCTCTGCCAGGGACTGCCGTCCGGCCTGACGATGCGCGGGGCGAGAAGGAGCGTCGGATCTGCCTCGACCTGGTCGATCAGGCGCCGCAACCCTTCGGGCTCGACCCTGGCGTCCGGGTTGAGGAGGACGACAGATGTCGCTCCCTCGAGCAAGGCACGCCGAACGCCGATGTTCATGCCAGTGCCGAAGCCAGTGTTGACGGCGGGGACCTCGAGGATCCAGCCGTGCGCTGCGGCAAGCTCGACCATCGACGCGCGCTCCGCCTTGTCGGACCAGCTGTCGACCACGACGACCACCTGATCGTCCGTCGTGCTCGCCGGCAGGTTGGCGGCGACCAGATGGCTGCTGGCGTAGTTGACGACGACCACGGCAGAGCGATCAGACATGCGCCGCGCTCACGGTGTCCGCGCCGCGCCGCGGCCGCTCAGCCCGGACCATCCAGAACAGTCCGACGACGATGAGGATGGTGACGAGAGCCCAGAAGGGGGTGTCCGCCGCGTCGTGCCGCAGATGAATCCTGGCGGCGCTGTCCATGACCGGCACCAAGAGGGTCAGCACGAGCCTGCGACGAATCGATCCAGCCCTGGCCGACGTCCACAGCCACAGAAGGAAGACGACGTCGAGCGGAGCGAGGTAGTAGTTGAGCGGCGCCGCCTCCGTCATGACCCGGGCACCGATGGCGGCGAACGCGGCGACCTCCGGCAGATGCGGTCGCCGCCACGCGACCGCGAAGCCGGCAAGTGACGCCAGCCCGCCCTGGACCAGCCGCAGTGGCCAACCGACAACCACGCGGCCCTGCACCCACCAGTTGTGCGCCTGGCCGAGCTGGGCGGTCCAGTGCATGTCGAACAGTCGGAAGTCGCCGAAGACCATGAAGGGCAGGTAGAGCACCACGGTCACACCCGCCGCGGCGAGGATGCCGTACACGAGTCTGCGCCCGAGGCGGCCGGCCGCCAGCGTCCCCACGCCCAGGAGCGCCCACTGCTTGAAGCCGCCGGCGAGACCGAGCAGCAGCCCGGCCCACACCGGTCCCCTCGTCGTCGCGAGCACGCCGCACCACACGAGTGCGACGGCCAAGAGCACGTCCTCGGGGTGACCCCAGCGCGAAGCCGCCACCTGTGTCGTACCCAGGCCGATCACCACGCCCACCACCCATCGGGCGACCAGGTGTGGACGGCCTCGTCGACGCGCCAATGCGCGCGCCGTGATCATCACGAGGAAGACGTCGAGCGCTCCTTGGGCTGCGACCAGCGCCACCTCTGCGAACCACGACGTGCCCACGAACTCGAGTGCGCGTGACGCGCCACCGAGAAGGAATATGTACAGAGGTCCGATCTGTAGCCAGGGATTCGCATAGACGTCGAGGAACCCCGGACCCCACATCCCCTCGCCGGCGGCGCGGAACCTGGGGCCGTCGGCGGAAGGTCCGTGCTGAAGTGTGTAGCCAACCAGGAAGCCGAAGGTGGCCGTCACGACGAGAACCTCGGGATGTCCGGCGCACCAGGTGGTCACCGGTCCACGCCGTGCAGCGATTCGCGAGAAGCCCACCCGCCAGCGGGGCGGAGCGGCCGCAGCGGATGGCGTGGTGCGAGTCGTGGTCATGGAGTTGCTCCCCGATCCGTCGGCGCGTGAGGTGATGAGCTCGCCCCGCCGCCGGACGCGCGCGTCAGCAGAAAGACGTCGTCGTAGGCACCGGGATGGCGAGCCACCGCCTGGTAGCCGAGAGCGGAGAGCGAACGACCGTCCGGCGTGCCCTGCCATGCCAGACCCGAAGGCGCCACGACGAGCCACAGCCGGTCGTGACCTGCGAGCCTGCTTCCGAGCGCGTCGAGGGGCGCGAGATCGCCCAGGTACGTTCCGGAGTCAGCGGCCGACCGCACAAGCGCGACGTCCTTGAGCCCCGCCGTCTCGTCCGGGTAGAGCTCAAGGACCGAGCGAACTCCCAAGCGCCCCCGAGGGGTGTCGACCCGGTCGATGACATAGAACGCATCGTTCGGCTCGCGCCCAGCCGAGATCTCGCTGGCCACGGTGGACCAGTCGGTCCACTTCGCACCGACGGTGCGCTGCGCGATGTAGATGGGCAGGACCAGCACTCCGATCACGGCCATCGCGGCGACGCGCCAACCGGTGCCGAGCCGCGCCAGCGCGGGCGCCGCGAGCAGGCCGACGGCCGGCACGCAGAATGTCACATAACGCGGCGCGTAGACCGGAGTGACGAACGACATCGCGACGAGCAGGAGCGTGGGAATCGCAAGCCAGGACAATGCCAGGGTCACCATCGGTGTCAGGCTCGTCCCACCGGACAAGCGGCCGCGCGCCCGGCGGGCTTGAACGACAGACACCAGCACCAAGGCACCGAAGGTCACCGCAAGAGCCGCCTTGACGACTCCGCTGTGATCGAACTCGACCCGCCCTCCGAACCACTGGTTGCCGACGATGTTCTTGATGTCGCCCGTCGACAACGCGGGGAGCCACGCGACCTGACCTCGCTGTCCCACCGCCGCGAGCGCGAATGGCGACGTCACCACGGCCACGGAGGCCACCGTCAGGAGGAACGGACGCCATCGGGCGCGCCACCGTGGGACAGTCACGACGCTCACCGCGAACGCGACGAGGAGCAAACCCATGAAGATGAACAGGAGCACGGCCAGCGCGGCCAGGACCCCGAAGGCGACCCAGCGCCACCGTGACCTACCCTCGAGCGCCATCACGAGGAGCAGACCAAGCCAGGCCGCGAACGACATCGTCCACGCATAGGAGCGCGCCTCCGTAGCCGCCCAGAGGGCCTGGGGGACGAGTCCTGCGAGGACCCCCGCGAACACCCCGATGCGCAACGATGACAGACGGGTTCCCAGCACCACGGTGCCGAGCACCGCGACCGCGACACCGACCACGCTCGGCAGTCGCAACGTCCAGTCGTGCACCCCGACGACCGCGAACCACAAGTGCATCGCCACGTAGTACGCGGCGTTCACCAGATCGATGTGGTTGACGAGGGCCGGCAGCTGCCGCAAAGGACGTGTCGCGGCGCTCACTGTGGCGGCCTCGTCGGACCAAGCCGAAGGAACCCACGACCAAGCGCCCGCCACCACGGCCGCCTCGACTGCCACCACAGCAGCGGTGCGCCCCATGCGCCGTTCGGTCACGAACCCCCCTCCCCGCCGCCCGCGCCCATCATGAACAAGGCGTTGCCGACGCGTCCAGCGCGTCGGCGGGCGAAATGTCCACTATGTCGGATGAGGTACGCGGCGCCGATGCACCGTTCACGACGGGTTCGAGGAGCCCGGCTCACCCGGCGGCGCCGCCGGCGCGAGGGCGCGCATGTCGCGGAACCACTTGCGCGAAGCGAGCATGGTCGCACCCAGCGTCGCCAGCGTGATAAGCCCGTACGCGACGAGGAAGGTGACGGGCAGCGCCCACAGCACGAACGCGAGGCAGAGCACCCCGTAGTCGGTGGGGAGGACGAGCAAGGAGCGCAGGTTGCCGGCCGCCCCCGCAGGTGCCTGGGAGGTCACCCCATGCGCCCGGCGCAGCTGCTCGGTGAGGATCATGCCGAAGAAGTAGACGGCCCCCGCAACCGCATTGACCAGGGGGATCAACAGCCATACGTGGGGCACGTCGGTGAACCGGTAGAGACCCACCGCGACAGCAAGCGGCATCGTCGAGATCTTCGTGGCGTCGACCATGTGGTCGAGCCACTCGCCGGACGGGCTACCGGTATGCGTCGCGCGAGCGACCTGGCCGTCCGCGGAGTCCAGCGCGTAGCCGACGACGAGGAGCGCGCAGACCCCGACGGCCAGCCACCAGCCCGGCGCGACCAGCGCCACGAGCGCGATGCCGGCGAAGGTCGCGCAGGCGGAGACGGCGGTGACCTCGTTCGGCGTCAGGTCGAGGCGCACGGCGATCGCAGCGAAGACGCGGCCCAGGCGCCGGTTGACGAACCGCGAGTAGGCGGGTGCGCTGCGGGCGGCCCCCTTCTGGGCCGTCGCGAGCGAGCTCAGGGTCTCGCGGAAGGTCTCGCTCACGCGTTCCTCACCTCCTCCGGCCGCCAATCCCCCGCTTGGCGACCGGGCCGCCGCGCGCGCCGCCACGGGCCCGGCGCCTTTCCCGACACCAGCTCTCGCGCGAGCCGCTCGTAGCCGTCGGCCACGTCGTCCCAGACGTATGCCCCTGCCCGCAGCCGCGCGTCGGCTCGTCGCCCGTCGAGCGCTGCCGGGTCGTCCTCCGCGGCCACGACGAGGCGACCGACATCTTCCGCCGTGCGGAAGTACGCGCCTGCACCCGCCGCGACATCCCGGTTGAACGAGACGTCGATCGCGATGACCGCCGCGCCGCCGCCGAGCGCGCGGAGGAGCGAGGGGTTGGTCCCGCCGACGGAGTGGCCGTGCACGTAGGTGCACGCGTTGGCGTACAGCTCGTCGAGCAGGTCCTGCTCCCACACACCGCCGAGGAGCCTGATCCGGGGGTCGCCGGCCGCGGCGGCGTCGATCCGGGCCGTGTAGGCGGCGGCGTAGGGCGCCGATCCGACGACGACGAGCGGCATCCCCGCAGAGCTCGCCGCGTAGCCCTCCACGATCTCCGCGACGTGGTTCTCCGGCTCGAAGCGGGCCACGACGAGGTGGTAGCCACGGGGTTCCAGCCCGAGCTCGCCGAGGCGAGCGGAGCCCACACCGTCCAGCACGGGCGCGCCGTAGGCGATGAGCGAGGTCGGCACGCCGAACTCACCGTCGTAGTAGTCGGCGATGCCCTGCGCATCGGCGATGAGGGCGTCTGACCGACGCACGGCGAACCGCTCGGCCCACCGGTAGTAGCGCCGCCCGGTCGGTCCCCACTTCGCGCGCCGCCACTCCAGCCCGTCGACGTGCGTGGCCACGGGGATGCCAGCGGCTCGCACCAGAGGCAGCCACACCGCGTTGGCCGCGTTGAAGAGGAACGCGACGTCGGTGCGATGGGTCACGAGGTGGGCGACGGAGAGGCCGGTGTGGGTGAGCGTCTCGAGCGAACGGCGCCGTGCCGCGGGCAGCGTCACCAGGTTCATGCCGAGGTGGGTGGCGAGCGGCTCCGGGGAGTTGCCGGTTCGGCAGTAGACCCGCACCCGGTGCCCGCGCGCGACGAGCCGGGACCCGACCTCCTCGACGGCCGCCTCGAACCCCCCGTAGTGGGCAGGCACACCTCGCGTACCGATGAGCGCGATGGACAGGGCCTGGTCGTCCATCGGTCGGCGCCGGCTCATCGCTTCCCCTCCCGATCACAGAACCCGTGGTCGTCGCCCGAACAGACCAGCGCCTACCGGTACAAACCGGGCGCGCTCGCTACTCTAGGCCGCACCATGCCGATGCCGACGAGTGCCCCCGACGGTTCCACCCGCGATTCCACCCGCCGTCACGTCGTCGTCGTCCATCCGAGCCCTGACCTCTACGGCTCGGACCGTCAGCTGCTTGAGACGATCGCCGGACTCGTCGAGGCCGGATGGGCAGTCGAGTCGGTGCTCCCGGTCGCCGGGCCGCTGGTCGACGAGCTCCGGGCGCGCGGCGCAGCCGTTCGGGTCATCCCCTTCCCGGTGCTCCGCAAGGCTTCGATGCGCCCGATGGCGCTGCCGCGTCTCGTCGTCGGGTTGGTGCGTGCCACCCTCGGCGCCCGGCGCATGCTGCTGCGACGGCGGCCCGATGCCGTCCTCGTCAACACGCTCACCGAGCCGAGCTGGCTCTTCGCGGCGCGGCTCGCCGGAGTCCCGGCGGTGTGCCATGTCCACGAGGCGGAGTCGGACCAGCCGTTCGTCGTGCGCGCGGGGCTCGCACTGCCCCTGCTGGCGGCGCGGGTCGTCGTCACCAACTCACGCGCCGCGGCGGAGGTGCTGGTCGGCGCGGTGCCGCCCCTCGGTGGACGCGTGCGGGTGGTCCACAACGGCGTTCCGGGCCCGGAGGACGGGCCGACGGCCCCGCGCCAGCGAGCCCCGGGCGACCCGCTAACGATCGCGCTCATCGGCCGCTTGTCGCCGCGCAAGGGCATCGACGTGGCGATCGACGCCCTCGACCTCCTCGTGGCGCGCGGTGTCGACGCCCGCCTCCGGATCGCCGGCACGCCGTTCACGGGCTACGAGTGGTATGAGGCACAGGTCACGGCTGCGGCGTCCCGCCCCGGCGTGGCCGGACGCGTCGAGCTCCTGGGGTACGTCCACCCGACGTGGCCGGTGCTGGCGGACGCGGACGTCGTCGTCGTGCCCTCCCGGGCGGAGCCCTTCGGGAACACCGCGGTCGAGGCGATGCTCGCGCGCCGACCCCTGGTCGCCTCCGGCGTCCAGGGCCTGCGGGAGATCGTGCGCGACGGCGACACCGGGCTGCTGGTCGAGCCCGGGAACCCCGCCGCGCTCGCAGATGCGATCGTGCGCGTGGCCGAAGACACGGCACTGGCGGGCCGCGTGGCGGAGGCCGGCCGCGCCGACGCGCTCGAGCGCTTCTCCACGGCCGGCTACCGCACGGCGATGCGCGAGGTCCTCAGCGCCGCCATGCGCAGCGGAGCCCGCTCAGTACGCCCCTGAACCCACCAGGACGGCACGGGCCGTCTTCCAGAGGATCAGCAGGTCCATCGCAACGGACCAATTGTCCACGTACCGCAGGTCCAGCCGCACCGACTCCGCCCAGGAGAGGTCCGAGCGACCGCTGACCTGCCAGAGCCCGGTCAACCCGGGGCGCACGTGCAGCCGGCGGAACACCTGGTCCTGGTAGGCGTCGACCTCCACGGGCAGCGGCGGGCGCGGCCCGACGAGCGACATGTCGCCCTTCACGACGTTCCACAGCTGCGGCAGCTCGTCGATCGAGAACCGGCGCAGCAGCTTGCCGATCGGCGTCACGCGGGGGTCGTCGTGCATCTTGAAGAGCACACCACGGCCGTCGTTCTGCGACTCGAGCGCGGCCTTGCGCTCCTCGGCGTCCCGGTACATCGAGCGCAGCTTGACCATGGTGAAGGTGCGGCCGTCGATACCTACCCGGCACTGCCGGAACAGCACCGGCCCCCGGCTCGTCGCGCGCACGGCGAGCGCGGCGGCTGCGATCACCGGGGCGGCGACCAGGAGCAGCGCGGTGCCGACCACGCGGTCGAGGACACTCTTCGCCAGCAGGCGCCTCCGGGGCGGCACGGTCTCGACCTGGAGCAGCGCCAGCCCTGCCGTGGGGCGCAAGGTGACACGCGGCCCGAGCACCTCCACGAGGCCCGGCGCGACCACGAGGTCTGCGCCCGCGCGGCCGAGTGCCCAGGAGAGCCGGCGGAGCGCGTCGCCCGCCAGGCTGCCGCCGGCCACGATCACCGTGTCGATCCGGTAGTCGTAGGCGACCTGCGCGACGTCGGCGAACGCGCCGAGAAGCGGAACGCCGTCCCGCGGCGGTCGGTCGGCGACGGACGGCAGGCAGATGCCCACCACGCGGTAGCCGTGGTGGACCGACGTGCGCAGGTGCTCGATGGTCTGGTGCACCGAGTCCGCATCGCCCAGGACGAGCGTGCGCGCCATCGCCAGCCCTTCGCGGCGATCGTGGTGCAGCGTCGAGCGCATGAAGCGACGGCCGACGAGCGCGCCGCCCGTCATCGCGGCGATCACGACGACGAGCGGGATCCGCGGCAGTGGCTCGGCGGCGGACGCCGTGGCCAGCGCCGGCACGACGAAGGCGGCAACGCCCGCCCGCAGCACCGCCTGGAACTCGCGAGGACCGTCACCGACGCTCTTCTCGTCGTACCCGTGCCCGATCGCGAGCGCCGCGAGGAAGGTGCCCCCCGCCAGGAGCACCGGGACGGCGACGACCATCCGCGAGACATCCGTCAACGGGAAGATCGCGAGGAACGAGAGGGCCACCATCGCGAGGTCGACGGCGGCGGCGCGCAGCACGTAGCCAGCCGACGCCCCGTGCCACGTCGCACCCTCGGCGCCCTCGAGGACGACACGCTCACCGGCCGCGAACGGCTCGGTCGACGCCCACGACCGACGCGGGCCACTGCTGGCCCGCCGGCGCTCGGTGAGGGCGCGCAGCTCCGCGGTGGTCGCTTTGGGCTCGTCGCCCAGGATCGTCATGGCCGCCCCCGTCCGTACTGTACGGATTGGAGCGTATTAGACCGATTCGATCCCGTCTCTCCCACGATGTCCGATTTCACCCGATACGGACCACATTGCCGATGCGTGGCCACCGGGCGAACTCCGAGCGAACGCGTCAGGGCTTCGTGTGGAACCTCAGCTGCGCCTTGTCGACGCCCTCGATGACGACGGTCTCGACCGCGTCAGCGGCTCGGTCGACCAGCCAGTCGAGGTCCCTGCGCTCGGTTGCCGTGAAGTCGCGCAGAACGAAGTCGGCGGCGTCCGTGCGCCCGGGCGGGCGGCCGACGCCGACGCGCACCCGCACGAAGTCCTTCGTCCCGAGCGCCCGCGAGATGTCGCGCAGCCCGTTGTGCCCCCCTTCGCCACCGCCGAGCTTCAGCCGCACGTCGGCGAACGGGATGTCGAGGTCGTCGTGCACGACGACCACACGCTCGGCCGGCACGTCGTAGTAACGGGCGAGTGCGCCGACGGGCCCACCGGAGACGTTCATGTACGTCGTCGGGCGGGCCAGCACCACACGGGGACCCGGGGTGCCGCCGGGGAGCGTACCGAATCGCGTCTCCGCGGCGGTCGCTTGGGGTCGGTGACCGAGCCCGCCGGCGGCACGACCCAGCGTCACGCCGAGCCGCCTGGCGAGCTCGTCGAGCACCATCGCGCCGACGTTGTGCCGGTTGCCGGCGTACTCGGGTCCGGGGTTGCCGAGGCCGACGAGGAGCCAGCGGTCCTCCGTCACGCTCGTCCCTCCTGACCGGCCCGCGCGGGCCGGGGCGACGCCTGGGTCCGGGTCAGTCCTGCTCGGCGGAGGCGCCGGACTCGGCGGCCTCGCCCTCCTCGACCGTCTCGGTCCGCGGCACGGTGACGGTGAGGACGACGTGCTCGGGCTCGGTGAGCAGCGCGGAGCCCTGCGGCAGCGTGATGTCACCCGCGTGGACGATGGCGCCCTCGGCGAGGCCCTCGATGGAGACCTCGACGTGGTCCGGGATGTGCGTGGCCTCGGCCTCGAGAGCCAGCTGCTGCGTCTCGACGACGTGGATGGTGCCAGGAGCGGACTCGCCGACGACGTGCACCGGGACCTCGACCGTCACCTTCTCGCCGCGGCGGACGATGAGCAGGTCCAGGTGCTCGATGACGTTGCGCACGGGCTCGACCTGGACGTCCTTGGCGATCGCCAGCGTGGACGTGCCGTCGATCTCGATCTCGAAGAGGGCGTTGCTGTGCTTGACGGCCATCATCACCTCGTGGCCCGGCAGCGCGACGTGCACCGGGTCGGCGCCGTGCCCATACAGCACGGCGGGGATGAGGTTGGCGCGGCGCAGCCGGCGGGCGGCGCCCTTGCCGAACTCGGTGCGGGTGGTGGCGACGAGCTTGGTCTCGGCCATGGTGGTCCTCCGGAGCGGTGCGTGGCCGCGGGCGCGCGGCCGGTGACGAACGGGTATCGGGACGGCCTCGACGCGGGGCGCAGGACGGGCGACGCGGAGGCATCCGGCCCAGTCGATCACGGATGGGACCGCGGGCCGGTGCCGGTCCCGGGGACCGGCGAGCCGACCGTCCGACATCCCTCGCCGAGGCAGCCCGAGAATCGTACCGGTCCGAGAGCCGGTTCAGGAACGCGCCGCCCACTGCTCGGCGGGACGCTCCAGGGCGTCCAGCGCCCGCCGCAGGATCGTGCTCGACGTGTGCATCGTGTACGGGAAGTACACGACCTGGACGCCGACCTCGGCGAACCGCTGCTCGAGGGCGCGCCCCTTCGCGGTGCCGCGCCAGTCGTCACCCTTGAAGAACACGTCGAAACGCACCTGTTCCCACGTGAGCAGCTTGTCCGGTTGGGTCTCGACGAAGACCTCGTCGACCACGTCCAGGTGGCTGACGATCTCGGCACGCTCGGCAGTCGGGATGACGGGACGCCGGCCTTTCGTCAGCTCGAGAACCTCGTCCGCGACGACGCCCGCGACGAGCCGGTCGCAGTTGGCCCGCGCGTGACGCAGCACGTTGAGATGACCCACGTGGAAGAGGTCCCACGCCCCCGCGGCGTACCCCACCAACGGGCGCCCGGACCCACTCCTCGCGGTGGCCACGGCGTCATCGAGATCCGACATGGGACACCTCCATCGTCGATGCCATCGAACGAGGCTATTGCCCCGTGTGCACCGATACGACACGAGATGTCCGATTTCACCCCGAGTGCGCGCAGATGCCCGGACGGAAGACCGCCCGCACGTGGAGCGCCGGGGCCGGGGTCAGGCCTGGCCGTCGAAGAGGGACGTCACCGAGCCGTCGTCGAAGATCTCGCGGATCGCCCGCGCGATGAGGGGCGCGATCGACAGCACGGTGAGCTTCTCGAAGCGCCGCTCGTCGGGGATGGGCAGGGTGTCCGTGACGACGATCTCGCGCGCACCCCCGTGCTCCAGCCGCTCCACGGCCGGGTCGGACAGCACACCGTGCGTCGCCGCGACGAGCACGTCCTTGGCGCCGGCCTCGAGCACCACGCGCACGGCCTCGGAGATGGTGCCGGCGGTGTCGATGAGGTCGTCGACGAGCACGCACGAGCGGCCCTCGACGTCGCCCACCACCCGGTTGGCCACCGCGCGGTTGGGGCGGCGGATGTCGCGCGTCTTGTGGACGAACGCCAGGGGCGCCCCGCCGAGCTTGGCGGCCCACTGCTCGGCGACCCGGATGCGGCCGGCGTCCGGCGACACCACGGTGACGTTGGAGGCGTCGACCCGCGTACGCACGTACTCGACGAGGATCGGCATGGCCCACAGGTGGTCCACCGGCCCGTCGAAGAAGCCCTGGATCTGCGCCGCGTGCAGGTCCACGCTCATGAGCCGGTCGGCGCCGGCGGTCTTGAACAGGTCCGCCATGAGCCGGGCGGAGATCGGCTCCCGCCCGCGGTGCTTCTTGTCCTGGCGCGCGTAGCCGTAGAACGGGGCCACCACGGTGATGGTCTTGGCGGACGCCCGCTTGAGCGCGTCCACCATGAGCAGCTGCTCCATGATCCACGTGTTCACGGGCGTGCAGTGCGACTGCAGGACGAAGGCGTCCGCGCCGCGCACCGACTCGCCGAACCGCGTGTAGATCTCCCCGTTGGCGAACTCGTACGCCGTGGTCGGCACCAGCTCGACCCCGAGGTGCTCGGCCACCGAGGAGGCCAGCTCGGGATGGGCCCGGCCCGACACGAGAACCAGGCGCTTCTCCCCGTCGCTGCTGATCAGGCCGGTGGTCATCGGGCGGTGTCCTTCTCGTCGGTCGCGGTCTCGTCGGGGTCGAGGGCGTCGTGGCCGGGGGGTGCGCCCGCGACCGGCCCGCGCGCGCGGGCCGCCGCCTGCGCCGACGGCGAGCCGGGCCGGGTCCGTTCGACCCACCCGAGCAGCGTCCGCTGCTCGTTGGCGCTCACCGCGAGCGCCCCCGGCGGCACGTCGGAGCGGACCACGGTGCCGGCGCCGGTGAACGCGCCGTCCCCGACGCTCACGGGGGCGACGAGCATGGTGTCCACGCCGATCCGCACGTGGGAGCCGATCCGGGTGCGGTGCTTCGTCGTGCCGTCGTAGTTGGCGGTGACGGACGCGGCGCCCACGTTGGTGTGGTCGCCGATCTCCGCGTCCCCGATGTACGACAGGTGCGGCACCTTGGAACCGGTACCGATGCTCGAGTTCTTGGTCTCGACGAAGGCGCCGATCTTGCCGTCGGCGCCCAGCATGGTCCCCGGCCGCAGGTACGAGAACGGCCCGACGTTGGCGTGCGGGCCGATGACCGAGAGCGAGCCGTGGCTGCGCACGACGACGGCGCCCGCGCCCACCTCCACGTCGGTCAGCGTGGTGTCCGGCCCGATCGTCGCGCCCTCCGCCACCACGGTGGCCCCGTGCAGCTGCGTGCCGGGCAGCAGCGTGACGTCCTGGCCCAGCTCGACGTCGACGTCCACCCACGTGGTGGCCGGGTCGACGACCGTGACGCCAGCGCGCATCCACTCCTCGAGGATGCGCCGGTTGAGCTCGGCCCGGATCGCGGCGAGCTGCACCCGGTCGTTGACGCCCTCGGCCGACACCGGGTCGTCCGTGAGCAGCGCGTGCACGCGCAGCCCGTCGGCGTGCGCCAGGGCGACGACGTCGGTGAGCAGCACCTCGCCCGCCGCGTTGTCCCGGCCGAGCCGCTCGAGGCGCGCACGCAGCACGTCGGCGTCGAACACGTAGGTGGAGGTGTTGATCTCGCGGATGGCGCGCTGCTCGTCGTCCGCGTCCTTCTCCTCGACGACGGCCACCACCGCGCCGTCGGCGCCGCGCAGCACGCGCCCGTAGCCCGTCGGGTCGACCACCTCGGTGGACAGCAGCGTGACGGCGTTGCCGTCGGCCGCGTGCGCGGCCAGCAGCTCGCCCAGCGTGCCCGCGTCGAGCAGCGGCACGTCCCCGGCCATGACGACGACGGAGCCGTGCACCTCGCCCCGCTCGTCGAGCGCCGCGAGCGCCACCTGGACCGCGCGCCCGGTGCCGGGCACCTCGTCCTGGTCGGCGACGATCGCCTCGGGGTCCACCTGGCGCAGGTGGTCGACGACGAGATCGCGGCCGTGCCGCACGACGACGGTGACGCGCTCCGGGTCGAGCGCGCGCGCCGCGGCGAGCGCGTGGGCCAGCATCGACCGCCCGGCGAGGGTGTGGAGCACCTTCGGGGTGGCCGACCTCATGCGGGTGCCCTCCCCCGCGGCCAGGACGACGACCGCGGCAGGGCGGGGAATGGTCACCTTCGCCAGGGCTCCTCGCGGTGAGTGCGCCCGGGAGATACCGGGCCGGAACGTGGCCCCGAGCCTACCGCCCGCGAGGACGAGCCATCGGCCGCGCGGGCGGGCGACGGGGCGGCGGCACGCCGCCGGCGGCTGACCGGGCCGGGCCTCCGCACGCGCGGGCTCACGCCAGCGAGAGGAACAGCTTCTGCAGCTTGGCGCGGTCCACGCCGGCCTCCTCGTCGCCGCGCGCCAGGCACTGCTCGAGGCCCGAGGCGATGATCATGAAGCCCGCCCGGTCGAGCGCCTTCGAGGCGGCGGCCAGCTGGGTCACCACGTCCTCGCAGTCGGCGCCGGACTCGAGCAGCTTGAGCACCCCGCCGATCTGTCCCTGGGCGCGCCGCAGGCGGTGGATGACCGAGGTCATCTCGGTCGGGTCGAGCCGCATCCGTGCCTCCGCGACGAGTGGACCTGCAGAACTGGCGGACGAGCAGCCGCGCCGCCCGGCGTCGGGCGCGCGGCGCGGCTCACCTGACCTTGCCCCCAGCGCTGCGCCAGGCCGCCATGCCGCCGGCCAGGCTGGTCGCCTGGTACCCCATGGATCGTAGCTGGGCCGCCCCCGACCTCGACCGGGCCCCGGACGCGCACACGACGACCACGGGCCGGTCCTTGCGCAACCGGCCACCCTCGGACGCCAGACGGGCGAGCGGGATGTGCCGGGCCTGCGGGGCGTGCCCGGACCGCCACTCGGCGGGCTCCCGCACGTCCACCAGGACGGCGCCCTCGTCGAGGAGCGCGAAGGCGCGGTCCGCCCGGACGGTGTGCGGCAGGCCGGAGGTGTCCCGGCGGAAGAGGTCGAAGAGTCCCATGGTTCTCACCATACCCCTAGGGGTATGACTGTCCGACCGCCTCGGCGCCGACGGTCATCGGGGGGCCCGCTCCCGGGCCAGCGCGTAGAAGAACAGCGCGACCGGCCGGTACATGACATGGGCGAACTTGGTGAACGGGAGCATGAGCATGAGCTCCATGGCCACCGCGACGTGCAGCAGGAAGACCCAGTAGCCCCAGACCGGCGGCTGGCCCGCGTACAACGCCACCTCGATGGAGAACCCGGTGAAGCCGGTGATCCACAGCAGGGCCAGCAGCATCCAGTCCGAGCCGGTGCTGGAGGACTGGGTGGTGCTCCACCGGCGCCAGCGCCCGACCAGGAACAGCGTGACGCCGTACATGAGCGACAGGCCGGCGACCGTGCCCAGCAGCCGGGACGGGTACCAGATCGGCACCGCCGTCCCGGTCGCCTTGACGCCCAGGAGCTCGAGGCCGTAGTCGATGATCGTCGCGCCGAACAGGCCGAGGAAGCCCCAGACGGTCAGGGCGTGCACCAGCCAGCGCCGCCGCCACAGCGGCTCGGTGGCGTGGTCGTCCTCGCAGTCGCGGCGGAAGCGCCGCTGGCCCAGCGACTCCAGGCCCACCGCGTCCCACGCCGCGGCGACGGCCCGGCGGGCCGCCTCTCGCGAGCCGGCGACGGCCTGCCACGTCACACCCTCGCGACGCGCGGTCGCACGAAGCATGCGGACGACGCCCCAGGCGCCTGCCAGGACCATCGCGACCATCACGCCGATGCCCAGCCAGTGGATGAGGCCGTTCGGCACGAACTGGAACAGTGCCAGCGTCGGCGCGTGGATGCCCCCGAGGTCGGCCTGGGTGAGCATGAACGTCGCGAACATGGCCGCGACCAGCACGCCGATCAGCACGCCGAGCTTCGGGCGGGTGTAGATGACGCGCGCCAGCCCGGTCGGCTCGTAGGAGGCGATCGCGTACCGCCGTGCGGCGGCCATGAACTCGGCCGGGTCCGCCTCGGTCGGGCACGCCTCGGTGCACCGGCCGCAGGCGTAGCAGGCCCAGAGCTCCTTGGAGCCCAGCAGCTCGTCCTTCAGCCCCACCTGGGCGTAGCGGATCATCCGGCGCGGGAACGTCACGTCGTTGTCCGCCAGCAGGCAGGTGGCCGTGCAGTTGCCGCAGCTGAAGCAGGCGCTGATGTCCGCGGCACCGAACTTCTTCAGGTCGGCCATGAGGTCGACGTCGACGACGGTAGTCATGTCAGGCTCCTGTGGTCGTCAGGGCGTAGGGGAACCAGCCGTCCTCGTCGTCGGGCAGCTCGGCCAGGTGGCCGTAGCGACGCATGCCCATCACCCAGTAGACGACCTCCTCGGCCGGGCGCCCGATCGCCTCGGCGATCTGCGGCACCGTGAGCGGGCCGTCGGCCAGCGCCGCCCGGATGACGGCGTGCATGCTCATCTCCTCGCGGATCACCTCGCGCGGGTCCCGCAACGTGTGCGTGCTCATGCCACCGGCTCCCTCGTCGCCAGACCGTCGATCGCCGCGAGCATCTGCGCGGACGTGTACCCCAGCAGATCGATCGCATCCTCCGGGCAGACCGGCACGCAGCCGCCGCAGCCCTTGCAGTTCGCGGCGCTGACGAGCGCCTTCTGCCCGGTGTCGCACGCGTACGACGAGATCGCGTCGTACGGGCAGGTGGTCAGGCAGGCGCCGCACCCGGTGCAGGCCGCCTCGTGGACCGTGGCGACCAGCGGGTCGAGCTCGGCGAAGCCGCGCTTGAGGATGCCCGCGCTCTGGGTCACCGCCGCCAGGCCGCCGCCGACCGCCTCGCTCGCCGGCTTGGGCCCCTGGCACGCGCCGGCGATCATCACGCCGTCCACCACGGTCTCCACCGGCCGCAGCTTGGGGTGGATCTCGTTGTAGAACCCGTCGTCCCCGGTGGGCAGCTTGAGCAGCGACGTGAGCGCCTCGTTCTCCCGCGGCACCATGCCGGTGACCAGCACGACGAGGTCCACCGGCACGGTCACCTCGTCCGGCCCGGTCAGGGCGTCGACCAGCGTGACCGCGAGGCGGCCGTCGGGCGTCTGCTCGACGGCGGGCGGCGCGTCGTCCGGGTACCGCAGGTACACCGAGCCGCGCTCGCGCGACTCCGTGTACAACAGCTCGTACCGCCCGTACGCCCGCACGTCCCGGTGCAGGTGGAACTGCCGGATCGACGGGTCCAGGCGCGAGACCTTGATCGACGCGTGGACCGTGGCGGCGCAGCAGAACTTGGAGCAGTACGCGTTGCCCTCCGGCTGCCGGTTGCCGACGCAGTACACGTAGGCGACCGAGCGGACCCGACGGCCGCGCCAGGTGAGGGCGCCTCCCGTGGCCTCGTCGACCAGCGTCCCGAACTCGTGCAGCGTGACGACGCCGTCGATGCCGTACCCCAGCTCGCCGACCTCGGGGCTGTACACGTCGGCCCCGGTCGCGATGACGAACGTGCCGACCTGGAACTGGCGCAGCTCGTCGGTGGTCCCGCCGCGCACGTGCACCTTGGCCGTGTAGTTGCCGAAGGAGCCCGTCTTGCCCACCAGCTCGGCGTTGGTCAGCACGGTGATCATCGGCCGCTGCGCGACCTGGGCGACCAGGGCGGCGATCTGGTCCCGTCCCGGGGTGTCGTGCGGGAACGTCGGTCCGAGGCGGCCGAGCCAGCCGCCGAGCTCGGCCTCGCGCTCGACGACGACGACCGACAGCCCGATGTCGGCCAGGCCGATCGCCGTCCGCAGCCCGGTCACGCCACCGCCCACCACCATGGTGGCCGGCACCGTCTCCACCCGGAGCGGGTGCAGCGGGGTGGACAGGCGCGTCTTCGCGATACCCGCCTTGACCAGGGCGATCGCCCGGGCGGTGGCCCCCTCGTGGTCGTCGGTGTGCGCCCACGAGTCCTGCTCGCGGATGTTCACCTGGGTGTATGCGTACGGGTTGAGGTCGGCCCGCCGCGACACGCCGCGGAACGTCGTGGTGTGCAGCTTCGGCGAGCAGGACGCGACGACGAGCCCGTCCAGGTGCTGGTCCTGGATGTCGCGCACCATCGTGTGCTGCTGCCCGTCCGCGCACGCGAACAGCGTCGTCTCGGCCACCACGACGTCCGGGTCGTCGGCGACCGCCTCGCGCACCCGCGCGACGTCGACGTAGTCGGAGATGTTGCCGCCGCAGTGGCAGATGTACACGCCGATCCGGCGCCCTGCGGTCTGGTCCTCGCTCATGCCAGCACCTCCGCCGCGCTCGCGACCTTCGCCCGCTCGAGGTGGGCCGCCACCTGAGCGACCGCCGCCCCGGCGTGGACGATCGAGTCGACGATGTCCTTCGCACCAGCCGCCGTGCCCGCCACGAACACGCCCGGGATGTCGGTGACGCCGGGGTCGAGCTCGTCGTTCGGTTCGGCCACGTAGAAGAACTCGTCCTGGCCCAGGCGCTCGTCGCCGAACAGCCGCTCGACGTCGCGGTTCGGCTGGATGCCCACCGCCAGCACCACCAGGTCGTACTCCGCCTCGACGATCTCGCCCGTGCCCTCGGTGTCCTCGTAGCGCAGCACCAGGTCGCCGTTGTCCTTCTCGGTGATGCCCGCCACGCGGCCGCGGACGTACTGGGCGCCCATGTCCTTGGCCTGCTCGTAGAACTCGTCGTACCGCTTGCCGGCGGCCCGCATGTCCATGTAGTGCATGGTCACGTCGGCCAGCGGCAGGGCGCCCATGATGAGCTGGTTCTGCTTGATCGAGTACATGCAGCAGACCTTCGAGCACAGGGGGTTGCCGACCTGCTTGTCGCGCGAGCCGGTGCACGAGATGTAGGCGATCCGCTCCGGCACCTTCCCGTCACCCGGGCGCAGCACCGTGTTGTAGGGGCGCGTCGGCGCCAGCAGCCGGTCCATCTGCATGCCGGTGATGACGTTGGGGTACCGGCCCCAGCCGTACTCGGGTTTCGCGTCGGCGGCGAACAGCTTGTAGCCGGTGGAGACGACGACCGCGCCGACCGTCACCTCCGAGACCTTCTCTCGCTGGTCCATCCGGATCGCATCCGCCGGGCAGGCGTGCACGCACTCCTGGCACTCCGAGCACACGCCGCAGTCCAGGCAGCTGCCCGCCCCCGAGCGGGCCTCGGACTCCGCCAGCGGGGCCTCGACCTCGTCGAACGTCCGCGGCATCGGCCGCAGGTCGGCCTGGCCCTTCACCGGGTTGCGGTGCCCGTAGGCGGTCTGCCGCGAGAGCACCTGGTCGTGCGTGACGGTGTCGAGCCGGCCGTCCAGGACGGTGAAGCCGTCGAGCGACCGGCCGGTGAGCCACCGGTCGAGCATGTGCGCGGCCCGTCGGCCCGAGCCGATCGCCCGGGTGATGTCGGTGGCGCCCGCGGTCACGTCGCCGGCGGCGAAGAGGTAGGGCAGCTCGGTCTGCAGGGTCCGCGGGTCGACCGCGATCCGCTGGCCACGACCAACCGGCACCACACCCTCGTACAGACTGGCGTCCGGGCTCATCCCGATGGTGGAGATGACCACGTCGCACGCCACCGTGCTGGTCGCGCCGGGCACCGGCTCGGGGCTGCGCCGGCCGGAGGCGTCCGGCTCGCCCAGCCGCATCCGCTGCAGCGTGAGGCCGGTCACCCGACCGTCGGTCGCGAGCACCTCGAGCGGGGTGACGAGGAACTCGAACACCGCACCCTCGGCCTGCGCGTCGTCGGCCTCGACGTGGTGCGCCGGCATCTCGTCACGTGTGCGCCGGTAGACCACCTTCGCCTCGGCGGCGCCGAGCCGCAGCGAGACCCGCGCGGCGTCCATCGCGACGTTCCCGCCTCCGACGACGACCACGCGCTTGCCGGTGAGGTCGGGGGCGTGGCCGTTGGCCACGTCGGCCAGGAAGTCCAGCCCCGTCACGGAGCCGGCCGCGTCCTCGTTCGGGACGCCCATCCGGGTGGCCTGCTGGGTGCCGGTGGCCACGACGACCGCGTCGTAGCCGCCCTCCTCCTTGAGCGCGACCAGGTCGGTGACGGCCGCGTCGCACTCGATCTCGACGCCGAGCG
Organism: Actinomycetes bacterium; assembly: GCA_021793115.1. The sequence continues at coordinate 2,931 of JAJYTJ010000020.1, read as the reverse complement.
ACGTCAGGTTCGCGATGTCGGCGTCGACCACCTCGTGCGGCAGCCGGTAGGCGGGGATCGCGTGCCGCAGGTAGCCCCCGGGCTGCGAACGCTTCTCCAGCACCTTCACCGCGTACCCGAGGCGCGCCAGCTGCCAGGCGGCGGTCAGGCCCGCGGGACCGGAGCCGACGACCGCGACCCGGCGGCCGTTCGGCTCGGCGACCTCGACCACGGGAGCGCTCGGGACGGCGCCCTTCGCGGCGTAGTGCCGGTCCGCCGCGAACCGCTTGATGAGGCGGATCGGGACCGGGCCCTCGAGCTTGGTGCGGGTGCACTCCGACTCGCACGGCGCGTAGCAGGCCCGCCCGAGGGTGCCGACCAGGGGCGTGGCCTCCAGCACGAGGTTGAACGCCTCCTCGTCCTTCCCGTTGCGGACGAGCGAGACGTAGCCGTGCGCCTTGATGCCCGCGGGGCAGGCGCCGATGCACGGCGACGTGCCCGCCCGCTCGAGCACGGCCTTCTTCGGCACGGCCTGCGGGAACGCGATGTACGCGGCGCGGCGCGCGACGAGGTCGGCGTTGAACTGGTCGGGCACGGCCACGGTGCAGGCGGTCTGGCAGTCGCTGCACCCCGTGCAGGCCGCCCAGTCGACGAAGGTCGGCTTCTCGCGCACCGTCGCGTGGAACCTGCCCTCGGCGTCGCGCCGGATCCCGCTCACCTCGGAGTACGTCTTCGTGGTGATGTTGGGGTGGTTGATCGTCGACGACATCTTCGGGCCCGAGATGCAGCTGGCGCAGTCCAGCGTGGGGAAGACCTTGGACAGCAGGATCATCCGGCCGCCGACGCTCGCCTCCTTCTCGACGAGCAGCACCTTGTAGCCCATGTCGCCGAGCTTGATCGACGACTCCATGCCGCCGATCCCGCTGCCGACCACCAGGACGTCGTAGTCCACGGATGACTCCCGTCTCGCGCACGGCGCTCCGGCCGCGCGGGTCACAGCTCAGATGAAGAGGTTGACGTTCGACTCGTCGGCGTCGCCGAGGTAGGACGCCACGCCGGCGTACTCGATCCCGTCGAGCAGCTCTTCCTTGTGCAGGCCCATGACGTCCATCGACATGGTGCAGGCGACGAACTTGATGCCCTGCTCGCGCGCGGTCGCGATGAGCTCCGGCAGCGACATGACGTTCTCGTCGCGCATCGCCTTGGCCATGAGCTTGGGCCCGACGCCGGCGAAGTTCATGTGCGACAGCGCGAGCTTCTTCGGGCCGCGCGGCATCATCGCGCCGAACATCTTCTGCAGGATGGACTTGCCGGACGTCGGCACGGGCGCGTCCTTGCGCAGCGCGTTCAGCCCCCAGAAGGTGAAGAACATGGTGACCTCGTCGTCCATGGCCGCCGCGCCGTTCGCGATGACGAACGCGGCCATGACCTTGTCGAACTCACCGCTGAACAGAATGATCGTCTTCCTGCTCACGTCGCCGTGCTCCTTCGTTGGACGGGTCCGTGCGCTCAGCCGGCCGTCACGGGCCGGGGCCCGAGGGCGCTGAGCGCGGCGGCGAACTCTCGCATGTACTTCGCGAACGGCTCGGCGCACACCGAGCAGACCGCGGCCATCTTGAGCCGCTGGGGCTCCAGGCCCTCCTCGGCCATGAGCCCCTGCGTCACGGTGACCAGGTGCGCCGTACGTTCGGCGCAGTCCGGCAGGTAGGCGCACTCCTCGCCGTCGGACGCGATGAACACCCCGTCCTGGCCGTTGCGCAGCGCGTGCAGGATCCACGCGGGCTTGATCCCGCTCGAGCACGGCATCGCGAGCACCGAGACGGTGGCCGGGTAGTGCAGGTGCCGGCTCCCCGCGAGGTCGATGCCCGGGTCGGAGATGTTGTTCGTGGAGAACACCAGGATCTGCGGCGTCGGCTCGCCGGAGCCGCCGTGGTCGCTCACCTGGTCACTTCAGCTTCTTGAGGAACAGCCGCAGGTAGCCGGAGTCCTCGTAGTGCCCCAGGAAGTCGTGGCCCATCTTCTTCGCCCACGCCGGCAGGTCCTTGAGCGTGCCGGAGTCCGTGGCGAGGACCTCCATCACGCCGCCCACCGGCACGCTGCCGATGGCCTTCTTGGCCGCCAGGATCGGCCCCGGGCACGACGTGCCCCGGGCGTCGACCACCGTGGTGGTGCCCGTCAGGGCCTTGAGCTCTTCGGTCTGCTCGCTCATCGCTTCTCCTCGTTCAGAACCGGGCCGCCCCACCGGACCCCGGTCGGCTCGGGGGCGGGCCCGGCCGACATCCCTGCCGCGCCCGTCACGGCGTGCCGCCGAGGGTCGTCGACGACCCGTGCAACTCGCCGCACCCCAATCTCGGCCAGCGGTCGGGCGTCGGCTCGGGCCCTTGGTCCTTACCCCCGGGGGTACGTCTGTGCAATTTGTCACATATACCACCCCCGGTACCCGCCGGGGGTATTCCTGCCGGTCAGGGCGTCGGCGTCGCGCGTCGACGCCAGCCGGCGCCCGACCGGGCACCGCCGCCCCGCGAACCCCCCGGGGTACCCGCCGGACGAGGACGGGTGGCGGGCGACGTAGGCTCGACGGCGTGGCAACCTTCTCCGCAGTGACCCGGCAGCATCTCCTCCAGGCGATCGCGGAGCACGACGAGCGAGGGTCCGAGAGCTTCCTCGGCGTCTACGGGTTCACCCCCGTCCCGGACCTGCAGCTGGTCCACGAGGGACGCAGCTACGACTCGACCGCGATCCTCGGGGTGGCGCACCGCTTCGCCACGGGCCGCCTCGCCACGTCCGACGAGTTCCACGACGACCTGGCGGCGGTCGCCGCCGTGCTGCGCCGTCGCGGCTTCGACGTGACCGGCCCGGCGGTCGCGACCGCCACGAGCCCCGCCCCCGCGCGCCGGGCCACGGCCGGCCGCACGACGAGCCCGCGCGCGGCCACCCCGCGCGCCGCCGGCC
>JAJYTJ010000019.1:33991-37474 GCA_021793115.1 Actinomycetes bacterium | reverse complement strand
GTCGCCGGCACGCCCCGGCCCAGGTACACCCGGGCTCCGCCGTTGCTCACCGCGAGCCTCCCGCCGTCGACGCGACTGTTGCAGACACTCTACAGTCGGCGGCCGCCGCGGCGTCGCCGGCGCGCACCAGCTCGCGCCCCTCGCGACGAGCGTCCGACGCGTCGACGAGCCGCTGGTGAGGCCTCGGCCGCCATGCGCCCGGGGAATTGCACCGATGTCGTTTCGATGGCCTCGCAGGATCGCCGCTGAGCGCCTTTCGCGGTGTGCCGTAGGTCGTCGTCCACGGACGGGGGTCCAACGCCTCTACGGGGCGCCTACGGCCTGCTGGCCGCGAGGTCCTCGATGGCGCGTCGCAGCAGGTCATCGCCCGGTTCTCCGCTGGGTGGGGTTTGACGGGTCATGCCACCACCACGAGATCCACCGGCGCGACGTGGCGGTGACCCGTCGGCCGGACGGCTCCTTCGAGCACCGTCACCGCGACGGCCGGCTCATCGGCCCCGCCCCCGGCGGCTACGCGGAGCCGCAGCTCGCCGAGGTAGCCGGGGTCGGTCGACCGCCGGATGCCCCGCATGCCCCGGACACCCCGGACGCACCGCACGCCCACCGTGTGGCGGGTGGCGGTCCGCCGCGGAGCGCGCCCGCATCCGGTCCGCCACGTGGAGGTCCCCCGCGTGAGGGACCTGCACGCGAGGGACCTCCACGTGCGGGACCGTCACGTGAGGGGCCCTCACGCAGTGGGTCGGCTCAGGGCCGATCGCACCCACACGCCAGCGGACCCGCCGAGCCTCCGGACGACCTGCTCAGCCTGCTGCCCGGCTGAGCCCGGTCGCGTGCGTGCGCCCGGGCTCAGGCTGCGTGCGTGCGCCCGGGCTCCGGCTGCGTGCCTCGGGACTGACAGGTGGACTACCTGGTGAACCAGACGGTCGACTCACCGGGGACGGTGGACTCGTCGGGGACGTCCGTCGAGGCGAGCAGCACACGCGCGCCGGCGGGTGCGGGCACGGGGGCCGTGCCGAGGTTGGCCACCACGACGACGTCGCGCACCGCGAAGGCGAGGACGTCCGTGCCGTACGCGAGGGCCGCCTGCGACGCGTCCTCGGCCGGGCCGGCGAGCCACGTGAGGCCGCCCGTGCCGAGGCCGTGCTCGCGGCGCACGCGGAGCGCCTCGCGGTACAGCTCGTACGTGGAGCCGGGCACGCCCCGCTGACGGTCGAGCGCGAGCTCGGCGAACTCGGGCGGCTGCGGCAGCCAGGTGGCGCCGGTCGGCGAGAAGCCCATGGCGGGCTCGTCGGCCGCCCAGGGCAGCGGCACGCGGCAGCCGTCGCGGCCGAGCTCCTCGCCCTGGGTGCGGCGGTAGGTCGGGTCCTGGCGGAGCTCGTCGTCCAGCGACGTGTGCTCCGGGAGGCCGAGCTCCTCGCCCTGGTAGAGGTAGGCGGAGCCCGGCAGGCCCAGCGTGAGGAGCGTCGCGGCGCGCGCCCGGCGCAGGCCGACGGCGGCGTCCGGCTGCTCGTCGTGCGCGCCGATGCCGTTGGGTCGGCCCGTGGGATCGGCGAGGCCCAGCCGGGACGCGTGCCGCACCACGTCGTGGTTGGACAGCACCCACGTGGTGGGCGCCCCGACGGCGTCGTTCGCGGCGTAGGAGGCCGTGATGACGCGGCGGAGCATCTCGGGGTCCCAGCCGGCGGTGAGGTAGGCGAAGTTGAACGCCTGGTGCATCTCGTCGGGTCGTACGTAGCGCGCCAGCCGGGAGAGCGGCTCCACCCACGCCTCGGCGACCATCGCACGGTCGCCGGCGTACTCGTCGAGCACCCGGCGCCAGGCCCGGTAGACCTCGTGCACGCCGTCCTGGTCCCACGCCGGCCCGCGGGCGCCGGAGCCGGTGACGGGTTCCTCGGCCGGCGGCGCGAGCGTGCCCTCGGGAGAGGAGGCCGCGGGCCCGGCGTCCGCATCGTCGGCGACCGTCGCCACCGCGGGCGCGGGCTCCGGCGCGTCGGGCAGCCCGGCCGCCTTGACGAGCCCGTGGGCCACGTCGACCCGGAAGCCGTCGACGCCTCGGTCGAGCCAGAACCGCAGCACCGACTCGAACTCGGTGCGGACCTCGGGGTTGGTCCAGTCGAGGTCGGGCTGGCGGGAGTCGAACAGGTGGAGGTACCACTGCCCGGGCGTGCCGTCCGGGTTCGTCGTGCGCTCCCAGGCCGAGCCCCCGAACGTCGACCGCCAGTTGTTCGGCGGCAGCGAGCCGTCCTGGCCCCGCCCGTCGCGGAACAGGTAGCGCGCCCGCTCGGGTGAACCGGGGGCGGCGGCGAGCGCGGCGCGGAACCACGCGTGCTCGTCCGAGGTGTGGTTCGGGACGAGGTCGACCACCATGCGCAGCCCGAGCTCGTGTGCGCGCGCGGTCAGCGCGTCGAAGTCCTCCAGCGTGCCGAAGAGCGGGTCGACGTCGCGGTAGTCGGCCACGTCGTAGCCGGCGTCGGCCTGCGGCGACCGGTAGAACGGCGACAGCCACAGCGCGTCCACGCCCAGCTCGGCGAGGTGCGGCAGGTGCGCGGTGATGCCGGGGAGGTCGCCGATGCCGTCGCCCGAGGCGTCCGCGAACGAGCGCGGATAGACCTGGTAGATGACCGCGTGGCGCCACCACGGCTCGTCGGGCGTCCCGGCGGCGTGGGCGATGGGCATGGCGGGGGCAGGGGAGGTGCTGGACATGGAGGCCTTTCGGGAGGGTCAGGCGGCGCCGGTCGACGCCAGTGGCGCCGTCTGCGTCGAGTTGCGCACGACGAGCTCAGGGTGGAACAGCATCTCGGCGCGCGACACCGGCGCGCCCTGGATCTCCGCGACCAGCGCGTCGACGGCGGCCTGGCCCAGCGCGACCACCGGCTGGCGCACCGTGGTCAGTGGGGGCTCGGTGAAGGCGATGAGGGGCGAGTCGTCGAAGCCGACGACCGACACGTCCTCCGGCACCCGCAGCCCCCGGGCGTGGGCCGCCCGGATGGCGCCGAGGGCCATGAGGTCCGAGCCGCAGACGATCGCGGTGTGGCCGGTGGCGAGCAGCTCGGTGGCGGCGGCCTGGCCGCCCTCCACGGTGAACAGCGTCGAGACGACGTGCCGCTCGGGTGCCTCGTCGCCCAGCTGGCGTTCGAGCAGGGCGCAGAACGCCTCGCGCTTGCGCATCGCGGGCACGAACCGGGTGGGGCCGATGGCCAGGCCGATCGACCGGTGTCCGAGCGAGACCAGGTGGCGCACCGCCTGCTCCATCGCCTGGCTGTCGTCGGTGGACATCGTGGGCGCGTCCACGCCGTCCGCGTAGCCGTTGACCATGACGAACGGGACCTCCCGGCTGCGCAGCCGGTGGTAGCGCTCCGTGCTCGCGGACGTGTCGGCGTGCAGGCCGGAGACGAAGACGATCCCGGCGACGCCGTGCTCGAGCAGCATCTCGACGTACTGGTCCTCGGTGGTGCCGCCGGGGGACTGCGTGCACAGCAGCGG
>JAJYTJ010000019.1:0-33981 GCA_021793115.1 Actinomycetes bacterium | reverse complement strand
TGCGCTCTCGATGACCTGCGCGAACGCCGGGAACACCGGGTTGCTCAGCTCGGGCACGACGAGCCCGACGAGGCCCGCCGGGCGCTCCCGGAGCCGCTCCGGCCGCTCGTAGCCGAGCACGTCGAGCGCGGCGAGCACGGCCTGGCGTGCCTGCGGCGAGACGCCGGCCTTGCCGTTGAGCACGCGCGAGACCGTTGCGGTGCTGACCCCGGCCTGCTCGGCAAGGTCGGTCAGCCGGGTGCGCCCGGACAGTGTCGTCACGAGACCTCCTCGTCCCTGGTCGCGAACATGCGGTGCCGATGGTTGCATGGTGCGATGCCACCGTGCTGAGACCGCACCGCAACCGTGGCCTGAAAGTTACCGTAACGAGTTGCAGCAAGGGCGCACAACTCGTTAGCGTCTCGCCATCAGGCCAACGGCGGCGGATCTCGTCGGCCGGTGGCACCCATCCCGCACGAGGGAGCAAGTCGATGCGACGGAGCATCCCGTCCCCGGTCACGCTTGCGTGGTGCCGGGGCGCGTGCCCCGGCACCAGCGGCGCGCTGCCCACCATCGGTGCGATCCGGGCGCACCGCGAGTAGGTCGCACCGAGCGCCGCCCCGACGGACGTGGCGGTGCTCGGGCTGTCTCGCGGTGACCACCGCCCCCGCACGCCCCACTTACCGGACAAGGAGTGATCTCACGATGAAGGCTCGTCCAGCACTCACGGTGGTCGCCGTCGCCGCGGCACTGACCATCACGATGAGCGCCTGCAGCAGCAGCAGCGGCGGCTCGGCCGGGGGCGCCACCTCGGCGCCGCCGACGACGAACGCGGCGCCTACGGCGGTGACGCTCACCGTGTGGGGGCCGCAGGAGGACCAGGTCGACTCGACCTCGTGGCTCCCGAAGCAGGAGGCGGCGTTCGCCGCGGCGCACCCGGAGTACACGATCACCTGGAAGAACTCGGTGGTCTCGGAGGGTGACGCGGGCAAGACGGTCAAGCAGGACCCGACCGCCGCCGCCGACGTCTACATGTTCGCCAACGACCAGCTGGGCACGCTCATCCAGGCCAACGCCATCGGCGTGCTGCCGCCCGACGTCGTCGCGCAGGTGAAGAAGCAGAACTCCGACGTCATGGTGACGTCCGTGACCGGCCCCGACGGCCAGATCTACGGCGTGCCCTACACGGCGAACACCTGGTTCATGTACTACAACACCTCGAAGTTCACCGCGGGCGACGTGAAGAACCTCGACACCATGCTCGCCAAGGGCAAGGTCGCCTTCCCGCTCGACAACTCGTGGTACCTGCCGTCGTTCTACGTCGGCAACGGCAGCACGCTGTTCGGCCCCAACGGCACCGACGAGGCCGCGGGCTTCTCCTTCGCCGGGACCAAGGCGGCCGACGTGACCACCTACCTCACCACCCTGGCGAAGAACCCGAACTTCGTAGACGACGCCAACGGCGCCGGGCTCGCGGGCGTGCAGAACGGCACCATCGACGCCTACTTCTCCGGCTCGTGGGACGCCGCGGCGGTCAAGAAGGCGCTGGGCGCCAACTACGGCGCGGCGCAGCCGCCGACCTACACGCTCAACGGCGCCTCGGTCCAGATGAAGGCGTTCGCCGGCTCCAAGGCCGTGGCCTTCAACCCGAACGCCAAGGACCCGAAGGCGGCCGCGCTCTTTGCCGCCTTCCTCGGCTCCACCGCGGCGCAGCAGGCGCACTACGACATGCGCGGCATCATCCCCTCGGACAAGTCGCTGTCGTCCTCGTCGAGCATCGCGGCCGACCCGGTCGCCGTTGCCCAGATGAACACGGTGGCCAACGCCTCCGTGCTGCAGCCCACCGTGCCGAAGATGGCCAACTTCTGGGACCCGACCGCGGCCTTCGGCAAGGCGATCCTGTCCGGTGACGTCACGGCCGCCAACGCCGCCGCCAAGACCGCTGCGTGGAACACGAGCCTGAACTCCTAGCTCGCACCGACCAGGTCCCGGGGCCGCGGCCCGTCCGCCGCGGCCCCGGGGCCTGTCCCCTCGCTCTCGCACGATGAGGTGACGTGGCATGACACAGATGGTCGTGATGGAGCCCGGGGGTCGGCACGCCGCACCCGGCCCTGACCAGGGGGCGTCCGGCTCGGCCGATCCCGCCCGGTACCGCCTGCGGACCGCGCTCGCCCGCGGCGACGCGCTGACGCGGGCGTCCGCGCTCGTCATGGGCCTGGGCACCATGGCCCGCCGGCAGTACGCCAAGGGCGCGATGTTCCTGCTCGGCGAGGTCGCGTTCGTCGTGCTCCTCGTCGTCAACGGCATCCCGTCGCTCGCGGGGCTGGGCAACCTCGGCCCGGTGACCAAGGGCGGCCAGCAGTGGGACGCCAACGGCAAGTTCGTCAACGTCAACCCGACGAACTCGGTTCAGGTGCTGCTCTACGGCGTCGCGTGGGTGTTCCTCATCGTGGCGTTCGTCCTCGTCTGGGCGGCGGCCGTCAAGAGCGCCTACCGCGCGCAGGTGCTCGTCGAGCGCGGCAAGCGGGTGCCCTCGATCGTCGACGACGCGCGCGAGCTGCTCGACGGGCGGCTGCACGGCACGCTGCTCACGCTGCCCATGCTCGGCATCGTGGTGTTCACCATCCTGCCGCTGGTGTTCATGATCTCGATGGCGTTCACCAGCTTCGACGCCAACCACACGCCGGCGTTCAACTGGGTGGGCCTGCACAACTTCGGCGTCGTGTTCTCGCGCACCGGCTCGACCGCGATCGGCGTGAGCCTGGGCCTGTTCCTGCGGGTGCTGGCCTGGACGCTCGTGTGGGCGGTCCTGGCGACGTTCCTCAACTTCTTCCTCGGCATGGGCATGGCGATGGTCATCCTGCGCCGCGGCACGCGCCTGAAGAACATGTGGCGGGCCTTCTTCTCGATGTCGATGGCGGTGCCGCAGTTCGTCTCGCTGCTGGTGATCAACCAGATGCTGCAGGACCAGGGGATCGTCAACCAGATGCTCAAGGGCTGGGGCCTGATCGATTCCTCGCTGCCCTTCTTCACCAATGCCTGGTGGGCGCGCGCAACGGTCGTGGTGGTCAACCTCTGGATCGGCATCCCGTTCACCATCATGCAGATCACCGGGATCCTGCAGAACGTGCCGGGCGAGCTCTACGAGGCGGCAAAGATCGACGGCGCGAACTGGTGGCAGATGTACGCCAAGATCACGTTGCCGTACATCTTCTTCGTGCTCACGCCGTACCTCATCGTGACGTTCACCAACAACATCAACAACTTCAACGTCATCTACCTGCTGTCCAACGGCGCGCCGACCCCGGTCGGCGACTCCGCGGGCCAGACCGACCTGCTCATCACGTGGCTGTACAAGCTCACGGTGGACCGCGGCAACTACAACGTCGGCGCCGTCATCGGGATCCTCACGTTCGTCGTCCTGGGGGTCGTGGCGCTGATCACGTACCGCAACAGCGGGTCGTACAAGAACGAGGAGGCCTTCCGGTGACGCTGCCGCCGACCACCGCCACGGACATCCGCGCCGGCCGCACGGTGGTCCACCGCGCCGGCGGCCCGACGGCGCGCGGCGGGATGCGCCGCCGCCAGCGCGTGACCGACGCGGTCGCGCACGCCTTCCTCACGGTCATGGCGCTCATCTGGGTCATCCCCGTCGTGTGGGTGCTCATGGAGAGCTTCAACCAGAACACGCTGCCGTACACCACGACGTTCTTCCCGACGCGCTACACGTTCGACAACTACGTCCAGCTGTTCACCGACAGGTCCGTGATGAACTTCGGCGCGATGTTCCTGCGCACGTTCGTCATCGCGATCTTCGTGTGCCTCATCAACCTGTTCTTCGTGCTCTCTGTGGGATTCGTCATGAGCCGGCTGCGGTTCACGATGCGGCGCAGCCTCATGAACACCGCGCTGATCCTGGGAATGTTCCCCGGGATCATGGCCGTGGTGGCGATCTACTTCATCCTCAAGGCGCTCGGGCTGACCGGGAGCTCGACCGCCACGGTGGTCGCGCTCATCGTCGTGTACTCGGCGGGGTCGGGCGCCGGGTTCTACGTGATGAAGGGGTTCATGGACACCATTCCGATCTCCATGGACGAGGCCGCGATGCTCGACGGCTGCACGCGGTGGACGGTGTTCCGCCGGATCATCCTGCCCATCACCAAGCCGATGATGGTCTACCAGGCGATCGTCGGGTTCCTCACGCCGTGGCTGGACTTCGTCATGGCCAAGGCGATCGCGCGCACGCAGGGCAACTACACGGTGTCGCTCGGGCTGTGGCAGATGCTGCAGAAGGAGTACATCGCGCAGTGGTACGCGCGCTTCGCGGCCGGTGCCGTGCTGGTCTCGATCCCCATCGCGGTGCTGTTCATCGTGATGCAGCGGTTCTACCAGTCGTCCATGACCGGCTCGGTCAAGGGCTGAGCGCGCACGGTGGCGTCGCGTGGCGTGTCCAACCTGGGCTTGAAGGTCGTCGGCCTCGCGCTCGTCGGCGCCTCGGCGGTCGCGACGGCGGTGGGTCTCAAGGGCCTGCCGGCCGACCCGGCGACCGCCGACCTGCCCCGGCTGACGGTGGTCGTCCTGGTCGAGGCCGCGTCGTGGACGGCGATCCCGATCTACGCCTGGCTGCTCTGGTGGGGCTTCGTCCACACGCGCAGCGTGGCGCGGTACGCCGCCCGGCTGGCGGTGCTCGCCGTGGTGAGCGAGGTGCCCTACGACCTGGCGACGAGCGGACGCGTGTGGGACCTGCGGTCGCAGAACCCGGTGTTCGCGCTCCTCGTCTCGCTCGTCGTGCTGTGGGCGCTGGACCGGCTGCGGCAGGGCCCGCGCCGGCACCTGGGGCTGTCCGTGCTCGTCGTCGTCGCCGGCGTGCTGTGGCTGGTGCTCTTCAACGTCGGGCTGCGGCTCGGTGTCATGCCGACCGGCGTCGTGCTGCTGCTCTTCTGCGTGGTGTTCGCCACGCTGCACGCCCGGGAGAACACGATGATGGCGGTCGCCGGGGTGCTGGGCGCGGTCGCCCTCGTGCTGCCGGCGATCGGCGTCGCGGTGCTCCACTTCCGCAACGAGACGCGCGGCCGGGCCTGCCCGCGCTACCTCTTCTACGTCCTGTACCCCGTGGTGCTGCTCGCCGCCGGCCTGCTGGGGCGTGCGGCGTGAGCGGCGACCGGGCCGGCGTGACGAACGGCGTGGCGAACGGCGTGGCGAACGGCGTGGCGAACGGCGTGGCGAACGGCGTGGCGAACCGCGTGATGAACCGCGTGATGAACCGCCTCGGCGACCGCCTCGGCTTCCGCGTCGGCGACCGCCGCGCGCGACGTCGGGTCCGGGCGGGCGTCGCGGTGGCCCTGGCCGCCGTCCTGGCGGCCGGCCCGCTCGCGGCCTGCGGCCCGGCGGCGGCGCCGACCCTGTCGGACCGCTACCGCTCCTACTACGAGATCTTCGTCGGCAGCTTCGCCGACTCGAACGGCGACGGCATCGGTGACCTCGCGGGCGTCACGCAGAAGCTCTCCTACATCCACGACGACCTGGGCGCCGACGGGATCTGGCTGACGCCGATCAACCCCTCGCCCTCGTATCACAAGTACGACATCACCGACTTCGAGGCGATCGACCCCCAGTTCGGGACGATGCAGGACTTCGACACCCTCATCGCGAAGGCCCACCGCGACGACGTGCGGGTGCTCATGGACCTCGTGATCCAGCACACGTCGTCGAAGCACCCGTGGTTCACGCGGGCGGTCGACGCGCTGCTGGCGGGGACGACGAACAAGTACGTCGACTACTACCACTTCTCCTCCACGCCGAAGGCCGGCTACGTCCGGTACGGGACGAGCGACATCTACTACTCGGCGGTCTTCTCGCCCGGCATGCCGGACCTCAACCTGGACGACCCCGACGTCCGCAAGGAGATCGCGGGCATCGTCGCCTTCTGGCTGCACAAGGGCGTGGACGGCTTCCGGCTCGATGCCACCACGTCGTACTACCCGCACGACGCGGCGGCGGGCGTGGCGTTCCAGAAGTGGCTGAAGGCGACCTGCACGGCCGTGAACCCCGACGCCTACCTCGTCGGTGAGGCGTGGACCGACGCCACGACGCTCGCCACCGCCTACACCAGCGGGGTCGACAGCTACTTCAACTATCCGTTCGCCACGGTGAGCGGCACCATCAACGCCGCCATGTCGGCGAAGGACGGGACCGGGCTCTCGCAGGCCACGCAGCGGTGGAACGCGACGATCCACGCGGCGAACCCGGCCGCGATGGACGCGCCGTTCATCTCGAACCACGACAACCCGCGCCCCGCCGGCTACCTCATGCGCTCGCCCCGGCTGGAGAAGCTGGCGGCCGCCACCTACCTCCTCATGCCGGGCGACCCGTTCCTGTACTACGGCGAGGAGATCGGCATGCTCGGGTCGGGCACCGACCCGAACAAGCGGATGCCCATGGTGTGGTCCGCCACCGACCGCACGGGCATGACGAAGCCACCGCCGGGCGGCACGTACGACGAGAGCGCCGTGGTGCCCGTGGACCAGCAGCTCAAGGACCCCGGATCGGTGCTGCGCTTCTACCACGACGTGCTCGCGCTGCGGCGGCGCACGCCCGGGCTCGCGCGCGGCACCTACGTCTCGATCACGGCGAGCGACCGTGCGGTGCTGGCGTTCTCCGACACCTACCAAGGGGCGACGGTCTACGTCCTGGAGAACCTCGACACCGCGGCGCACACCGAGCAGCTGGGCGCGATGGGGTTGCCCGCCTCCGTGCGGATCCGGGACCACCTGCTCACGGACGGCACCGCGACGCCGACGCTGTCCGGCGGTCGCCTGACGCTGCCGCCCGGCTCCGTCGTCGTCCTGCGGTAGCCGCCGCCCCATGCCCCACCGCCACCTGGCCGGCCCGTGCCGTCCGGTGGCCCAGCACACCCGCGAGGCCAAGGAGGCCCCATGACGTCGCTCCTCGACGAGCCGCACCACGACGGCTCGGTCACCTACACCGCGCCGGGCACCCGCCGGCTCGGCGACGCGATCCCGGTGCGCGTCCGGGTGCCGTCGGTGCCCGGACGTGCGGGCCGCGACGCCACCGTGGTGCTGCGGTCCGTCCGGGACGGCGAGCCCGTCCTCGCGCCCGCGCGCCGGGACGCGTCCGACGAGGGCGGCGCGTGGTTCGTCGCCGAGGTGCACGCGGACAACCCCGTGACGTCCTACCGGTTCCTCGTCGACCCCGACCGTGACTACCGGTGGCTCACCGCGCGCGGCGTGCTGCGACGTGACGTGTCCGACGCCGGCGACTTCCGCCTGTCGGTGTTCGACCCGCCGCCGGACTGGGTGGCCGACCAGGTCGTCTACCAGGTGTTCCCCGACCGCTTCGCGCGCTCGGGCCGGCAGCGGCCGACGCCGGCCTGGGCGCTGCCGGCGGCGTGGGACGACCCGGTGGTGCACGAGGGGCGGGACACCGCGCACCAGTGGTACGGCGGCGACCTCGACGGGATCGCAGAGCACCTCGACCACGTCACGGGGCTCGGGGCGACGGTGCTGTACCTCACGCCGATCTTCGAGGGGCGCTCCAACCACCGCTACGACGCGGTGACGTTCGACCGGATCGACCCCGTGCTCGGGGGCGACGAGGCGTTCGGCCGGCTGCTGGCCGCGGCCCACGCGCGCGGCGTGCGCGTGCTGGGCGACCTCACCCTGAACCACACGGGCGTGGCGCACGAGTGGTTCCGCGCGGCCGTGGCCGACGCCGCGGCACCGCAGGCGGCGTACTACCGGTTCGGCCGCCACCCCGACGAGTACGCGAGCTGGCTCGGCGTGCCGTCGCTGCCCAAGCTGGACCACCGCTGCGCCGACCTGCGGGCCGCCCTCTACGACGGCCCGGGCTCGGCGGTCGCCCGCTGGCTGGACGCCGGCCTGGACTCGTGGCGCATCGACGTCGCCAACATGACGGGCCGCCTCGGGGCCGACGACCTCACGCACGAGGTGGCGCGCACGGTGCGCCGCACGATGGCGGCGGGCCACCCCGACGCGTGGCTGCTCGCCGAGCACGGCCACGACGCGGCCGGCGACCTGGCGGGCGACGGCTGGCACGGGACGATGGACTACGCGGGCTTCTCGCGGCCGGTGTGGTCCTGGCTCAGCGCGGGTGCCGACGAGGCCCGCGTGGTGCAGGGCTCGCCGTTCGCCGGCCAACCGCTGCCCATCCCGTCGCTGCCCGGCGGCGCGGCGGTCGCCACGCTCCGCGAGGTGCGTTCGGGCGCGCCGTGGGCGGCGTGGGCGGCGTCCACGCTGCACCTGGACTCGCACGACACGCCGCGCTTCCGCACGGTCGTCGGCGGCGGGACCTCGGGGCGGGTGGACGCGGCGGGCCGCGGCCGGGAGCGTCACCTCGTCGGGCTCGCGCTGCAGATGACGATGCCGGGCGTCCCGGCCGTCTTCGCCGGTGACGAGATCGGGCTCACGGGCGTCGACGGGGAGCACTCCCGCACGCCGTTCCCGTGGGCTCGGCCGGGGGAGTGGGACGAGCCCACGCACGACGCCTACCGGCGATGGATCGCCCTGCGGCACGCGCACGTGGCGCTGCGGCGCGGCGGCCTGCGCTGGGTGGACGTCGGCGACGACTCGATGACGTACCTGCGCGAGCACCCCGACGAGCGGCTGCTCGTCCACGTCGCGCGCGGGCGCCACGCCGCCGTGCGCCTGCCGCTGGCCGCGCTCGGCGCGCGCGGGGTCGAGACCCTCGAGGGTGAGCCCGCCCGCGCCGAGGGCGGCGTGCTCGAGCTGCCCGCGGCGGGCCCGGCGGCGCACGTGTTGCGGCTCGTCTGACGTGCTCGGCGTCGCGGGGGCGGTGCGCCGGCGGCTGGGCGGGCCGCCCCTCGCCACTGGCTAGGCTGGCGGCGTGGCGCGTGCCGACAGGACCCGGGCGGGCGGTTCGTCGGCGTACGACGACGCCGACCGTGAGCGGTGGGTGCGCGAGGGCCACAAGAACCGCAGCCGGACGCAGTTCGAGCGCGACCGGGCGCGGATCGTCCATTCGTCGGCCCTGCGCCGGCTCGGGGCGAAGACCCAGGTGCTCGGGCCGGCGTCGGACGACTTCGTCCGCACGCGCCTGACCCACACGCTCGAGGTGGCGCAGATCGGCCGCGAGCTCGGCAAGGCGCTCGGGTGCGACCCGGACGTCGTGGACACCGCCTGCCTGGCACACGACCTCGGCCACCCGCCGTTCGGGCACAACGGCGAGCGCGCGCTCGCCGAGGCGGCCAAGGGCATCGGCGGGTTCGAGGGCAACGCCCAGACGCTGCGGCTGCTCACGCGCCTGGAGCCCAAGGTGTTCTCGGCCGAGGGCCGCCCCGTGGGCCTCAACCTCACGCGCGCCAGCCTCGACGCCTCGGTGAAGTACCCGTGGCGCCTCGGGGACGGTCCGGTGAGCGCCGCCAGCGGCCGGCCCACCCGCAAGTTCGGCGTCTACGAGGACGACCTCGACGTGTTCGCGTGGCTTCGCGACGGCGCGCCGGAGGGCCGCAAGTGCCTCGAGGCGCAGGTGATGGACCTGGCCGACGACATCTCGTACTCGGTCCACGACGTCGAGGACGCCGTGGTCGGCGGGCGGTTCGACCTCGGCGTGCTCCAGCAGGACGACGAGCGCGCGCGCGTGGTGCAGGCGGTGCAGGCCTGGTACGGCGACGAGATCGACGAGGGCGGGCTGCAGGAGGCCATGGACCGGCTCGTGGGGGCCGAGCTGTGGCGGCCCGGCTTCGACGGCTCCCGCGCGGCGCTCGCGGTCCTCAAGGACGCGACGAGCCAGCTCATCGGCCGGTTCGCCAAGGCCGCCCAGCGCGCCACGCGCGAGGCGTACGGGCCCGGGCCGCTCACCCGGTACGCCGCGCACCTGGTGGTGCCGGGCGACACGGTGGCGGAGATCCTCGTGCTCAAGGGGCTGGCGGTCGCCTACGTCATGGCGCCGCGCGAGCTCGAGCCGCTCTACGCGCGCCAGCGCGAGATGCTGACGGACCTCGTCGGCGTGCTCGTCGACCGGGCGCCGCTGGCGCTCGAGCCGCCGTTCGCGGCCGACTGGGCGGACGCAGCCGACGACGCGGCCAGGCTGCGGGTGGTCGTCGACCAGGTCGCCTCGCTCACCGACGTGTCCGCCGGCGTGTGGCACGCGCGGCTGCTCTCGCCCCGGCGCTGACCGCGCCGCTCGCCGACCGCCCGGCGCTGACCGCGCCGGCGCGGACCGCCCCGCGTCCCCCACTCGTCGTGCGCACCACCGGCGTCGCTCGCCGCCGTGGCGCGTGGGCCCGGCCACCTAGACTGCGCCCGTGGCGGGTCGCATCCGGCGGGAGGACGTGGAGGCGGTCCGCGAGCGCGTGCACATCGAGGAGGTCGTTGGTCAGCACGTCGCGCTGAAGCCGGCCGGCGTGGGCTCGCTCAAGGGGCTGTGCCCGTTCCACGACGAGAAGTCGCCGTCCTTCCACGTGCGGCCGCAGGTGGGTCGGTACCACTGCTTCGGGTGCGGCGAGGGTGGCGACGTCATCGCGTTCGTCCAGAAGGTCGACGGCCTCGGGTTCGCCGAGGCGGTGGAGTACCTGGCCTCGACCATCGGCCTGACGCTGCGGTACGAGGAGGGTGGCGCGCCGCGGCCCGGCGAGGAGCCCGGGCGCCGTCGCCGGCTGCTCGACGCGCACAAGGTTGCCGAGGAGTTCTACCGGGAGCAGCTCGCCTCGGCCCCGGCGGCCGCGGGTCGCGCGTTCCTGGCGGCTCGGGGCTTCGACCGGGCGGCGGCCGACGACTTCGGCGTGGGCTTCGCGCCGCAGGGGTGGGACGCGCTGACGCGGCACCTGCGCGGGCGCGGGTTCACCGAGGCGGAGCTCGTCGCGTCGGGGCTGGTGTCGCAGGGCCAGCGCGGCGTCTACGACCGGTTCCGCGGCCGGCTCGTCTGGCCCATCCGGGAGGTCACCGGCGAGACCGTGGGCTTCGGCGCGCGCCGCCTGTTCGACGAGGACCAGGGGCCCAAGTACCTCAACACGCCGGAGACGGCGCTCTACCGCAAGTCGCACGTGCTCTACGCGATCGACCTGGCCAGGCGGGAGATCGCCAAGGAGCGGCAGGTGGTGGTCGTCGAGGGCTACACGGACGTCATGGCGATGCACCTCTCGGGCGTGCGCACCGCGGTGGCGACGTGCGGCACGGCATTCGGCTCGGAGCACGCGCGGATCGTGCGCCGGCTCATGGGGGACGCGGGTGGGGCGGGCGGCGTCCAGCTGGCCAGCGGCGAGTCCGTGGGCGGCGCGGTCGTCTTCACGTTCGACGGTGACGCGGCCGGGCAGAAGGCCGCGCTGCGGGCCTTCGGCGAGGACCAGTCGTTCTCGGCGCAGACGTTCGTCGCGGTCGCCGACTCGGGGATGGACCCGTGCGAGCTGCGCCAGGCCCAGGGGCCGGACGCGGTGCGCGCGCTCGTCGCCGGCCGCCAGCCGCTGTTCGAGTTCGTCATCCGCTCGAGCCTGCGGGCGTTCGACCTGTCGACCGTCGAGGGACGCATCGGCGCGCTGCGTGCCGCTGCGCCGGTGGTCGCGTCCATCCGCGACAACGCCATGCGGCCGGAGTACACGCGCGCGCTCGCGGGCTGGCTGGGGATGGGCGACGAGCGGCAGGTGCGGGACGCCGTGGCGGCCGCGGCGCGGTCGGGCCGTGGCGGGCCGGGGCCGTCCGGCGGCGGCCGGGCCGAGCCGGCACCGTCCCGCGCCGCGGGCGTGCCCGTCCCGGACCGGCGCGACCCGGTGGCGCAGGTGGAACGCACCGCGCTGGAGGTGCTGCTGCAGGCGCCGGGGCTCGTCCCGGCGTCGGCCGACGAGCTGCGGGCCGATGCGTTCGCGGTCCCGGCGTACCGGGCTGTGCACGAGGCGGTGGTCGCGGCGGGCGGCCCGGCCGAGGGGCGGCGGCTGGTGGCGGAGGGCGGCAGCGCCACGGCCTGGGTGGGACGCGTGCTCGAGGAGGCCGCCGAGCCCGTGCGGCCCCTGGTGGGGGAGCTCGCGGTGGCGCCGCTGCCGGAGGACCGTCCGGACGCGCTCGGCGACTACGCGCGCGGCGTGCTGCGCCGGCTCCTGGAGATCGGGCTCACGCGCCAGATCGCCGACATGCGCGGCCGGCTGCAGCGGATGCCGGAGGACGCCGCCGAGTACGGCGCGACGTTCGCCGAGCTCGTCACGCTCGAGGGGAAGCGGCGCTCGCTGCGCGAGAGCGCCTGACGCGGGAGCCGTGCCGGACGCGGGGACGCAACGCCTGGCCTGGCCGCGGCGCCTGGCGCAGACGGAGCGCCCGGCCTCGCCGCAGCGCCTGGGGCGGGGGCCGTGCCGGACGCGTGTCGGTGGCCCGCTCTACCGTGGCCTCGTCCGTACCGAGAGGGGAACACCATGACCACGCTGCAGGGCCGGCCGAGCACCGCGCTCGTCGTCATCGACGTCCAGAACGACGTCGTGGGCGGCGCGTACCACCGCGACGAGGTGGTCGCGAACATCGGGCACCTCGTGGACCGGGCGCGCGAGGCGCGCGTGCCGGTGGTCTGGGTGCGTCACCACAGCAACGGCCTGCCGGCCGGCAGCGACGGGTGGCAGATCGTGCCGGATCTCGTCCCCGCCGCGGGCGAGGCGATCGTCGAGAAGGCCTACGGCGACGCGTTCGAGGACACCACCCTGGAGTCCGTGCTCGCCGGCCTGGGGGTCGGCCGGCTCGTGGTCACCGGGGCCGAGACGGACGCGTGCGTGCGTTCCACGCTGCACGGCGCGTTCGCCCGGGGGTACGACGCGACGCTCGTCTCCGACGCGCACACGGCGGGCGACAAGAGCGAGTGGGGCGCACCGACGGTCGACCTCGTCATCGCGCACACGAACCTCTACTGGTCGTTCCAGTCGGCGCCGGGCCGCACCGCCGGCACGGTGGCGACCGCGGACGTCGTGTTCGCCCCGGCGGCGGCCTAGCATCGCAGCACGCGCCGCGCGAGCGTGTTCCCGAGCAGCTGCGCGAGCTGGACGATGAGCACCATCGCAGCGACCGCGATCCACGTGACGGCGTAGTCGTAGCGCTGGTAGCCGTAGGTCAGGGCGAACTGGCCGAGGCCACCGCCGGCGACGGCGCCGACCACCGCTGACATGTCGACGATCGCGACGAACAGGAACGTGTAGCCGAGGATGAGGGGCCCCAGCGCCTCGGGGATCACCACCGTGAGGACGGTCCGCAGCCGGCCGGCGCCCATCGCGCGCGCCGCCTCGACCACGCCCGGGTCCAGGGCCACGAGCGTCTGCTCGACGATGCGCGACGTGCCGAACGTCGCCATGAGCGACATCGCGACCACGGCGTAGTTTGGCCCGAAGCTCGTGCCCGCGACCGCGATCGCCACCGGCTGGATCGCCGTGACGAAGATGAGGAACGGGATGGGCCGCACCGCGTTGACCAGGATGTTGAGCACCAGGGCCACGCCCCGGTGCGGCCACAGGCCGCGCGGCCGCGTGACAACCAGCGCGACGCCGAGGGCGAGGCCCAGCACGCCCCCGACCACGAGCGAGACGCTCGTCATGTAGAGGGTCTGACCCACGGCCAACGTGAACGAGGAGCCGAGTTCGTTCCAGTCCATCAGAGGCCACCGTCCCTCGGGTCGCTCGCCGTGCCGTGGTCGACCACCTCGGTGCGGGCGCGGACCTCGGCGAGGGCCGCGTCGACCGCGTCACCGGGCCCCACCAGGTCGAACGTCAGGGAACCGAGCGGGCGCGCGTCCACCTCGGTGAGCCCGCCGAAGACGATCTCGGCCCGCACGCCGTGGGCGAGCCACCGGTCGGCCAGGAACGTCGTCGTGGCGCGGTGCTCAGCGACAGCGACGGTCACGAGGCGCCCCGCGTGCCGCGTCCGCAGCCGGTCGACGACGTCGGGGCGGGGCCGGTGGTGCAGCGCCGAGCCGATGAACCGCCGGGTGAGGGGTTCACGCGGCGCGGCGAAGAGGTCGTACACGTCCCCGAGCTCCACCACGCGGCCCGCGTCCATGACCGCGACGCGCTGCGCGAGGTAGCTCACCACGGACATCTCGTGCGTGATGAGGACGATCGTGACGCCGAGATCGGCGTTGACGCGCCGCAGCAGGTCGAGCACGTCCTTGGTGGTCTGCGGGTCGAGCGCGCTCGTCGCCTCGTCGGCCAGCAGCAGCGCCGGCGAGGTGGCGAGCGCCCGCGCGATGCCCACCCGCTGCTTCTGACCGCCGGAGAGCTGGCCGGGGCGGCGGTCCGCCTGGTCGGCCAGCCCGACGAAGTCGAGCAGCTCGCCGACGCGGGCGCGACGGCGCGCGGCCGGCCACCCCGCCACCGCGAGCGGGTAGGCGACGTTGCCCGCCACCGTGCGCGACGAGAGCAGGTTGAACTGCTGGAAGACGAAGCCGATGCCGGCCCGCACCTCGCGCAGCCGCCGCTCCGGCAGTCCCGAGATCGTCGTACCGGCCACGGTGACCGTGCCGCTCGTCGGCCGCTCGAGCGCGTTGACCAGCCGGACGAGCGTGCTCTTCCCGGCGCCCGACGACCCGATGACGCCGAACACCTCACCGCGTCGCACCTCGAGCGACACGTCGTCCACCGCGCGCACGGTCTGCGGTCCGTCGACGAAGTCCTTCGTCACACCCGTCAGCTCCACCATCGCCGCCACGGCGGCACCACCCTTCGTCACACCCGCCAGCTCCACCATCGCCGCCACGGCGGCACCACCCTTCGTCACGCCCGTCAGGTCCACCATCGCCGCCCCGGCGGCACCACCCTTCGTCGGACCGTAGGCACGGCCCCGGGGTGGGCACCGCGGGGGGCCGAGGCCACTCAGGAGGCCTTGCGCACCAGGTCCTCGAGGCCGGACAGGATCTGCTGCAGCTGGGCCGGGCTCTTGTCCGAGACGAGCGCCGTGCCGCCGTTCTCCTTGAGCAGCTCGTCGGTCACCGCCTTGTCGTGGTAGATCGCGACGAGCGTCGCGAAGACCGGGTTGGCCGCGTCCTGCTTCCGCGCCACCCAGACGTTGATGTACGGGTCGGCGGCCGCGGGGTCCTTGAGGTCGGAGTAGATCGCGGTGGTGGGGTCGATCTTGGCGTCGTACGCGAAGTTGTTGTTGATGACGGCGGCGTCGAGCGACCGGAGCTGGACCGCGGTCTGGTTGGCGTCGACGGGCACCACCCTCACCCTGGAGGTGGGCAGCACGTCGGCCGGGGTCGACAGGGCGTTCCCCCCGTCCTTGAGGGCGACGAGCCCCGCGGACTGCAGCACCAGGAGGGCCCGCGCCTGGTTCGTCGGGTCGTTGGGGATCGCCACCTGCCCGCCCTGCGGGATGGCGGCGGGGGAGGCGTACCCCTTGGACGTGTAGAGGCCCAGCGCGTAGATCGCGGTGGCGCCGATGGGGACGAGGTCGGCCTTGGCGTGCACGTCGTAGTTCGCCAGGAACAGCAGGTGCTGGAACTGGTTGAGCTGCAGGTCGCCGTGGGACACGATCGGGTTGAGCTGCTGGTAGTCCGTGAAGTTCTGCAGCTTGACCGTGATGCCCCGCCGGGCGGCGAGGTCCGTGAAGATCTTCCAGTAGCCCTTCCCGGCGTCCGTCACGCCGACGGTCACGGTGACCGGGGCCCCGGCCGCGGCGGTGGTGGTCCCGCCCGGTGCCGCTCCGGGCGTCGCGCTCGAGCACGCGGCGAGCGCCGCGACGACGAGGGAGGCCAGCAGGGCCGGGGACAGTCTGCGCTTCATGGCGATGCCCTTCGAGGTGGTTCCGTCACGGGGAAGCCACGGGCAGGCGTCGGTGCCGCGGGTCGCGCCGCGCGACGGCGGCAGACGACGAGGCGGCCCACCCGGGCCGGGGCGCGCCTGGGCGAGCCGGTGGGCTCAGGCCAGGCGCCGGCGCATGCAGCACATCGCGACGCGCATCGTGCGCGGGGCGGTGTGCGGGGCCATGCGAGGTCTCCTTGCGACCGGGGGCGGACGGCCAGCGACGCTACCGACGTCGGCGCAGGTGGCAGGGGGTGGGTCGGGATGCGGACGCGTGTGACGGCCCGCGCTCAGCCGGCGTCGGCGGCCCGGTCGGGTGCGACGTAGACGGTGTAGGTGAACGCGCGCCCGTCGCGCTCGACGGGCAGGGTGGCGGCCGCCACCGAGCCGCACGTCGCGACGAGGGCGGCGGCCAGGGCGGGCGACGGGTCCGCGGACCACAACGCGAGCACGCCGCGCGCGGTGAGGGCGCGCGCGGCCGCCGCGAGGAAGCGTGGCGCATAGACCGCCGCGTTCGCGGGGTGGATGAGGAAGCCGGGGCCGTTGTCCACGTCCAGGAGCAGCGCGTCCAGGCGGCCGGGCGCCAGGGCAGGAACGGCGTCGAGCACGTCCGCGACGGTGACGCGGACGCGGGGGTCGTCGAGCACGCCCGCGAGCGGCGGCACGAGCCCCGCGCGCGCCCACGCGACGAGCGGCGCGTGCAGCTCGACCACGTCGACGTGCGCCACGCGGGGCTCGTCGAGCAGCGCGCGGACGGTGAGGCCCAGACCCAGGCCGCCGACGAGGACGCGCAGGTCGTCGCCCGGCACGCGCGCGAGCGCCAGCGTGGCCAGGGCCCGCTCGGTCGTGGTGTCGACGGTGTCCATCGCGAACACGCCGTCCACGACGAGCTCGGTGACCCCGCCGCGCCGGGCCAGGGCCACCTCGCCGCGCTCGTCGTGCGCGCGGGCGACGACGACGCGTGGCGGGCCCTGGGGCATGGCCGTCAGCATGGCACCACGGCGGGGTCGTGAGTCTCCGGTGGCGCGCAGGCCCGCGGGTGCGTGAGGTTGGGGGGACCACTGACGACGAGGGAGACCCATGGCCGGCTGGCGCCCCGACAACATCTTTGCGATCACGCTGTTCGTCGAGGACCTCGACGCGGCCAAGGAGTTCTACCGCTCGGTGTTCGCACTGCCTGTCGACTACGAAGACCACGACTCGGCCGTGTTCGCGTTCGGCGGCGTGCTCGTCAACCTCCTGGCGGCGAGTCAGGCGCCCGGGCTGGTGGAACCTGCACCCGTCGGCGGCTCCGACGCGGGGGTCCGGTTCCAGCTGACGATCCGGGTGGACGACGTGGACGCGGCCGCGCGCGAGGCGGTGTCCCGCGGTGCGGTGCTGCTCAACGGGCCGCTGGACCGCCCGTGGGGTGTGCGCACCGCCGCGTTCCGCGACCCCGCCGGCCACGTGTGGGAGCTCGCCGACCACTGAGCGGTATCGAGGTCCCCGGGCCGTCACGGCACGGGAGTGCGCGCACGCACTGCGCGCACGCGCGCGCGGCTTCGGTGGCACGGTGGGATCGTGGGCGTGTGGAAGCCCTCCAGGATGCGGCCCAGCTGCTCGGGATCGTCCTGGGCGTCGGAGCCTTGCCGTTCCTCATGGACTGGGTGGAGGGGCGGCTGCCGACGATCCCGCTCGGGTCCCGCTCCGCCTCGCCGGCCGCACGATCCCGTGAGGCCGTCGGCCAGTCCGCGGCCACCGCCCGGGCGAGGTGACGGCCCGGCGCCGGATGACGGTTGCCCACTCGCGGCGCCACTGCCCGCGTGCCGGTCACAGGAGGTGCGGTCGATGGATGACCAACGGTCGTCCTCGTCCTCGTCCTCGCCCTCGTCCTCGTCCTGGTCGAAGAAGATCAGGCGCCCGTCGTGAGAGGCCTTCCACCGGGTGGTGTCGGTGCGCCTGCGTCGTCCGGCCCGGATGCGGCCGACGCGCGTCGAGCCTCTTGCCGCCGCAGCGCGAGGCCTGCAGCCGCGGCGATCACGACCAGCAGTGTCCCGAGGACGACCAACGTTCGGCTACCAGTGGGGTTATGAGCCCATACCGCGGCATAGCCGACGAGCGGTACGGCGAACACGGCCCGGTACGCGTGCTCGCCGCGCAACGTGATCAGCCAGGGGTCGGGTGTCGGGTTCGCGTCGCCCTTCGTCTGGATCACCGCCCCTGCCGGTCCGGGCGTCTCGGAGAAGATCCGGTGCACGACGAGGCCCTGCGAACCATCCGGCTCGCGAAACACGATCACGTCACCCACGTGCACGTCCGAGACCGGCACGCGGCGAGTGATGACGACGCCGCCTACCGGTAGGTCCGGCCGCATGCTGCCCGAGAGCACCGGTCGGATCTGGACGCTGCCCGAGGCCACCGCAACGACACCCAGGAGGAAGCCGGCGACGAGGAGGACCGTCATCGCGTTGTCGAACCAGCGCGTCGCACGACGGCGCCCGGCGCGCACTCGTGGGGACACTGCTCCTCCTCGGTGTGATCCGGACGAAGCCTGTGGTCTTGGCCACAGGGGGTGTGTGGTGGGGGCGGCGGCATCCGGCCGCTACCCCCACCACCGGTTCAACTAGCCCTCGAACGCGAACGTGAGCGTCGGCACCACGACGCCGCCCTGAGCGGCGTTGGTCAGTGCCGCGGGTGTCGTGTAGGCGCCACCGAGGTACTTGTCCCATGCATCGTTGGTGTGCTGGCCGGTGCTGTGGATGGGGTCACAGTTGGCCGAGTCCTTGCCCGCGTAGAAGGTCATGGACAACGTCAGCGTGTCCCCGGGGTTGAGGAGTGTCGGGTTCTGGACGACTCCCAGGGCCACGGCGGCCTTGAGCGGCCCGTTGCCCTCGGTCCATGGTCCGCCGCTGTAGTCCGTTGTCTGGATGCAGACGTTCAGCTGGTCGGCCAGGGCGTTACTGGCGGCACTGGCGGTGTTGTGGGTCTCGCCCATGCTGATCTTCGTCGCGTGGATCGGGACGTTGCCCGAGTTCTTCACCGTGAGCGTGATGAGGTTCGTCTCGAACGTCGAGCCGACCGGCGCCGGCGCCGGCAGCGTGACCGTCTTGCCGTCGGTGAGTGTGCCGGCCGGCCCCGAGATCGTGACGTTCATGGTGCCGGCGGTGATGACCTGGGTGCTGTGCACCGCGTCGGTGAAGCTTGCCCCGGCACCCGCGCCGATGGTGGCGACTCCGAGAACGCCGACGAGCAGCAGTGCGGCCATAGAACGTGATCGAGCCATACGTAAGCCCCCAAATGATGAGGGAGGCGTCGATCTCGCCAGCGGCCCCGGCGGGTGCGCCCCCAGCTGACTCCGTGCGGCCGACGCCGACCGCACCAGTGCGGAGCGCCGCCTGCCGCTTCACGGTTTAGCGCCGAAACGTGTCGTTATGGGGCAAAACGGACGACGTTCACCCGTACGAGACATCAGAGACAGGTGAGGCGGCGCCCGATCGGTGGGGCGTCGTCCGGGCTCGTCCGACCCAGTAGCCTCGCTGCGCGCCAATCGGCCGACGACGGCGGTACCGTGCGCGAGCTCACGGGGCCGTGCTCGCGGTGGCGGACCCAGAGGACAAGGCTTGAGCCTGTCGCACCGAAACCGCCGCCGCGGTCACCACCCTCAAGGACCACGACCATCCCGGCGCTGGTCCGCGGTGGGTCTGAATCGCCGCGGGAAGGCCGTCGTGGGCGGCGTGCCACCGTCATCGGCGCTGGGCGGCTCACACCCGGTGACGCGACGGTGACGTTCCGTTGAGTGGTGGCGTTCTCGACACCGTGCGGGTCAGTGTGTAGATCATGCCGGAACCTCCGGAAGGCCGGAACCTCCGATCCGAGACGCACGCCGTGCCCAGCGGGTCACCCAGATGCAGCTCGCGCTGCGTACCGGTGTTGGGCGCCGGTTCGTCGTGGACCTGGACTCCGGGCACACTCGGGTCGAGCTGGGCAAGGCGTTGACTGTGATACGCGTGCTCGGGCTCCGGCTCGATGTGCTCAGCTCGCCGGTGACCGTCGTCGACACCGCCGACGGCACCGTGTCGTTCACCGCCGTCACACCGCCGAAGGGCCGTCCGTTCTTCGTCCCGGCGCGCCTGTGGTCCGTGGGAACCGACCGCGCGACCGCAATCGTCGCTCTGCCGCGCTGTGTCTGCTGGTCCGGCGGCGAGGCCTGGTTCGACCTCTCGGACGAGCGCGACCGACAGGTGGCCTACCGGATCCTGCTCACCGAGGCGCCGCTGGACGCGGTGGTGGAGTCCTTCGGCGGCAGGCTGCTGAGCGAGACGTGGGACCACATGCTCGTGCCACCTGCCGTCCGTGAGGCGTGGCAGCCGGCAATCGATGACTACCGCGGGACCAGGGCCGCGTAGTGGCGGCCAGCGGCCACATCTCATCGTTTCAGCGTGAGGTCGCGCACGCGTTCTTCGCGATGCCGGAGTCACGCGGGTTCCTGCTCGCCGGCGGTGCGGCTGGCTGCCCCGCGACTTCGTCGACGTCTTCGCCCTCGTCGAGCGCTACGGCAAGCAGCGACTCCTGGATCTGGCCGCCGAACGGGATGCGGGCTTCGCCCTCGGGTTCTTCGCCCAGAGGCTCGCCCAGGTCTCGACGATCAGGCCTGAGAGGTTCCCGATCGACACCGCGCGGGTCGGGGAGCTCGGCGAGTTCTTCACTGGCTGGGTGGACCGGATCCGCACGACGACGCGTGAGCCCGGCGCCGGCGAATGACCGCACTCGTGCCAGACCAGCCATGCCGGTCGACCGATGTCCATGGTCGGGCCTCAGTCGAGACGCTCTGAGCAACGCTGACGCAGGGCCGACGGCCCGGCAGTGTGTGAAGGACGTGACGCTCGCCTTCGGGCCGAGCAACGGCTGACGGGTCTTGGACCAACCCTTCAGTACCTGCACGTCGGCGTCGACGCCGTGGCCCACCGGACGGCGGCCGCCACGCCGGGGGCGTCCTTGTCGTTGAGCTGGGCCGCCAGCGACAGCGGCTCGGTTGCGATGTCGGTCCGCTTGCCGGTCGCGGCGGGCGGCCTGACGCGGGCTCGCACGGCCTCTTCCCCGTTCTGGCGAGCCAGGAGGAGGAATGAGAAGAGCCTCTGACGTTGCGCCTTGCGCAGGTCAGAGGCTCCCGAGAAGCTCCCCCGACTGGACTCGTACCAGTAACCCTCCGATTAACAGTCGGATGCTCTGCCAATTGAGCTACGGGGGACCGCGGTCGGCCCCCGCCGGGGGCGTTCCGACGGGAAACTGTAGCAGCCGATCGAGGCCCGTCCGGACGGCCTCAGGCCGGCAGCCCGGCGGCGTCGCGCACCGCCGCCTCGGCCTTCGCGAGCGCCGCGGCGACCTCCGGGTCGGCCAGATCGACGGCCGTCCCGCCGAGCGTCTGCGTGAACAGCTGACCGTCCGGCCCGCGCCGCAGCGCCACCTGGGCCTGGGCGCCGCCGGGCAGCGTCACCGTGACGGCGTGGACCACCGACTGCTGCACCCGGTCGCGGAACGCGCGGGCGAATCGCTGCGCCGCGTCGTCGTCGGGCAGCACGAGTCCGCGCCGCGCCCCGGAGACCCACCAGAGCGTCAGCGTGCGCGTCGAAGGGTCCAGGGACCCGCGGTCGATGTCGCACCACGGCGTGGCGGCCTCGGGGGCCTGCTCGTCGTGCCTCAGCAGGTGCAGGGCGCGGACGGAGGCGACGGCCCAGCCCCCACCGTCGAGCTCGACCCCCGCCAGCACGGTGTCGCCCCGCGCGAGGTCGAGGCGGGCGGTCACGGTCGCGGGGAGGCGGTGGCGGAAGCGCGGCACGGCGGCCCACCGTACTCGCTGCCGCTACCCTGGCGGCGCCGGGGCAGTAGCTCAGCCGGTCAGAGCAGCGGACTCATAATCCGTCGGTCGCGGGTTCAAGCCCCGCCTGCCCCACCCGCATCCATGCCCAAGGGCCCGGCTCCGGCCCGGTTTCGGCCCGATTCGCGCGATTTCACCCGCGCCACTTATCGGACAATACCGGGCACATGTTGCTCCATCGGTCACAGCCGGGGCATAGTGCCTTTGTCAGCGACAACGGCAAACCCGACCGCAAGGCGGGGACGCAAAGCCACGGGGCCCCTCGGGCCAGCCGAGCTACCGAACGACAGGAGTACCGAGATGGCACCGACCTCCCACACCACGCTCTCGCAGGGCGCTCTGCTCACGCCTGGTGAGGTTGCGGTCCTGTTCCGGGTCGACCCGAAGACCGTCACGCGTTGGGCGCAGGCCGGCAAGCTCTCCACGGTCCGGACGCTGGGCGGCCACCGCCGGTTCCACGAGGACGAGGTGCGCCAGCTGCTCGGCGAGGTCCCGCAGCAGCGCCTCGGCGACTGAGCGCGTCAGCACCGCAGCGACGCCGGTGGGCTGGTCCCACCGGCGTCCGCATGTCCGGGTACTTCTCCATGGGAAGATCTGGGCATGGCCATGCGTGAGATCCGCGTCGTCGGCGACCCCGTGCTGCGTACCCCCTGCGACCCCGTCACCACTGTGGACGACCGCGTCCGCGGGCTCGTCGAGGACCTGCTCGAGACGGTCGACGAAGACGGGCGCGCGGGTCTCGCCGCCAACCAGATCGGCGTCAGCCTGCGCGCCTTCTCGTGGAACATCGACGACGAGATCGGCTATGTGCTCAACCCGGTCATCGTCGAGCTGTCCGACGAGGAGTACCAGGACGACGACGAGGGGTGCCTGTCGGTTCCCGGCCTCTGGTTCCCCACCCGTCGCTCCTGGTACGCGCGCGTGGTGGGGGAGGACCTCGACGGCCACGAGGTGACCGTCGAGGGGACCGGCCTCATGGCCCGCTGCCTGCAGCACGAGGTGGACCACCTCGACGGGCACCTGTACCTGGACCGCCTGGAGCGCTCGGTGCGCAAGAAGGCGATGAAGGCGATCCGCGAGCAGCTCGACTGACGCGCGACGCGCGGGGACGCGCCGCCGGCGTGCTGGCGCGTGGGCCGCTCGTCGGGCATCCTGGGTACCGCACGCCGCGTGCGCCACGCGCTCCCGGGTGGGCAGAGGTCGTTGGGGAAGACGAACCTCGGACCACGACGGAGGATGACATGGCCGGTGCTATCACCCGCGGTGTCCTGTTTGTGCACTCAGCGCCCCGCGCGCTGTGCCCGCACGTCGAATGGGCTGCCGGCAACGTGCTGGGCGTCCGTGTCGCCATGGACTGGACGGCGCAACCCGCGGGGGCCGGCTTCTACCGTGCCGAGATGTCCTGGCAGGGCCTGCAGGGCACGGGCGCGAAGCTGGCGTCCGCGCTGCGCGGCTGGGCGCACCTACGCTACGAGGTGACCGAGGAGGCGTCGCACGGCGCGGACGGCTCGCGCTGGAGCCACACCCCGGAGCTGGGCATATTCCACGCGGCGACGGACGTCCACGGCAACGTCGTGGTGCCGGAGGACCGCATCCGCGCCGCGCTCGAGCACGCCGGGGACCCGGTGCGCCTGCGCGAGGAGCTGGACATGGCGCTCGGGCAGGCGTGGGACGACGAGCTGGAGCCCTTTCGCTACGCCGGGGCCGGCGCTCCCGTGCGGTGGCTGCACCGCGTCGGGTAGACCCGTTGGTTGCACATTCAAGTAACGTGTCGTACCGTAGCGGTTGTAAGTACAACCAATCGACACGACGAGGGTGGTCCCAGTGGCACGGTTCAGCATCATCGGCACGGGCAGCATGGCCAACGCGATCGGCGGGCTGCTGGCCGAGGGCGGCAACGACGTCGTGTACGTGCCGCGCAACCAGGTCGGCGCCGCCGCGCTGGGTGACGTCGTGGTCCTCGCGGTGCCGTACTCGGCGGTGGACGGCGTGCTCGCGTCCCTCGGCGACGCACTGGCCGGCAAGGTCGTCGTCGACATCACCAACCCCGTGAACATGGAGACGTTCGACTCCCTCCTCGTGCCGGCCGGCAGCTCTGCGGCGGCGCAGATCCAGGCCAAGCTGCCGAGCAGCACGGTGCTCAAGGCCTTCAACACGACGTTCGCCTCGACGCTCACGACGAAGCGGGTGGGCGACCAGGCGACGACGGTGCTCATCGCCGGCGACGACGCGGCCGCCAAGGCGGCGCTGGCCGCGGCGGTGGAGGCCGGCGGCGTCCACGCCCTGGACGCGGGCTCGCTCGCGCGTGCCCACGAGCTGGAGTCGATCGGCTTCCTGCAGATCACGCTCGCGGCGGCGTCCACCATCGCGTGGACCGGCGGCTTCGCGCTGGTGCGCTGACGGATCACGCCGCCGGGAGGGGTGCGATGACGATGGACGAGCGGGTCATCAGCGGGGCGGCCGGCATGGGCGCGCCCACGCTGCGGGTCGCGGACCTCGAGACGATGTCGTCGTACTACGAGGACGCGCTGGCGTTCGCCCCGCTGGGGGAGCGCGTCGTGGGCCGCCGCGTCCACCGCCTTCTGGGCCGGGGCGCGACCCCGCTGCTGCGCCTGGTCCACACGCCGGAACTCCCGGCGGCCGGCGCGCACGAGGCGGGGCTCTTCCACAACGCCTTCCTCTTCCCGGACGAGGCGGGCCTGGCCGCGACCGTGCTGCGTGCCGCGCAGCACCCCCGCAGCCGCTTCGTCGGCTCGGCGGACCACCTGGTGAGCGAGGCGTTCTACTTCACCGACCCGGAGGGCAACGGCATCGAGCTGTACCGCGACCGGCCGCGCGAGCGCTGGGTGTGGGACGGCGAGGCGGTGCGCATGGACACGCTCGGGCTCGACCCGAACGCCTACCTGCGACAGCACCTGCCGGCGTCCGGCCCGGGGGCGGTCGCGGGCCTGCCGGGCACCGTGGGGCACATCCACCTCCAGGTGGGCGAGATCGCCGCGGCGAAGGCCTTCTACGTGGACGCCATCGGCTTCGAGGCGACGGCGACCGGTTTCCCCGGAGCCCTGTTCGTCTCCGCGGGCCGCTACCACCACCACCTGGCGATGAACGTGTGGAACAGCGCCGGCGCCGGCCCGCGCGCGGCGAGCCTCGGCCTGGCGCAGGTGGCGGTCACCGTGCCGGCACGCGACGACCTCGACGCACTCGTCGTTCGCCTGCGGGACGCGGGCCTCGCCTACGCGGACGACGGCCGGGCGGTCACCGCACGGGACCCGTGGGGCACGCCGGTGACCGTGGCGCTGGACGGCGCACCGGCCGACGACGTGCTCGCGGAGGCGGTCGCCTGACGGAGGCCACCCGGGGGCGGTCGCCTGACGGAGGCCACCCGGGGGCGGTCGTCTGACGGAGGCCACCCGGAGGCGGTCGCCTGACGGAGGCCACCCAGGGGCGGCACGGGCGCGAGCGCACCTGGCCTGCCGGTGCCGGGGTCAGGCGCTGGTGACCACCAGCGCGACGTTGTGCCCGCCGAAGCCGAACGAGTTGTTCACCGCCGCGATCTGCCCGGCGGGCAGGGCGCGCGGGGTGTCGCGGACGAGGTCGAGGACCAGCTCCGGGTCGGGGTTCGCCACGTTGATCGTCGGGGGCGCGACCCGCTCGTTCAGGGCCAGCACGGTGAAGATCGTCTCGAGCGCGCCCGCGCCGCCGAGCAGGTGGCCGGTCATGGACTTCGTCGCCGACAGCGCCACGTGGTCGGCCTCGTCGCCCAGCACCGCGCGCACGGAGCGCGCCTCGATGAGGTCGCCCACCACGGTCGACGTCGCGTGCGCGTTGAGGTGGACCACGTCGCGGGCGGCTACGCCGGAGTCGGCCAGCGCCGCGCGCATCGCGCGGATCTGTCCGTCGCCGCTCGGCTCGGGCGACGTGATGTGGTAACCGTCCGCGGACAGGCCCACCCCGGCGAGGTGCGCGTAGACGCGCGCGCCTCGCGCCGCGGCGTGCGTCGCGCTCTCGAGCACGACGATCCCGGCGCCCTCACCGAGCACGAAGCCGTCCCGGTCGACGTCGTACGGCCGCGAGGCCCCGGCGGGGTCGTCGTTGCGCAGCGACAGCGTGCGCGACGCGGCGAACGAGGCGATGGGCATGGGGTGGATGCAGGCCTCGGTGCCGCCGGCGACCACCACGTCCGCGCGCCCGGACCGGATCATCTCCACCGCGTAGCCGATCGCCTCCGAGCCCGAGGCGCAGGCCGAGACCAGCGCGTGCGAGCCGGCCCGGGCGTGGAGCTCGAGCGAGACGTAGGCGGCGGGCGAGTTGGGCATGAGCATGGGCACCGTCATCGGCAGCATGCGCCGGGCGCCCTTCTCCCGCAGCGTGTCCCAGCCGTCGAGCGTCGTCTGGATGCCGCCGATGCCCGACGAGACGACGGCGCCCAGCCGCTCCGGATCGACCTCGGGCGCCCCCGCGTCGGCCCAGGCCTCGCGCGCGGCGACGATCGCGTACTGCGCGGACGGGTCCATCCGCTTCGTCTCGGGCACGGAGAGCACGTCCGAGGCGGGCACCGCGAGGGTGGCCGCGAACGTCACGGGCAGGCCGTAGCGCTCCACCCACTCGGGGTTGAACGGCCGGGCCCCCGAGGTCCCGGCGAGGGCCGCGGCCCAGGTGGAGCTCACGTCGCCGCCGAGCGGCGACGTGGCCCCGAGCCCGGTGACGACGACGTCGGTGGTTCCGGTCATGGCTGCTCCTCGGGGGCTGGGGTGGGGGGACGCGACGAGCCGGTCCGGCCGTGGTCACAGGGAACCGGGACGCCGGCGGCGCAGGGCGCGCCGCCGGCCGCCGGGGTCAGGACTGGGCGCCCGCGATGAAGCTCACCGCGTCGGACACGGTGGCGAGGTTCTTGACCTCGTCGTCCGGGATCGTGACGGAGAACTTGTCCTCGGCCAGCGTGACGATCGTCATCATCGACAGCGAGTCGATGTCGAGGTCGTCGGTGAAGGACTTCTCCGGCAGCACGGTCTCGGCGGGCAGGCCGGTCTCCTCGCTGACGATCTCGGCCAGGCCGGCCAGGATCTCCTGCTCGCTGTAGGCCATTCGGGTGTCTCCTTGGGTTCGGTGGGTCGGGTCGGTCGGAACGCTACCGTCCGCTCGTCGAGCGGCGGGTCACGGGAGGGCGATCACCTGGGCCGCGTAGACGAGGCCGGCGCCGAAGCCGATCTGCAGCGCCAGGGCGCCGGGCTCGACGAGCCCCTCGCGGCGCAGCCGCTCGGCCGCCAGGGGGATCGAGGCGGCCGACGTGTTGCCGGTCTCGGCGATGTCGCGTGCGACCACGACCGAGTCGGGCAGCTTGAGCTGCTTGATCATCTGGTCGATGATCCGCATGTTCGCCTGGTGCGGGATGAAGGCGTCGATCTGGTCCGCCGTCACGCCCGCCGCGTCGAGTGCGCGCTGCGCCACGGGCGCCATCTGCCACACGGCCCACTTGAACACGGTGGGGCCCTCCTGCCGCAGCGTCGGCCAGCCCAGCGACGCATCGTCGCGCCACTGCAGCCACGAGTGGGTCTGGCCGATCGCCTGCGCCTGCGCGCCGTCCGAGCCCCAGACGGTCGGGCCGATGCCGGGCGTGTCCGACGGGCCGACGACCACGCGCCCGCCCCGTCACCCAGGAGGAACGAGATGGATCGGTCGGTCGGGTCGATGAACTCGCTCATCTTCTCGGCGCCGACGACGAGGACGTGCCGCGCGCTGCCTGCCCGCACCAGCGCGTCTGCCTGCCCGATGCCGTAGCAGTAGCCGGCGCACGCCGCCGAGATGTCCCACGCGGCCGCGGGGGTGGCACCGATGCGGTCGGCGATGATCGCGGCCGCCGAAGGGGTCTGGTGGAAGTAGGTGACGGTCGAGACGATGACCGCGTCGACGTCCGCGCCGGTCAGCCCGGCGTCCGCGAGCGCCGCCTCGGCCGCCGCGGTCGCCAGGCCCAGCAGGTCCACGTCGGCGCCGGCGCGCCGGCGCGTGACGATCCCCGTCCGCTGCCGGATCCACTCGTCCGAGGAGTTGATCGGGCCGGCGATGTCGTCGTTCGTCACCACGAGGTCGCCGCGCACGCCGCCCAGCCCGAGGATCCGGGTGTGGGCGGGGCCGGTCACCTGCCGCAGGGTGGGACGGGTCACGGCTGCTCCTTCGTCGTCGTACCGGAATGGCGGGCCGCCAGGTCGCGCGCGGCGCCCAGGTCGGCCGGGGTCTTGAGCGCGACGCGCTCCACATCGGGCAGCGCGCGTCGGGCCAGGCCCGCGAGCACGCCGCCAGGCGCCAGCTCGAGCAGCCCGGTGACCCCCAGCGCGCCCATCGTCTCCTGGACCAGGTCCCAGCGCACGGGTCGGGCCACCTGGCGCACGACGAACGCGAGGGCGTCGGCGCCGGAGCCGACCGCGGTGCCGTCGGCATTGGTGAGGAGCGTCACGGCGGGGTCGGCAGCTGTCACGCCGGACGCCGCGGCGCGCAGCTCGTCGACCGCCGAGGCCATGACGTCCGTGTGGAACGCACCCGCGACCTGCAGCGGGATCACCTTGGCGCGGGTGGGCGGCGCGGCCGAGAGCTGCGCGAGCGCGTCGAGCGCTCCGGCGGCCACCACCTGGCCGCCGCCGTTGACGTTCGCGGGTGTCAGGGCCAGCTCGGCGAGGCGGGCCAGCACCTCGTCCGGGTCCCCGCCGAGCACGGCGCTCATGCCGGTGGGCACGCGGGCCGCGGCCTGTGCCATCGCCCGGCCGCGCAGCGCGACGAGGCGCAACGACGACGCGGCGTCGAGCACCCCCGCCAGCACCAGGGCGCCGAACTCGCCCACCGAGTGCCCGGCGACGACGTCCGGGGTCGCCGCGTCCTCGCCCAGCGCGAAGGCCGTGACGAGCGCGCTCGCGACGAGCAGCGGCTGGGCCACCGCGGTGTCGCGGATCTCGTCGGCGTCGGCGGTGGTGCCGAGCCGCACCAGGTCCAGCCCGGTGACGTCGGAGTACTCGGCGAGCCGGTCACCGACCCCGGGCACCTCGAGCCACGGCGTGAGCATCCCAGGAGACTGAGCGCCCTGACCGGGGCAGACGACGGCGAGCACCCGACCACTCTGCCTTCCTGGGGTTCGACGCCCGGGTGGCGCCACCGACCACGTTGTCTGAGCGACCTTGTCGCAGTCCTACAAAGGGCCGGGACCGGCCGCGGCCGCACCGTCGAGCCGGCCGAGCGCGAGCGCGAGCTGCAGCACGTACGAGTCGCGCGCGTCGAGGGGGTCCCAGCCCGTGACGTCCGTGACCCGGCGCAGCCGGTACCGCACCGTGTTGGGGTGCACGTACAGGGTCCGGGCGGCCGCCTCGAGCGACCGGCCGGTGCCCAGGTAGGCCTCCAGGGTCTCCAGGAGCGCGCCCGTGCTGGCGGCGAGCGGCGCGTAGGCGCGCGCGACGAGCTGGGAGCGGGCCGCGGCGTCACCGACGAGGACACGTTCCGGCAGCAGCTCGTCGGCCGCGACCGGCCGCGGGGCGTGCGCCCAGGCCGGCGCGGCGAGGAGGCCGGCCAGCGCGGCGCGCGCGGACCGGGCGCACTCCGCCAGGTCGCGGGCCGGCGGGCCGACGACCACGGGGCCCGGGCCGAACCGCGGCACGATCGTCGCCACCGCGGGGCCGAGGTCCCCGTCACCCCGCAGGAAGACGAGCTGGCGATCGCCCTGGATGCCGATGAGCACGTCCGCCTCGCGGCGGGTGGCGCGGCGCAGGTCGCTCGACCGGCGCGGGTCCAATCCGCCGTCGGTGGTGCCGACGACGACGACCATCGCATCGCCGTGCGACCAGCCGAGCGCCGCGACGCGAGAGCGCAGGGAGTCGTCGATGTCGCCGCGCACGAGCGCATCGACGACCAGCGCCTCGAGCCGCGCGTCCCACGCTCCGCGCACCTCCGCGGCGTGCGCGTAGACCTCGGCCGCGGAGAACGCCACCTCACGGCTGTACCGCAGCACGGCTTCGCGCAGCGCGCGCTCCTCGCCGGGCGCCGCGAGCTGCTCGCTGTGGGCCTCGACCACGTCGACCCCGATGCGCACCAGCTGGAGCGTGTGCTGCAGCGAGATCGACCGGGTCAGCTCCGGGGGCGCGCCCGAGAAGATCTCGCCGGCACCGGCGGGCGCGCGCGTGGGGTCGGTGAACCAGTCGACGAACGCGGTGATCCCGGCCTGCGCCACGAGCCCCACCCACGAGCGGTCCTCCGCCGGCAGTGCCCGGTACCACTCGAGGTCCGTCTCCAGGCGGCGCATCGTCGCCGCCGCGAGCTCGCCCGCGGCGCCCCGGACGCGCTTCTGCGTCTGCTCGCTGGTCTCGGGCGAGGGGGCGACGTGGGGGCCGGGGGCCGGGTGTCGCTCGGACCGGGGCGTGGTGCGGTCGCGCCCGGCGTGCGGCTCGGTGGTCGCCATGGGCCGAGCATACGCACCGCTTGTGGAGACTCGACAACTGCCGCCCGACCCCCGCGGCGCCCGGGGCCGCAATGTCGGGTTGGGATCGGGATGACTCGGCTATGGTCGTGGCATGGCACTCCTGCCACGGCTTCGTCAACTCATCCGGCGCCCGACCACCGCGTCCAAGGTCGGCGCGCGCCGGCCCACGTCCGCCAAGCCCCGCGGCGACACGCTGCACGAGGACGCGCTGCGCTCGATGCTGGCGGACGACCCGAACAACGAGCGTGCCTTCCGTGCGCTGGCGGAGATCGTCCGGCGCCGGGCCGGCGACTCGTTCGACGAGCAGGACCCGTTGGCCGCACCCGCGGACGAGAAGGAACGCGAGCAGGCCGAGGACCTGGCGGTGTGGGCGCTCGCGGAGGAGTTCGCGGGCAACCCGCGGGGCTGGTACCCGCTCGTCGAGCTGGCGCGGTTGTCGGTGCACGACGACCACGACGCCACCATCCGTCGCCTGGTGACGGCCGCCGAGCGTGACCCCTCGGGCCGCGCGCTCGCCGCCGGTCTGGAGCTGCTGCGGGACGCCGACATGCCGGTGGAGGCCCTCGGCCTCGGGGTGGGCCACTGGCGCGCCCGCGAGCACGACCCTGAGGTGGCCCGCCACCTGGTGAACGCGGCGCTCGAGGCCGGCCGGCCGCTCGAGGCCAAGCAGTACCTCGCGGCACTCGGGGAGCGTGACGACGCGGCGCAGCTCACGGCCCTGCGGGCCGAGCTGGCGCAGACGATCACCGAGTCGGAGCACCCGGTCGCCGGCGCCTGACGTCGGTCCCTTCCCGGGCCCCGACGGCCGCGGATCCGCGCCACCCCGCCCCGAGTGGAGCCGTTTCGCCCGACAGTGGAGTCGCCTGACGAACAGTGGAGCCGATTCACCCCGCAGTGGAGTCCCTCGACAACCAGTGGAGCCAAGTGACGGCGACACGCCGACGGCGGGGGTCAGTTGGCTCCACTGGATTCCACTGAGGGGACCACCGCGCCAGCGGAACCCTCGGCCGCGACGAGCGGAGGGGTCTCGCCTGGGAGTCCGTTCGTCTGGCAGGCAGTGGAGCAGTTGCGCCCGACAGTGGAGTCGCCTGACGAACAGTGGAGCCAAGTGACGGCGACACGCCGACGGCGGGGGTCGGTTGGCTCCACTGGATTCCACTGAGGGGACCACCGCGCCAGCGGAACCCTCGGCCGCGACGAGCGGAGGGGTCTCGCCTGGGAGTCCGTTCGTCTGGCAGGTAGTGGAGCCGTTTCGCCCGACAGTGGAGTCGCCTGACGAACAGTGGAGCCAAGTGACGCGACACGCCGGGGGCGGGCGTCACTTGGCTCCACTGGGGGGACCCGTCAGGAGTCGCCGCCCGCGACGCCGGACGTGCCGGCGGTGACGTCGTACAGCCGGTACCGCTACATGGCCTGGCCCGGGACCGACGGGTCCATGGCCCCCTCGGCGACGAGCTGCTCGAGCACCCGCACGACGACGGAGGCGCCGTCGATGTGGAAGTAGCGGCGCGCCGCGGCGCGCGTGTCCGAGAACCCGAAGTCGTCGGCCCCCAGCGTGTCGTAGCGGCCGGGCACCCACTTGCGGATCTGGTCCGCGACGAGGTGGTTGTAGTCCGTCGTCGCGACAAAGGGACCCTCCGCTCCCGCGAGCTTCGCGGTGAGGTACGGCGTGGGAGCCGGCTCGCCGGGGCGCAGGAACGCCGACTCGTCGGCCGCGAGCCCGTCACGGCGCAGCAGCGACCAGCTCGTCACCGACCACACGGCCGCGCGCACGCCCCAGTCCTCGGCGAGCAGCTGCTGCGCCTCGAGGGCCCACGGCACCGCGACGCCGGAGGCCAGGATCTGCGCCCGCGGCCCGTCGCCCTGCGCCGGGGACAGCAGGTGGATGCCCCGCTTGATGCCCTCGACGTCCACGTCGGCCGGCTCGGCCGGCTGCGGCATGGGCTCGTTGTAGACCGTGAGGTAGTAGACGACGTTGGGGTCGCGCCCGTCGGAGCCGTCCCCGTACATCCGCTCCAGCCCGTCCTTGACGATGTGGCGGATCTCGTACCCGTAGGCCGGGTCGAAGTGGATGACGTGCGGCATCGCGGCCGCCTGCAGCGGCGAGTGCCCGTCGGCGTGCTGCAGCCCCTCGCCCGTGAGCGTGGTGCGGCCCGCCGTGGCGCCGATGAGGAAGCCGCGCGCCATCTGGTCGCCGGCCGCCCAGAACTGGTCACCCGTCCGCTGGAAACCGAACATCGAGTAGTAGAAGTAGAACGGGATGAGCGGCTCGCCGTGCGTCGCGTACGACGTGCCGACGGCCTGGAAGACCGACGCCGAGCCGGCCTCGTTGATCCCCATGTGCATGATCTGGCCGGACTCGGACTCCCGGTAGGAGAGCATGAGGTCGGCGTCCACCGGCGT
The DNA here is from genome assembly GCA_021793115.1 of Actinomycetes bacterium. The sequence goes on along the minus strand of JAJYTJ010000019.1, from coordinate 1,536 downwards.
GTAGTGCTGGCCGAGGGTGTTGAAGATCTTCGCGCTGGGGAAGATCGCGTCCAGGCCGAACGTGCGGGCCTCGTCGGGGATGATCGGCACGATCCGCTTGCCGATCTCCGGGTCCTTGACCAGGTCCTTGAACAGCCGGACGAGCGCCATGGTGGTCGCGACGGGCTGCGTGCCGGAGCCCTTGGCCAGGCCCGCGTAGACCTTGTCCTCGGGCAGCGTCAGCGGCTTGAACGTCGACCGCCGCTCGGGCAGGTAGCCGCCGAGCTTGCGCCGGCGGTCGAGGGCGTAGGCCACCGCCTCGTCGTCGGGCCCCGGGTTGTAGTACGGCGGCAGGTAGGGGTTCTCCTCGAGCTGCGCGTCCGTGAACGGCAGCTGGAGCGTGTCGCGCAGCTGCTTGAGGTCGTCGACCTTCATCTTCTTCATCTGGTGCGTCGCGTTGCGGCCGGCGAAGTGCGAGCCCAGCGCGTAGCCCTTGATGGTGTGGGCGAGGATGACGGTCGGCTGGCCGGTGTGCTCCCGGGCCGCCTTGTAGGCCGCGTACACCTTGCGGTAGTCGTGGCCGCCGCGCTTGAGCGCCCAGATCTCGTCGTCGGTCATGTTGGCGACGAGCTTGGCGGTCCGCGGGTCGCGGCCGAAGAAGTGCTCGCGGACGTACGCGCCGTCGTTCGCCTTGAACGTCTGGTAGTCGCCGTCGAGCGTGGTGTTCATGAGGTTGACGAGTGCGCGGTCCTTGTCGGCGTTGAGCAGCACGTCCCACTCGCGGCCCCAGATGACCTTGATGACGTTCCAGCCGGCGCCCCGGAAGAACGCCTCGAGCTCCTGGATGATCTTGCCGTTGCCGCGCACCGGGCCGTCGAGCCGCTGCAGGTTGCAGTTCACGACGAACGTGAGGTTGTCGAGGTTCTGCTGCGCGGCCTGCTGCAGCATGCCGCGGCTCTCCGGCTCGTCCATCTCGCCGTCGCCGAGGAACGCCCAGACGTCCTGCTGGCTGGTGTCCTTGATGCCGCGGTTGTGCAGGTACTTGTTGGTCCATGCCTGGTAGATGGCCGACGAGGGGCCCAGGCCCATCGAGACGGTGGGGAACTCCCAGAAGTCGGGCAGCAGCCGCGGGTGCGGGTACGAGGGCAGGCCACCGCCGGGGTTGGACTGCTCCTGGCGGAAGCCGTCCATCTGCTGCTCGGTGAGCCGGCCCTCGAGGAAGGCGCGCGCGTAGACGCCGGGGGAGGCGTGGCCCTGGAAGTAGACCTGGTCGCCGCCGCCCGGGTGGTCCTTGCCCCGGAAGAAGTGGTTGAGGCCGACCTCGTAGAGCGTGGCCACCGAGGCGTACGACGAGAGGTGGCCGCCCACCGCGATGTGCGAGCGCTGCGCGCGCTGCACCATGACGGCGGCGTTCCACCGGATCATGCGCCGGAAGCGGCGCTCGATGCCCTCGTCGCCCGGGAAGTAGGGCTCGTTGTGCACCGCGATGGTGTTGACGTACGGGGTGTTGAGCGACACCGGGATCGCGACGTTGCGCTGGCGGGCGTGCCGCAGCAG